>JAGQPR010000320.1 GCA_020426625.1 Planctomycetales bacterium
GTTACACCAAAGCTTTAACCAGTAGGAGGGCTTCCGAGGAGACTTCGAGAACATCGTTCCTGATTCGGGCATTTTCTGTAGGCTGAAGATCAATTGCGCCGGAAGGCGACGATGGTTAGATCGTCGGGCTTGCTGAGTAAGCCTGACGAACCATTCATGCGGTCGCGACAGATGGTGGCGATCGACTGAATTGATCGAGCGAGAGCTCCCTTGCGCATCACTTGGACGATTTCATCGACTTGCAGATTATCTGTAAGTCCGTCGCTTGCCAATACGACCGTATCGCGGGCAGCCAACTTGAGCGCCGAGCCAATTTCAATTCGCATATTCGTGCTGCCAATCGCATTAAGAATCAAGTGCCGATCCTCGTGATGCATGGCCGCGCTAGGCTCAAGCAAACCAGCTTCCACGCCATAGCCTACCGGGGAATGCGATGTGGTAGTTAACTTGATCTTGCCTCTTTGACCGGTCACCAAAATGATCGAATCGCCGCAATGATAGGGCCTAACCTGCTCTTCGCTGATTTCGACAACTGCCAATGTCGTGCCCGCACCGTTGCCGATCGATTGAACTTTGGCATTGGCCAGTTCAAAGCCGTTGATGATGGCAGATCGCAAGAGCAAGCCCGAATTGCGGTTTTCGACGACGGCATGGACGACCGATTCGACCGCCAACCTTGCAGCCAGTTCGCCCGAGGCATGACCGCCCATCCCATCCGCAACCACCAGTACGCCAGTCCGCTCGTCGTATGGCACGATAGCGGCAGCGTCCTCATTGGAGGACAGCTTTGCAGGACTTCGAGTCGAAAAGACGCTGACCGCGCCATGAAGAAACTGGCGGTCTACGGGCACTTCCATGAAGCTATCGAGGTAGTAGGTCGGTGCATCCAAGATCGCGTTCTGAAGATCGTTCATGTGCGACTCTTTGTAGCATTCGCTTCGATGAGACGCACCGCACGAGCTTTTGCTTTCAAGAAAGCTTTGAGCATTACAGAAGCGTCAGCAAAGCGAGCTCTTGGATTGACAGACAGCGATTTTTGGATCATCTCGATCAGATCACTGTGCAGGTTTGACTTGAGGCGGCGATGCCCTGGAAATGGCCAAGCAAAGGGGTACTCCGGCCAATGCCCACCGAACATGCGATAGAGGATCAAACCAATTGAGAATACGTCCGATCGATAGGATGGCTTCCCCATCGCCTGTTCGGGCGCCATATGTCCAAGGGTACCGGAGCCGGACCCGTGGACGGTTCGAAGACTGATTTTTGCAATTCCAAAATCAGTGAGTGCCAGTTGTTTCTCCGGGAACAGTATGATGTTCTCCGGTTTGATGTCACAATGGATGATGTGATTTTCGTGGGCGTACGCCACTGCTCGTAGAATCTGTTCGGCATAGGATAATGCCAAAGACGTCGAAATTCTGTAGCGGAGACGGTCGGCCAAACTGCCTTCCCCCAGCGGAAATGCCACCAAAAAGTGCTCATCCACAAAATCGGCGTTTTTCAGGGCCAGAATATTCGGATGCTTTAGCTGCGCAACTAAGCGAACCTCTTTTCGGAAGTCGGCGAGCACATCGGAAGACAGGTGCCGCGCGAAGGGCACTTTAAGGGCGACGCGAATGCCTTCTACGGTATCCATGGCCCTGTAAACAATGGAGAATCCGCCCGAGCCGAGCTTACCCTGGATGATGTATTTTCCTACTTTCTGCCGCGTCTTGAACATAGTCCTCTCAGCGTAGATGGATTGCTTCGGAAAATATAGCATATGCGCAAGTCCTTTGCGTTCTGTCCCTAGAAGTCGTGCTAAGTAGTACAATCGGCTGCCAGCAGAGTAGTGGTCGTTGTCCTTTTCTGGGAATCACTACATAATTTCAGCGCTCCAGCAACTGATGCTTGCATTCGGACATAGCCGATTTGACACTCACTGTGCAAGAGACATTTGGCAGCTGGCTGGAGCGGACTCTCCAATTTGTCATGGCGGTTAATCGGCAAAGCGTTACGTTGTTCACTGGCGGTCAATAGACTGAATGTGGAACCAAGTATGTTTGACCAAGACACCGTCGATGACTGTATCTCTTTATTGCGATCACTTGTGCGGGAGCCGTCTGTCGTCGGCACGGAAGACTCGTTTTTTCGGGTATTGCGACGAGAGCTGGAAGAATTTCCTGTCACGGTCAAAAGGTATCAGGGCCTGCTAGTCGCCCACGGATCTCAGCCGGACAGCATCTATCTATCGGCACATATTGACCGCAATGGCCTGCTTTGTACTGGCCCGAATGAATTTCAGTACGCCGCCTTCATTGCGGGAAATCGCAGTGAATTGAATGGTGATAGCATTTCTGAACAGTTCATGGAGACGATTGCCGGTAGGTTTCATGGCCAACGTGTCCAAGCTCATACGCCCTACATGGGAGCCTATTTGGGGCAGGGAGTCATCAATGACGCCTACGTCTGTCCCCGCCGTAGAAACCTGATCTTCGAGATAGAAGGCCTGCAATTCTTGCAGCCTGGAACACCAGTATCCTTCTTGGATCGTTTGGCCATCAAGGACGGTTTTCTGTCGGCCCAGCTGGATAATATCGCGACGGTTGCCATGGTGGTTCACCTGTTTCGACTCGGCTTCCAAGGCACCGCGCTGTTTGCGGCTGGCGAGGAGGCTGGTCGAAGCTGGAGATTTATCGTCGAGTATTTCCAACGGACTGACCACGCCACCCAAAAGCTTCTCGTGCTGGACACCAGCCCTTTCCCAATCGAAGACGCGGTCAAGCAGCAAGTCGTGCTTCGTCGCCGTGACTCAAATTCCGTTTTTGACCCCGAATTTACTCAACATGTCCAACAGGAATGCGATCGACTAGGCATTTCCTACTGCTTCAAGGATGAATACATCGTGCAGCAGAATGCAGCATCTGGTCGTCAATCCTCGTTAGGAAGAACCGAGTTGGGCCGCGTGATGAACGCGACCGCCGGAGCCATTCGTGGAACGACGTTGCAAATTCCAACGACCGCCTATCACACGGCCCGTGAAAGCGCGACCATCGACAGTTATGCTGCCATGCTACGTCTGTTAACTAGACTGGCGGAATGCGAACCTTGAATTGAGCCACGACACACCAGTTCGCAGTAATTATGCGCCCTGATTTCCATTGCTACGCAGCCAATGTGCCAACTCCTGCAGGTCTTCTAGCTGCATAGACTCCACTATTTCCAGTCGATGCACTCCGTGCACAGCCAGGATATGATTCTGATGGAAGACAATTCGGTCACGGTAACACAATCCATGCAATCGAGATTCACACAGTCGATTGTCGACGGTGCCAGCATAAAAATCTGAATCCTGTATCTCGACACGAACCCAAAAGTCTTCCCCCCAACCGCGAGAGGGCATTTGCTGGACTGGCGCGGTCACTAGGGAAGCAGGGTGTGTATGTCGCAAAATGGGTTTCGCGAGTTGACCTTCGCAGCAAGGGCAAACACACTGTTGAGCCTGCTCCTCATGGACTGAAAACCTTGGCGAATCGACTCGCAGCTCTACGAAATGCCCAACGCGTATCTGGCGTTTGATGACGTCAGGCGGGACCAAGAAATGCTCTGGATTTTCAGCGTGCATGCGCACGCCGTCAACCAATTCATAGCCATTGGAAAAGGTCTGCTGGGCAAACTTGCTGGCAAGTGTTTCGGTCATAACTACTGGGCGCTTGGCTGGAAATCGAAGGCAAAAGTCCTGGCATCATCGTCTCTTGTTTCCTCAACCCAAGCATGCAGCAATTCTCGATGATCGTTGAGTGTTGCCTGGTAGCGATCATCTGTGGCCAGGTTGACCAGCTCACCGGGGTCTTCTTGCAGGTCTACTAGAGATTCACGTATGGTTCCCACACGGTAAACACAATACTTGAATCTGTCGGTACGTAGCATTCTGCCAGTGTGGTTTTCCGTCACTACATAGCGGCGCAATTTCGTATCCTGCTTACCTTCGAGCAGCGGTCTGAGGCTTTTCCCTTGAACATGTGCCGGCAGTTCAACACCAGCATAGTCAACCAGCGTCGGCAGCACATCCAGCCCGCTGGAAACAAGTTGTTCACTGACTTGCCCAGGGACTCCATGTCCTGGATAACAGATAACCAGAGGCGCCTTGACCGACTGGTCGTAGAAGATTCCCTTGGAAGCCAAGCGGTGGCAGGCGTCCATATCGCCATGATCGCTGGTGAACACGATCAGCGTCTTGTCATCTAGCCCATTTCGTTTCAGGGCATCTAGAATGCGTCCAATCAGTTCGTCGACCTGTTCGGTCAATCGGCAATAGATCCATCGATAAATGCGCCAATCGCGATCCTCGTACTTTTGTCGCATCAGAAAGGCGGGCGTCACTGCATTTGGATTGGCCAACAACGCAAGCGCCTGCGGCTCCAGAGCAGGTATTTTGTAATTGTCCGGCAACGGAGGGAGATCATCCAGTGACATTTTTTGGGCTTGCTGGTAGAGCTGTTCTACACTGGATTTCCCGCGTGGCGACTGTCCTTTGTAAGCGCTATAGGCAAAACAGATATCGTGTGGATTGATAAACGAAGCCACCGCGAAGAAGGGCCGGTCTCGTGGACGCTCGATGAATTGAATGCATGCTCCCGGCAAGGCCTCGCGCTCGTCTCGGAAATACTCATCGTATCCCGCATTGGCTGGCACCAGTTCTGGAGCCATATGGACTTTGCCTCCGTAGAAAGTGTCGTAGCCAGCGCCCTTGAGTAGCTTTCCAATCGAGTGTTGGTCAATGTAATCCGGAATCGTTGCGCGCATGCCGTTGTTCAGTACGCCCATGCGCCCAGCCATCACACCCGTCGCCATACTGATTCGACTGGGAACGCAAACCGGATTTGAAACATATGGATTGGCGAAGCGAATCCCCTCCTTTGCCAGATAATCCATCGAGGGAGTTGTTAGATGCGGATTCCCGACGCAACTCATCATACTCCCGTGCTGTTGGTCGGTAATGATGAAGAGGATATTGGGCTTTTTGGTCTCACTCGTTTTATTCGGTTCAATTTGTTTGCTCGGCCCGCTAGTTGAAGACGCCTCAACAGCTCCTGATTGGCCCATACTTAGTCGAGCGCAAACACAACAAATGATCAGGGGCAAGCAGATTACAAAACGTTGCATGAGTGGTTCCTCGCTCGCATGACGACGGATTCGGCAAGCGTCTGCAAGACATTATCTGACGGGAGATTTTCAAACACGGAAAGTAACTGAGTGGAACAAATTCAACGATCAGGGACACATGGGGAAGACCTTGGCGGCGAGCATCGTGATCAGGATTCCGCTCACTCCCATGATCGTCACCATGGGAGTATGCGTCCGCAGCGTTTCCCGTTCGGTCATGCCACTCATTCTACTGATGACCCAGAATCCGCTGTCGTTCATCCAAGGAAAAGGCTTCGAGCCACAGCCGATGCCAATAGCCAGGTAAACCGGGTGGTAGGAAAGGGCGTGTAGGTCTGGAGCCAGACTGCCGACGATTTCTACAGCCGTGAACATGGCCACCGTTGAACTTCCCTGTGCACCGCGAATCACAGCTGTCAGTAAAAATGCGAGCGGCAATAACGCAAAATCCAGTGGCTTTGATCCCGACAAAGAGCTCACGTAGGGCCCGATTCCGGACTGCTGCAACGTGGCGCCGAATGCACCTCCAGCACAACAAATTAGGATAATCAAACTTGCTTCCTGGATGGCGGATTGCATCTGATCGGCAAATGCCGCACGCTCCTTCAAATAGGCTGCCGCTACCAACATGGCGATCACAGCACTGATACTCAAGGCAACGTTCTTGTCTCCCAGCAGGGCCAACGTACTTGGAACCGATTCGGTCAACTGCAACCGGCTGGTGTACAAGGTCAGACCACTGATCAGCAAAACGGGCAAGACTACCGGGGTTAATGCTAGCCAGAGCGGTGGCAAGCGATCGAGATCCTTGCGAGACAAATCTTCTAACCGCTGGAGAGCCTCAGTGGTGTCACGCACGGGAATGGTCACGCGCCGGTTCAACCAGTATGCGCATACCAGACCGACAACTGTACAACACAGTCCAATCGACGTGCCAGCGAGTATCATGGTACCCACATTGACTCCCAACTCCTCAGCGACGAAGAGCGGTCCTGGCGTTGGCGGCACCAGCGAATGCGTCATGGTACCGCCAGTTACCACGGCCAGAATGAAAAGAAGATAGTTTCTTCGCAACTTCAGCGCTGTGGCTTTGGCCAGCGGGATCACCAACAGGAACACGCTGTCAAAGAATACGGGAATGCTAAGGAGGAAAGTACTGGCAGAAAATGCTACCGGAGCTCCTCGCTCACCGACACATCCCAGCGCGCGACGGACGATACTTTCCGCAGCGCCGCTAGCCAATAAACAACGGCCGACAACGCAGGCCATAGCAATCAGCAGACCGACTTTGGAGAACGTTTCTCCCATGGCAAACGTGATGCGGCGGATCGCTGGGTTGGTCGACACATAGGCTTCGGCCTTAACGCGCGCAGCTTCCTCAAACTCGTCTAGTCTTGAAAAAATCTCACGCTGCGCGTTCGACCTCACCTCGTGGCGATCGAACGGTGTTCCATGAGCTTGCAGTTCGCCAGCGGTTCTGTTGGCTTGTTCTTGAATTGCGGCTCGCATCAATTCGCCGCGGTATTTCGCAGCCATGGATCGCTGAAGATTTCCATGGCTTGTAAGTCCGCCAACGGCCATCGCCCCCAGCATCAACGCCAAGAAAGGATGCAGTCTGAGCCAGAGGATTCCACCCAATACAATTCCGAGTCCAACGGCCAGCAAGATCAGCGGATTCACGGAACTACCCCGGATATGAGCTAAAATTTTTGGCTTGCCGCCACGGCCATCTCGTCACAACGTTCGTTTTCGGGATGGCCGCTGTGGCCCCGTACGTGGTGGAAAGAAATACTGTGCCTAGCCACCAGCAGGTCAAGCTCCTGCCACAGTTCGACATTCTTGATAGGCTTAGTTCGTTTGCCCTCCATGCGGACCCAGCCTTTTTTCTTCCAACCATGCATCCAAGTTTGAAGGCCTTGCAATACATAGCTGCTATCAGAGTAGAGGCTAACGCGGCAGCGTTTCTTCAGCGCCTTCAAGCCCTCAATTACGGCTTTCATCTCCATGCGGTTGTTGGTTGAGTCGCTTTCGCCGCCCGAGCCGGTCAACTCCTTGCGCGTCCGCACATCGCGGAGAATGAACGCCCAGCCTCCCGGTCCCGGATTGCGGCTGCATGCACCATCTGTATACAGCTCCACGTGACGTAGCGCGGCCTGTGACGTTACTTGGCTCGCACTCTCGTCACTCATTGCAGTTCTCCCAAAGCCAACTGATTAGTGACTCAGCGCTTGAGTCAAGTCCTCGATCAGGTCGTCCACGTCCTCCAGTCCGACTGACAACCGAATAAGACTATCGCTGATGCCAGCCTTGGCACGTGCTGCAGCATCGTAGCTGGCATGTGACATGGATGCAGGTTGCTCTATCAGCGACTCGACCGCGCCTAAACTGACCGCCAATCCAAATAGTTTCGTCGACTTGACAATTCGTTTCGTTCTTTCGTAGTCGCCATTCGCTTCGAACGTAATCATACCACCGAATCCTCCGTCGAGCAGTTGCTTGGCGCGTTCGTGGTCGGGGTGCGAGGCCAAGCCGGGGTAAATTACCGACCGTACCTGGCCATGCCCCTCAAGAAACTCGGCGATACGCTGTGCAGAACGGCTTTGCTCGCGGACACGTAGATCGAGCGTTTTCAGTCCGCGGGCTAACAAGTAGGAATCGAAGGGAGAAAGAACTGCTCCCGTGGCATTCTGAATGTAGTACAAGCGGTTCAATAGTTTGGGCTCGGCAACGGCCAATACGCCTGCCAAACAGTCACTATGTCCCGCCAAGTATTTGGTGGCAGAATGCATGACTACATCCACACCAAATTCCAAAGGTCTCAACAACACGGGAGTGGCAAAGGTATTGTCCACGCCAACTAACAATTCGTTTGCATGTGCAATGTCAGTCAATCGCGGCAAGTCGGGCACGGTTAGCCGTGGATTGCCAATACCCTCCAACCAAAGCATTTTGGTGTTCGGACGCACCTGCGCGCTCAGTGCATCGGGAGATTGCAAGTCAACCAAGCTGACTTGAATACCTGCAGACTTACAGATGTTGTGAAAGAGACGATAGCTACCGCCATAGATGTCCATGCCAGCAAGCACGTGGTCACCCGCCGACAATAGCATTGTCGCACAATGCGTAGCTGCCATGCCCGAGGAAAATGCTAGTGCCCCACAGCCACCTTCGAGCGAAGCAAGGGTCTCCTGAACGGCAGTCCGTGTAGGATTACCGCTTCGTGAATAATCAAACTTGCCCCATTCTCCGGCGCCAGGCTGGATGAATGTTGATGCCAAGTGAATCGGAGTCACCACTGCCCCGGTTTGCGGGTCGGGATCGTTGCCGACGTGAATAGCGCGTGTGCGAAACTTCATGGTTGCAAGGCCTGTTCCAAATCGTCGATCAGGTCTTGAGTATCTTCGATTCCACAAGCCATGCGAATCATATTGTCTGGTATGCCGAACCGCACTCGGTCTTCGGGCGTCTGCGTATAGTAACTCATCAACAAAGGTTGCTCGATCAGCGACTCAACGCCTCCCAAGCTGGGGCCGATCCTTGGCACTTTGACGCGATCGACGATGTTTGCAGTTTGTCGCCAATCGGCATCGCGTACTAGGAAAGTAACGAGACCACCGAAACCATGCATCGTTCGACGAGCAATTTCGTAGGAAGGGTGACTGGGCAGGCCGGGATAAAACACACGCTCAATCCGCGGGTGTTCCGACAAATACTCGGCAATCGCCTGGCCGTTACGATTGTGCTGCGCCATGCGAAGCGCAAACGTTTTGAGTCCTCGCTGCAGTAAATACAGGTTTTGCGGAGCATTGATGCCCCCCATGATTCCTCGCAGATTGCGGATGGACTCCAGCTTTTCCGAGCTGCCAGTAATGCATCCTGCCAACAAGTCGTTGTGCCCGCCCAAATACTTAGTTGCGGAATGCAAAACGTAGTCGACACCGAATTCCAGCGGTTTTACGTTAAATGGTGTTGCCAGCGTAGCGTCGATCAAGGTTTCAACTTCCGCAGCTCGCCCAAGAGCAACGAACTGCTCCAAATCGATGCATGTCAGATGTGGATTCGTAGGTGACTCGCTGACCAACAGTTTTGTGCGTTTGTTTATCGCCGCTTCCATAGCAGCGAAATCGCCAGTCGGCACTTGATGGGTAACGACACCAAACCTGGCCAAGTGCTTGTAGCAGAACTCTCGGCTGCGATGATAACACTGATCAAAGAAAACAATCTCATCGCCAGCGCTCAACTTGGCCATCAATAGCCCAACAATTGCCGCCATGCCGGAGGAAAATACGATCGAATCCTCGCCAGCGTCCAAGGCTGCCAGTTTTCGTTCCACGACTCGTTCATTGGGATTTCCGTATCTGCCGTATTCCTCTCGCGATTCGTTGTTCTCGATAAACCGAATAATTGAGTCTGAGTCTTCAAACGTAAACGTTGAGCTGCAAACTATTGAGTCGGTAATCGCGTCGCACGGCTTCTTGCGTGCCTCGCCGCCATGCACGCTCACGGTTGAATCGCCGATTGCCGAGACTTCTCTTGGCCCAAGCGCGTTGGAGGGCTGCTGCGGCGCCTTTTCTCTCATTCCCATAGTCG
>JAGQPR010000321.1 GCA_020426625.1 Planctomycetales bacterium
CTTGAATTTTCTCCATGGCTGGGTTGGGATTTCGCGCTGGACGAGTGCTTTGCGTCGCGTCATCTGCTCTCGCTGCAGACGCAACGATGGTACCAACAAGAAATATGACAATGCGGCTGGGATTCAACATTTTTTGATGTCTCCTGTGTTGCTGGATTTCGGGGTGTTCAGTAAGAGGGCTGTCGCTTCTCCAATACACATCCGTGCATAGGTTAACCTGGGGAATCAGAGGTCTGTTCTTCGCTCGGCGAAGAATGAGGCTATTAGGCACCAACGCACAAGTTTTCTGATTAAATGAACAACCGTGGCTACGCCAAAGCCGCGAATTATGCATGAAAGCTCACAATTATGACCATTCGACCCGATGCATCAAAGCTGGATGCGACCTTTCTAGTCCATGTCCTCGGTGGGAAAGTAAGCGTTGACGACATCATAGAACTGTGCGGGGGATTCCACGTGAGCTGCATGCGTCCGAAACAAGCGAGCTCCTTTGCGGCCTTGCGCATAGCAACAAGCGTACTTGCGCATCAGATGCGTGCCCTTGTCTGCACCGAATCGGTCGACTACCAGCTGAAAATGACGCAGCATGCATTCCTTCTGGTCTGCCAACGATGGTTCAGCTGGAATAGGATCACCACGGAGAGCTGCTGCCGCCTGTGCGAAAAGCCAAGGTCGGCCCAAGGCAGCCCGCGCGATCATCACTCCGTCTACATCGTAATTGCGAAACGCGAAGAGCACCTTTTCGGCGCTATCCAAATCGCCGTTGCCGATCAGTGGGATATTTTTTAGGTGTTTCTTAAGAGCCGCGATTTGCTCCCAATCAGCCGAACCCTTGAAGTAGTCTTCTGCGGTACGGCCATGGACGGTCAGTGCAGCAGCCCCCGCTTCCTCAACGACTCTGGCAACTTCAGCCGCGTTGGCAGTCTTGCGAGTACAGCCTAGTCGAATCTTGGCTGTTACGGGCGTCGGTGCGCATGCTTTGACCAGTTCGGAGATGATGGCATGCATCCGCTGTGGCTCGCGCAGCAGATAGGAACCGCTGTGGGCTCTCTCCGTTACTTGCTTGACTGGACAGCCAAAGTTGATGTCTACGATGCTGACCGCGTATTCGTCCACCAAGCGTCGCCCCACTTTGGCCATGGTGTGCGGATCGTTGTCCCAAATCTGAACCGCCAGCGGGCGAGCCTCGTCTTTAATGCCCCACAACCTGTCAGGATGCTCAGTCGTGTGCTCATCCAACCAGGCGAAGCCTCGGGCATTCACCATTTCGGTAGTCTGCAAGCCAACACCGCCGTACTCCCGGACTACTTGTCGAAACGCGTAATTGGTAAACCCTGCCATTGGGGCTTGCAAAATGGGGGGATCAACGCGCACTTGTCCTATGTGCATGGGTGCCACTTGAAATCGTTTTCCAGTTGGTTTGCCGGAATTATTCCAAGATTCGCTCGCGGTCTGCGAAATGGTCAATGTGGATCTGCTTACCATCAATTTCGTGTCACTAGGCAATTAATACCGGTTGCGTCCAGCTTTGATGCTATTATCGGATACGCATCATTGCGTAAGCCCCACGTCAGACCGGGCGAATAGTACTTTGGCGTCAGCCGCAATGGGTGAATCGACAATACTGGTGAGGCGGAGCCTCGACGACAGTGCGTTCCTAGGCAGAGCTGGGGAGCAAGTTAAAACGCGGCGCGCTCAATTGTGCCGCTCTCGCCCTAAGCAGCCGTTCCAAACTTGATTTTGTACTTTGGTGCCTGGAATTGTACTCGCAATCCACGTTTAGAATTCGCTGTTGTTTCAAAAGTTAGGCAATATGAGTCTCTTTGCATCACCATTCGCAATTCCCATCGTGGCGATCGCTGGCGTCTTTGCGTGGATGATTGTTTCAGCAATTGTCTCAGGAGTTTCAGCAATCGTAAAGCATCGCAACGAGGTTGAATTGAAACAAATGCTGGTCAACCAGGGAATGACTGCCGACGAAATAGAACGGATTATTCAAGCAACGGGGCATGACCAGAGCGACAAGTAGCAAAATCGTTTGTGAGGGCGACTGAACAACGTAGGTGCCACGCATGATCGCTACGCGCCGCACATGATCGCGACGCGGGCTGCCTCTATTGCATTCCTGGGTTACAATTCAATTGTAATTCATGAGAATGCTTTCGAGTCTCGATTCCGCTCGTTGGGAAAAACGCATGCGCCAGACGCTGGACGAAACGCTGCAAGATTTGCATCGGCAGTTGCAAGAAGTCAAGGACTTTGATGCGGAGCACGTCGCACTTCTGCGGGCGACGGTCGCTGAAATTGAAGATACGCTGGACAAGAACGAGATTAGCAGCGCGAGCATTGCCGAACGCTTGCGGGCTGCGACCGAGCAGTTTAGCGGGTCGCACCCAGTATTAGTCGGCACAGTAGGCCGGGTCGCTGACCTACTGTCCCAAATGGGGATCTAATCCCGAATTTGTCGCGTCGGACGGTCGAGGCGAATACAATTCTGTGCTAGTACTCGTGTCCACCGGTTTCTGCGGTCTCAGGTAATTCTGTTTGTTCTCGTTTAGCGACCTGGCGTATCGTTCGATTGCGAACTTCGTCCAGTAGCTTTTCTAACGCTGCTTCGAAGGGCATGGCGCCCAAGTCCCCGTCGATCCGATCTCGCAGGGCCAAAGCTCCGGCCTCTGCCTCTTTCGGCCCTAGCACCGCCATGTAGGGAATCAACTCCAATTGCGCGTCGCGGATCTTGGCTTGTACCTTAGCTCCACGCAAATCGCAGGTCACGCGCAAGCCAGCCGCAGTCATCTTCTTCTCCAGCTCCAGTGCATAGTCGTTGGTCTTTTCGCTCAGCGGCAACAAGCGAACTTGCTCGGGGGCCAGCCACATAGGGAAGGCTCCAGCAAAGTGCTCGATCAACACGCCTACGAACCGCTCCATCGAACCGAATGGAGCGCGATGGATCATGACTGGTCGGTGCATCGCATTGTCCGAACCGACGTATTCCAATTGAAACCGCTCGGGCAGATTGTAGTCGAGCTGTACAGTTCCCAATTGCCACTGGCGGCCAATGCAGTCGCGAACCATGAAATCCGCCTTGGGACCGTAGAATGCAGCTTCGCCTTCAGCAGCATGGAAGCTGAGCCCACTTTCTTCCAACACTTTTCGCAAGGCACTTTCGGCCTTGGCCCAATTTTCCTCACTGCCCACATACTTGTCACTGTTGGGGTCGCGCAGCGAAAGTTGGACTTGGTAGTCACTCAGGCCAACGCTCTCAAGCACGAAGCGGGTCAGCTCGATCGTGTTGCGAAACTCCTCTTCGACCTGATCCTGTGTGCAGAATATGTGAGCATCGTCCTGCGTCAAGCCGCGGACTCGCAACATGCCGTTCAGTTCACCCGTTTGCTCGTAGCGATAAACTGTGCCGAATTCCATCAACCGCAGGGGCAGCTGCTTGTAAGAACGCGGCTGCGCCTTGAATATCTGGGCGTGGTGCGGGCAGTTCATCGGTTTGACGAGATACCTTTCGTGAGCTCTTTGCCAAGCTTGCAAGGCAGCGAGACGTGATTCGACGTCCGACTCTGGTTGGTAGTCAGGTATTTCGGCTCCCAAAACCTTTGCCGCCTCACTCAGCTGCCTTTCCTGCTCCGAGGTCAAGCCATCTGCTGACTGCAAGCGGTCAATCCAACCGTCGACCAATCCACCCGCTTGTTCGACAAATAGCGGTGGGAATTGGCTATCCCGGTAGTAAGGAAAGTGCCCACTCGTCTCGTACAATTCCACGCGGCCAATGTGGGGACTGTAGACTGGTTCGTAACCACGCCGCAACAACTCCTGACGCAAGAAATCTTCCAGCAAGACGCGGACACGAGCACCTTTGGGAAGCCACAGGCACAGGCCACCGCCAACTTCCTGACTGATTTGATACAGCCCATGTTTCTTGCCGAGCACGCGATGATCTCGCAGCCGCGCTTGCTCCAGTTGCTCGAGGTAGGCGTTTTGATCTTTGGGACTAAACCAGGCTGTTCCATACACGCGCTGGAGCTGTTTGCCCTTCGCGTCTCCTTTCCAGTAAGCGCCAGCAACGCTCAGCAGTTTAAACGCCTTGATCTTGCTGGCGTCAGGAATGTGAGGACCACGGCACAAATCGACAAACTCTCCTTGGCGATAAAAGCCAAGTTGTTCATGTTCAGCCAAGCCAGTTTGAATATGTTCAACCTTGAGCGATTGTTTCAGGTCAGTACACAACTGCAGCGCTTCGTCACGTCCCAACGAAAAGCGATCGAAACTCTCTCCCTCCTGGATAATCTTCGCCATTTCGGCTTCGATGGCTTCAAAGTCATCGACGCTCAGCTTCTGCTTCAGGTCAAAATCGTAGTAGAAGCCGTTGTTGATCGTTGGCCCAAAAGCCAGCGACACACCTTCGAAAAGTCGCATCACCGCACGCGCCATCACATGCGCACATGAATGGCGCAAAACATCCAAGGCTTCGGTGTCCCGCTCGGTCAATAACCGTAGAGGGATCGGCGACTGAGAAGTCACGTCGTCCAGCGGGCGCATGGCATCAACCGTCAGATCACCAACCTTGGCTGCCACGACAGCCTTGGCCAGCCGGGCACCAATGCCTTCCGCTACATCCAAGGCAGTAGCGTGAGCAGCATGTTCAACAATCGTACCATCAGGCAATTGCACTTGGAGCATTGGCGAATGCCTCCTACTCAGGTGGAAAGGTGATCCCTACAGAAGATCATCCCAGGAATATGAATTGAAAGCTTATTCAGGTTGCGTCCAGTTGTGATGCTCTCGTCAAGCGGCCATGGTTGCGCAAGCGTCATTCTGTACCGGGCAAAGAATAGCCAGTAGAGTCGTGGGAAAGGCCTGGCCGATCCACTGCTCGGCAACTGGTGCGTAGATCAGGAGCGTAGCGAGAATAGAGAAAATCGCAAGACCCAGCCAGGCGGCCAAGGAAGATAGCGAATCCTCCTTTCAAGTCGAATTCGATGTGCGGAAGGCGCTGGTTTCTACTGCCCACCGCAAATTCCCGCACACTACTGCCCAATCGTGCTGGGAATCGCTGCGCGGCCAATCGAAATCTTGAAAATTCCCAACGCCCAAGGCGAAAACTGCCGACGGCACCATTTCGTTCGCCCCACTACAGCCACAGCGTCTACTGTCAAAAGCGCTTCACAAGATTATGCTGCGCGACGCACGCGCAGCGTCGTTTGGCGGTTGAGTTGATGAGCCTCTTGCTCGGCCAATTTCAAGTCGTGTTCAACCATCATGCGAACCAACGCTTGCAAGTCTGTCTTGGGCTGCCATCCCAATTGCCGCTGAGCCTTGGCTGGGTCTGCAAGTAAAATATCGACTTCTGCAGGCCGATAGAATTTTGGATCCACAATGACATAGTCGGCCGGATCCAGTCCTACCTCGGCAAATGCTAGCTCAACAAAGTCTCCAACTCGCACCGTGACGCCCGTACCGATCACATAGTCGTCCGGTGATTCCTGTTGCAGCATCATCCACATGGCTTCCACGTAGTCGCCAGCAAATCCCCAATCGCGCTTGGCGTCAAGGTTCCCCAGCCGCAATTCGTCTTGCAATCCCATCTTGATCCTGGCCACGGCATGCGTGATTTTTCTTGTCACAAACTCCAGGCCACGTCGGGGTGATTCGTGATTGAAGAGGATTCCCGAACAAGCGTACATGTCATAGCTTTCCCGGAAATTGATCGTTAGATAGTGGCTGTAGACTTTGGCCACACCGTAAGGACTGCGAGGGTGCAGTACTGTAGTTTCTCGTTGCGGTGTTTCGTGTACCTTACCAAACATCTCGCTGCTGCTGGCTTGATAGAATCGGATGCCTGGGTCGACGCAACGAATGGCTTCCAGGATGCGCGCCGTCCCCAGTCCAGTCACGTCACCGGTGGCAATGACTTGGTCCCAGCTGGTGCCGACAAAGCTTTGTGCTGCCAAGTTATAGACTTCGTCTGGCTGAACTTGACGTACCAGCTTGAAGAGCGACGACTGATCCGTTAAATCAGTTTGATGCACCTGAATGTCGTCAACCAAGTGCTGTATGCGATCGAAGGTCGGCGTGCTAGCGCGGCGGAATGTCCCATGGACTTCGTACCCCTTGCTAAGCAGAAACTCTGCAAGATACGAACCATCTTGTCCAGTGATGCCGGTGATGAGCGCTTTTCTCGCCATCTCAATTCCTCCGTGAAAATACAATCTATGGCTGGGTCGTAGCCGGACTCGAACACTCCATGATTTCGAGTTCCTGCTGGGCCAGAATTGTTGCGAAATCCCCCCCCTGCGTCTACAGCAGCTTGCATTATTTTCAATACAAACGCCCGACGAATTCGGCGTGGTAGGATGTGGTCGAGATATTTCAATAAGGTTGAGACGTTGCCCAGCGAGTCTTCCAAGGTCGTCACGTCGATCCGGTCTGCCGACATATCGTTTTATCACATGATTCTGGCGGCAATTCTGGGTTCGGAAATGCTGCGCGAACGCATTGCTATCATTTGGTACAGGGTGTCTATTGCTTGATCCGCTCAGCAAGTTCTCGCATTAGGAAAAACATTTCAGCACCAATTTCGTCTCGACGGGCGTCGTAAGTCTCGCGCTCGCGATCGGTGCCATCAGATTCCTTGGGATCCTGGTAGTGCAGCGCGACGCGCCCGACCGTACCCGGAACGATCGGACAATTCCTGTCTGCGTCGTCGCAGCACATCATGGCGAAGAACCTTTGTCGTGGATTCGTTGGATGATCGTAGCGCTTAGAAAAAAGCGTGATGGGCGGTTCCGTCTCGGCAAATTGGAGCCAATATTCTGGGTTCGCTGCGTCTGGATTCTTGGTCACAACGCTCATGCCAGCTCGCCGCAGGGATCGCACGATTCTTGCATTGCACGCGGTGGCTTCAGTGCCGCCGCTAAAACAATTTATATTCAAGTGATACGCGTGCGCTGCAATGGCTGCCCAAACTTGGCCGAGATGACTGCGACGAGAATTGTGTGTGCAAATGAAATTCAACCGCGTAGATTGGGACTGGCGATAATCCTGGGCGATATCCACGGCTGCCCTGGACAATAGTTGCTGTCGTTCTTCAGTGAGAGTTCGTGAGTCCGCCTCCAGTTGACGAATGTGAACGTCCAGGCCAGGGAGCCAGTCTTGGTTGGCAGTTTCGGTTAATTCGGCTCGCGCTGCAGGCATAAAGAGTAGTCCCAGCAGAAAAATTGCCAATTGCACCCATCTCGCCCAGCTGTCAGGTCTGCGGCGTTGCTCTCTAAGCTTACTGCCAACGACCTGCGCCTGCTCCACCGCCTGGGGAAAAAGAAACAGGGAACCCAACAGAATCTCATTTTGACCGATGCCCAGCAGGCGGAAACGTTCTTCGTCACGCAGCAGTGCGCCGCCGCTGGACCAGTACGTTGAAATACCGCGAGCGGTGGCAGCGACCAGTAAATTTTGGATCGCTGCAGAAGCTGCCGCGATGTGCTCCATGTTGGCTAGAGTAGGTTCAAACAGGTGATCTGGCGACGGTTGGAATTCGCTGCTCGGTGAATTAGGCAACCAAGTCACCTGTATCACTACGTCTGCAGCTGCCAACATCGCTGGGAGCTTGCCG
This sequence comes from Planctomycetales bacterium, assembly GCA_020426625.1. Lineage (GTDB taxonomy): Bacteria > Planctomycetota > Planctomycetia > Pirellulales > Pirellulaceae > Aureliella. The sequence goes on from JAGQPR010000321.1 coordinate 7,619, forward strand.
GCGTTTTCACTCGGCAACGCACGCCTCAATTGCCGACAGCCCTGGGCGTCGATACAGTACATACGCCAAGGTACGATGCCATTGAGCTGTTGGCTCTGATGTCGTGATTCACATTGCCGATGAAAAGGAGCCCAGCCAGCGACTTCGATCAATTCCTCCACTACGCCACGCATATCCGTGGTGGGCAATTCGACGTCAGCGAGGACTTTGGTGGTCTTGCGCTGACGGATGGCATCGTCGACCAACTGATATGCCGATTCGGACTGCAATACTAGTTCCCTTATCATGTGCGTATGAGAAGCCCACTGCGGACCAGGAAGCCGCGTGCCAACAAGATACAGCGAATTACTTTTTCGTTTCAGGCGCTTCCAAGCCGTCGTTGGGCTGATTCCACAATCGGTAGGGATCATCGTGCTGCCGCATTTCGGCCAACAGCAAGGCTTCCATTTCCATCAGCTTGCTTGAGTATTGCGGATCTTCCGCCAAATCTGCAGTCAAGAATTCATGGGGATTTTCGGCCAGATTGAACAACTGCGTCTCGTGCACCGAACCTTCTAAGACATCGTACTTAATCAGCTTCCAGTCACCGTGCTTGACGGCGCGCATGCCGGGCTTGGTACCACCGGAATACGTGCCGTAAAGCGTGTCCCGCACCGTGGCTTGCTCCCCCTTGAGTACTGGTAACAAGCTTTTTCCCTCGACGGTTTCCGGGATCTCGACGCCAGCCAAATCGCATAATGTCGGCAAGACATCCAGCAGGTAGGAATTGCCTTCGGCGCGACCTGGCTTGATACCGGGACCCTTAACAATGAACGGTACGCGCCATGTATGCTGGTAAAGATTCTGCTTGCCCTGTAGACCATGTCGTCCGATGGCCATCCCGTGATCGGCTGTATAGATAATGTATGTGTTATCGAGCTCGCCCATTTCCTCCAGTTTGTTCAGCACCCTGGCAATTTGAATGTCGATGTTCTCGTTGCAGGCAAATTGTCGGCCCAACTCATTGCGAATAGTCGTTTCATCGCGCCGCTCCCACACACCTGAAACAGCCACTTCATCTCGCAATCCGGGATGGCCGTGGTGGAATGGGTGCGCTGGCAGATAGTTTACGGGGACGGGCGGTTGCTTGTCGTTTGCAGGGGGAATGGATTCCTTATCGGCATGGTTGACAGCTCCGTACTTGGCCAGCAACTCAGGCTTGCCATCGCGAGTGTCATGAGGATGTGAGAAACCAAAGTAAATCAAAAACGGGTCCTGATCTTGGGCCTGTTGGCGATCGACAAGGTAGTTCATCACCTGTTCGCCGTGCCAATAGCTTCCGGTTTCGTCGGTGCCTCCCCTTTTGGTCGCATCATGGACGACAGAAAACTTTTGATTAGCTGCCGCATAGCTATTGCCTCGTTTGCACGTGCGCATCGTATCGTAGCCAGCGCGGTTAAAGACCTCCGCCATGACATTATCCAGGATGTTATCCGGGCAGTGTTGCCCCTTTTGCCAGTTTGGTAGATGCCATACCGTCCTGCCGGTCATTACCATGTGACGTGACGGAGTACACACTGCACCGCTAAACGAGCCCATATGGTAGGCTCCATCGAGTACCATCCCCTCCGCGGCCAACTTCTGAATCGTGGGCGTATCGCAACGACTCTGTGGATCGTAAACCTTCAGATCAAACGGAGATTGGTCGTCGACGATGATGAACAGGATGTTTGGGCGCGTCTGGGCGGCCTGGCAGACAAAAGCGGCTTGAGCCGAGACCAATATTGTCAAGCAAGTGATCAGTTTGTGCATGATGATTTCAGCTTATTTCTTCGCTATTGACAGAGGTCAGTAGTGCTAAGCACCAACTCGCAAGTCTTCTGATATTTGCACAACCGCAGCTAACGCCAAAACGGCTAATTGTACGGAAAGACTTCTGCTTGGATGCTTAGGGGCGACATGAAAGATTAAGGGGAGCGAGCATTCGGTGGGATAGAAGGGTTGCGATTGTCCGTCCTAGAGGAAGCTATCGAGTCGAGCGAAAAACAACTCAGGTGTAAAGTTTTGAAAAAAGGCTAGTGGTTTGGGACAGCTAAAAATTAGGATTGGTCCGTAGTGGGA
>JAGQPR010000322.1 GCA_020426625.1 Planctomycetales bacterium
ATGTTGGGCGTGGCTATTAAGGATGGCTTGGTCGATCTGGATGCCCCCGCCAGCCAGTATCACACGAAATTCGGGATTCCGCCTGGAGACAATGCCAAATCTGGTTGGCTGCCGCAAGTCACACTTTTTCACTTGGCCACCCAGACCGCTGGATTCGACAAGCCCGGCGGATACGAGCCGCTATTATTCCAACCAGGAACTCGCTGGCACTACAGCGATGGCGGCCCCAACTGGCTGGCCGAGTGCCTGACGCTGGTCTACCGTCGCGACCTCGAGGAGCTGATGTTTGAACGCGTATTCACGCCGCTGGGCATCTCGCGTCAAGATTTAAGGTGGCGCAACAATCAGTACCGCGCACACACGCTCGACCAGATTCCACGGCGTGAATTTGGCGCCGGGATTCACGCCAATGTAGAAGCCATGTCACGACTGGGGTATCTCTATCTGCAGAAAGGTCGCTGGCAGAACGAGCACATCATTACACCTGAATTCGTCGCCATGGCTAGCCACCCTTTGAAACGTCTGGCAGGAATCGAAGAGTGGACACCTGAAGCACATGGCAACGCGTCAGACCACTACAGTTTGCTTTGGTGGAACAATGGAGATGGATCTCTCGCGGGAGTGCCGCGAGATGCGTTCTGGGCATGGGGATTGTATGACAGTCTAATTGTCGTCATTCCCTCCCTCGATATGGTCGTTGTGCGTGGCGGTGACAAGGGGGTCAGCTGGCCACGTGTAGATGGTCAGGATCACTATCGCGTGCTCGCACCGTTTTTGCAACCAATCGTTGCCTCAGTCGATCAGCCCCATGCTGTCCACCCCCCGGTGGTCAGTGCAATCTCGCCGCCGTACTTGCCCAGCACAGTCATTACGTCCGTCCAGTGGGCACCGGTTGACACCATCGTCCGCAAGGCCAAGGGTTCTGACAACTGGCCCACTACCTGGTGCGACACGGATGAATTGCTAACAGCCTACGGTGATGGCTGGGGATTCGAGCCCTTGGTGGAGAAGAAACTGAGCTTGGGATTGGCCAAAATCAGTGGAGGTCCCCGCGATTTCACAGGTGTAAACCTTCGATCCAAGAGTATTGAGCAAGTTGGTCAGGGTGACCAGGGCAAGAAGGCTAGTGGGATCCTGATGGTCGATGGAGTGCTCTACCTGTGGCTGCGCAACGCCGAAAACGCTCAGCTGCACTGGTCGACAGATCATGGCCAGACATGGACCGCAGCGGATTGGAAATTCAAGTCGAGCTTTGGTTGCCCTACCTTTTTGAATTTTGGAAAGAACTACGCCGGTGCGCGAGACAACTATGTCTATGTTTTCTCGCAGGATAGTGACAGCGCGTATCAGGCCGCGGATCGCATGGTCCTTGCCCGCGTGCCAAAGGATCAGATAACTGCCAGGAATGCATACAGTTTCTACCAGGGGCTGCAGGCTGACGGTTCGCCCAAATTCGTGGCCGATATTGCAGCTCGAGGAGCTGTATTCGCCCATGCTGGTAAATGTTATCGCAGTGGTATCACTTATGATTCAGGCCTGAAACGCTATCTCTGGTGCCAAGTGCTGCCCGAATCTGCCCATCCCCAGGGACCAAGATTCCAAGGTGGATTTGGAATCTACGATGCACCGGAGCCTTGGGGACCATGGACGACGGTTTTTTATACATCCAACTGGGACGTGGGACCGGGCGAGACCAGCAGCTTGCCTACCAAATGGATGAGCGAAGATGGGAAAACCGTCCACTTACTGTTTTCCGGTGAAGATGCATTTTCTGTGCGGCAAGCCACACTGACTGTTCAGCAATCGGCTAATTCATTGAAAGATTAAAAAATGCGTGGGCACTTGCAGATTGGCCAACAAAACCAGGGCATCCGTTGGTATTGGCCAGCAATTGTATGGACAAGCTTGGTGTGCGTCCCCTTCTTTGTCCGCAGTCGGGCGGCCGCGCAAGACACTTCGCACGGAAGAAACTACGACGAAAGCAAAGTCATTGAATACCAACTGCCGGATCCGTTGCTCAGCAAAGATGGCCATTCGATTGTCGACCCACACTCGTGGCGAGATCGACGCGATGAAACCATGGACGATTTCAGGGATCTGATGTACGGACACACACCCGAACTACCTTGGCATATGCGGGCTACTGTCAATGCTGAGCGAACCGATGCTGTCGGCGGACTTGCAACCCGCACGCTGATCAATCTTCAATTCTTCGATGACCCACAGTCCCCAAGCATTGATTTGATGTTGTATGTTCCCAACGGTATCAGTCATCCGGTGGGAGTTCTGCTGGGGTTAAATTTCAATGGCAATGCCAGTGTCGAAGCTGATCCTGCCATTCCAATAACTCAAAAGTGGATGCGGCCGAAACCTGGAGTCGTCGTCGACAACGTTGCCACCGAGGCCATACGTGGCGCTAACGCCAGTCGCTGGCCAATCGCGATTGCCTTGAGCCAGGGTTTCGCGGTAGCGACTCTTTACTATGGTGATATCGAACCAGACCACATTGCCGGCTGGCGAGATGGGATACGAGGTTACGTCGCCGCTCTTGAAGGTCGCACCGAACTGCGAGACAACGAATGGGGCGCGATAGGGGCTTGGGCTTGGGGACTGAGCCGTGCAGTGGACTATCTCGAGACCCTACCTCAAATTGACTCCCAGCGTATCGCAGTGTTCGGACACTCCAGGCTCGGCAAAACGGCCTTATGGGCTGGGGCCCAAGACGAGAGGTTTGCCGTCGTTATTTCCAATAATAGTGGCGAAGGCGGTGCGTCCTTGGCCCGAAGAAACTTTGGCGAAAACATCGCCTACTCGATCGCACATGCCTCATGGCGTTACTGCAAGCGCTTTCACAACTATATCGACCGAGAAACTGAGTTGCCTTTTGACCAGCATATGTTAATTGCCATGATGGCTCCACGCCCGGTGTATATCGCCAGTGCAACCAACGATTTGTTGGCCGATCCAAAAGGCGAATTTCTGAGTGCTGTCCACGCGGAACCGGTCTATCGGCTTTGGGGATACGCAGGTTTGGGTACTGCCAATTGGCCCACTCCAGACCACTCGATTGGCGACAGGATTGGCTACCACCTGCGCACCGGTGAGCACGATATCACTGATTTCGATTGGCAGCAGTACGTGTCGTTTTGCGTCCGCCATCTAAATGGTGCAGAAAGCAAATGAAGCTGGCGAGCGTGGATGGCAACGTGTTCAGTGACGATTTCACCGACGGCGACGTGTTCAAGCGGGAATTCCGCCTGACTCGGTCGGCAGGTCTTCCTGGGCTGAACGGGCCCCTACTCGAGTACGCCAGCAGATTTTGAAAATGTCTTGGCGGCTTCGTGATACCGATGGGGCTTCTCTGAGGGAATTCGTCAGCTCCAAACGAAAGCGGAACCCATGAAGCCAGATTCCCCCCCCGTTTCGACCCTGCGCACTTTTCTGGTCGCCGCAAACATTTTGCTCCTGGCAATTTTCGTGGCCATGTTCGCCAGACGTTCGGTAGCTGACGAAACTGAGCAGAGCCAGCGAGCCACTAAGGCCGCCGCTGGTTCACCACCGAGCATCCGCAGTCGCCAACGCCCCGAAAGGAAGCGTGGCGGTCGAGAAGAGGAAGAGCAAGAAGAAAAAGAAGAGGAAGAGGAAGAGGAAGGTGGCGGATCGGCCAACGGCTCTTACGTTGTGTTGGGGTACAACGATCTGGGCATGCACTGCATGAATCAAGATTTCTCGCGATTGTGCATCTTACCGCCGTTTAACAATTTGCACGCTCAAGTGATACGCCGCGGCAAGGAGCCGGATATTGTCACCAACGGCGTCGACGTTACGTATGCGATACCAAGTAACACGCACTCAGCCGACAAGACCAACTTTTGGCTGTATGCACAGCAGCTTTTTGGGGTCGCCTTGCAACCCAATGTCGGCCTGACGGGCAATGGCTTGAGCGGAGTGATGCAACCAACTGGAAATAACGACTGGTCAGCAACAGGAATACCAGTGACACCGATTGACGACAGGGGCTCGCTTAATCCATATCCACTATCTGAGATCAAGGTCCAATCGCGTGGAACCACTTTGGCGACGACTCACGCCGTCGTACCGGTTTCTTGGGAAATCAGCTGCAATTTATGTCATCCGAACGTTCCAGCGGGAACTCCGGTGACTGCCGCTGAGGTCGAATTCGATATCCTTCGCGATCATGACCGCATGCATAACACAACGCTGGAACTATCCGCTGCCAATGGGCAATCCGTGCTGTGTGCAAGCTGCCATGCAGATCCAGCCTTGGGAACACCCGGCGTTCAGGGCGTTTCGTCTCTATCACACGCGATGCACGGCGCGCACGCCGATCGAGTTGCACCGCTAAGAGCGATGGGAAAGAATTCCTGCTACGCCTGCCATCCTGGCTTCCAAACCAATTGCCAGAGAGACATCCATTTTACTAAAGGAATTTTTTGTTCGGACTGTCATGGCAACGAACGAGCCGTTGCCAATCCAGCGCGGACTCCTTGGGTATCTCAACCGACTTGCGGTAGTTGTCATAGCCAACGTCGGCCAGAATTCGAATTCGAAGAGCGGGGGAAACTATTCAAGGATTCGCGCGGCCATGGCAACGTTCACTGTTCAGCATGCCACAGCAGTCCCCATGCAATCGGACCCGCTGTAACGGATGCCGACAATGTGCAGGCCATTGAGCACCAGGGGTTCGCCGGAACAATTTCCCAGTGCACAGTCTGCCACACGTCGACGCCTCACGATCCATTCAAACACAAGCGTGATTGATGCATCATCGGCTTTTGCTGCATGAAGTCGCGTCCTACACGCCAATTTGCTGAGCAATGGGGAACCGCCGTCATTGGCACAATCGAGATTAGATTAGAATTGGCCTCGTAGTGAAAGTTGTGGCAAGCGCTGGCTGGAAGGCCTGGAAGGCCCGGGTTAGAATGGACAGCACCCGACGGCTATATCTAGGCTCACTTAGATCAACAAACAGTTGGCGTGCTTTCACTGCTCTAAGAATAAGCTGGACAATGCCCTAGTTTTTCAGTGGAATTGCCTCAGCAGATTTCTTGCTCGACTCTGCTAGGTCGGGGAATCCTGCTGACGCGAATGCTTGTGATGCTTTTTCGAAGAGTTCAACCGCCAAGTTCAGATCTTCAGTATTGTCTGGATTCATGCGAAACGGATTGTCTGCGGTTCGTTTGGCATACTTGCCAGCAGATAAATAGAGTTCTGCCGCGCGCTCAGACTCTTGCTGCTCTACATAGTGGTCACCCAATTCGGCTTGTATCAGTGCAGCTCTGCGATGCACCTTTTCGTCTTGGGGATTTAATTGTGCTAACAGTTCGATCTGGCGATTGGCGTGTAGGTACGATTCGAGCGCCTGGCTGCGATCACCTTCTTCCCATTTGACTTGAGCAATAGCCTTCAATGCTTCGAACCAACTAACGCGGAAATGACCGGCTAGAGCGTAGACTTCGGTCAAGCTCTGTAGTTGTTTGCTCGCCTTATTGAAATACTCGAGCGCCTCCGCATGGTTTCCGAGCTCTTTGTATGCCGATCCAATCGCGATGTAGTTCATTGCCGCGAACCTTAAGGTCATGGAGTCGGCCATTCCAGATCCTTGCAATTGGTGATCGACCATGACCTGGAGAACTTCGTTGCATTCAATCAGACTCTCAATTGACGCATTGCCAGTCTGTAGCTGAGCCTGGTCAGCCAGCACTTTGCTTTGAAGGTTCAGCCGATCCAATTCGACTTCGCCTGACTCTTTCAATTCACCAAGCTCGACTAGTAAGCTCCCGAGGCCCTGCAAGCGGTTGGTATTTTCCAACGCCGGATCTGATAGCAACTCACAACGGACCGCTCTTGCTTTCAACAACTCAATGCTTCCTCGAGTCGTTTCAATAGAACTTGCCATTGCAGTGAGTAAGTCGTCAATTGTCCTTTGCGCTCCCTTGAGACTCTCGTCAACCTGTGCGAGAACTGCCTGATCGCCAATTACTCCTCCATGCAAGGCAATTCGGGCTTCTGCAAACAGGACATGGGCTCGTGCGATTAGGAATTGATCTTCCACATTCAATTCTGTTTGAAGTACTAAGCTCTCCGCGGCCTCGCGGCCGATGTGTGTTAGCTCTGCTGCGCGTAGGTTCATGAAAAAGGACATGGCAAAGTCCGCTGCCTCTGATAGTTCATCGGATATTTCGCGTAGCGCTGCCGAATCATTCTTGATCGTCTCTAACATCAGCTGGTACGACTGAGCTAATGAAATCAAGGTCGTGTTGCGGATTGACGTTGGTAGTTGGACGAACGTACTACGATCCTGCAGGCGATCATGAAAGCTGTTGCGAATGGATGCCCTTAGTGCAGCTTGATTCTCTCGCATGACCTGCTGGCTGGCGAGCAGCGATTCGTTCTTGGCCTCTGCGTCGCGTGCATTCGCCACGCTCTGTCGCCAAAGGAATGTGGTCAGCGTTGTACCTAGCAACAGGGAGGTCACTAGCAGTGCGCTTGCAGTCGCTAACGCAACATTTCGGAGCGACCAGCGCCACATGCGTCCAATCGGCCCAATTGGTCTGGCCATAATGGGTTTTCCGGCAAGGAAATTTCCAAGGTCATCTGCAAGGGCTGCTGCGCTGACATAGCGGTCAGCCGGAGATTTAGCGAGTGTTTTCAGGCAGATGGTTTCCAACTCTCGATCGATTGCCCTATTCAAGCGCCTGGGGGCAACGGGCTCCTCGCGTCGGTGTTGCTCGAGCACTTCCAGCGGCGATCCCCGGAACGGCACGGACCCGGTAATGCACTGGTAGAGCGTAATGCCAAGACTGTAGACATCTGAAAGTGCGTTATCCTGTTGCGACTTATCGCCTCGCTCGGGAGCCATATACAGTGGCGTTCCACACAAAACCTCGGTTTGCGTCAGCGTCTCGTCATCGACTGAGCGGACGAGTCCAAAGTCGAGTAATTTGGCAGTGCCGTCGCGTGCATCGACCAGAATGTTGGACGGCTTCACATCGCGGTGCATCAATCCCTGGCGATGGGCGGCCTCCAAGCCAAGCGCGACTTGTTTGACTATTTCAGCCGCCCTTTTTGGCTGCAGCGGTCCGGCGGTCAGCGCTTGCTGAAGTGATTTTCCGTCGACAAACGGCATGACGATGAATTGCCTGCCATCGGTGCTGACACCTGACGTTAGAATTGGAACCACGTTGGGGTGTGTCAACTTCGAAAGCGCGCTGGCTTCGCGCTCGAACCGTCTTACCTGAGCTGCATCGCTGGTGTTTGACAACACCTTGATGGCTAATGTCCGGTTCAGCTCCGTATCCAGGGCTTTGTAAACAGTGCCCATTCCGCCTTGGCCCAGCAAGCGTTCGATGCGATACCGCCCAAAGCTGGCAACAAGCTCTTCATCGGTGAGAACGATTTGATTTGTTATTTGTGACCGAGCAGCCAAGTGTCTGTAGCTGGCCAAGCCTTCTGGTTCGGTGAGCACGTTCAATCGTTCTTGGCAGGATTCGCAAGTATCGACGTGCGCGATGGCTGAAGCGCCGGAACTCGCTGACTCCTCAAGCACTGCTAGCAATTCATCATCGGACAAACAACCCGTTGGATCGGACGTCATGCAATTTCCTTAGCGACACGTTGAATGTGGAAGACTGCAGCCCCAAGCGTATGCGCGTGTGGCAAGATCTGCTAACTGCACCCCGTTCTTCATAATTAATAATTCACAAAACTTCACTTCTCGCCAAACGCCACCAAGGTTGCGTCGCAACTCACCCTCCCAGCAACGGGGAGGAAGATTCCCCTCTCCGCTCGCATTACTCGCGACTCTCCCAAGGGAGAGTAAGTTGAATTGGTTGCGATCAGCGAGAAGTGTTCACAAAAGATAAAACTTGCTCAATGTCGCTGGCCTTGCTAAGAAGCCTTGATAAGGCTTCTCGACGACAAGACCCAGATCGGATCCCACTCAGCACAAAGAGCTCCTAAACCGGAAACGGTTTGTTTTCAATCGCTAGCTGAATGAACTCAAGAATCTCCGCGCCAGCACCTTCGAAAATGAGTTCGCCCAGTTGGTAGACGCTGTCTCGATCAATTAGTTCAGGCAGAGGCAAAACGATTGTTCGAAAATCAATTGCATCTTGTTGTTTCCGAATCCATTCACGGTACAGCGAGACGATTGCTGAGTACTTTGAAGCTAGTGCCGCTTCGCGCGTTGGTTTGCGATGACCGGTTTCTGGATCGATGATCACATGGTCTCGCAGGATCGCGAACTGGCATTCATCGTTGGGAAGCATGATATCGATGACAACTTGTGGCGGCTGCCCGCTATGCGCTTCCCCAGGGTCCGCAAATCGAATCACGATTGGACTTTGATCTCGCTTTTCTAAGCTAGGCCAACGCTCGAGTATGGCATCGACGGCGAGATCTTTCTCATTGGGATCAACCATCACATCGACACCTTGCGTCGCCCGCGGCTGGGCGAGATATCCAACGTAACCATGCAAGCCCATCAGCACCCAGTTTTTGACGCCCGCAGACGTAATCGCGTCGATAACCTGTTGTGGTGTAATGTCCATCGAATCTCTCCTCCATGTCCGACGAAAGTCCGTGGTCAATCGCACACTGGTCGCGATGCCGTACGCATGCCCAACTGGAGCTGTAGGATTGCCAATATCGTAACTTCCCCCCGGCTCGCGCGCCAGCTTCGCCTTCTGCGCTTCGACGTACTTTGGATTGCGGCGTTCGACAACAGGTTCGAGAGTCTTTTCGCGTTCAGCAGCATCGTCCTCTGCAGCATGATTCACTGTTCTTGCCATATCAGCCTCACCATTCCAGAAAAGACTCCCGCCCCCTTATTTTCGATGACGCAACGATGACTCGCTGGCCAGTTTGCTGGTGTCATTTTCGAATAACTGCTACCAAATTCTATCCAACTGAATGATGACATCGGGTAGACAATGAAGCGAAATCTCCTTGGTTGGGGCCGGCATCGTTTTAAAGACGCCGTCAACTAGAACGAATTGAACAATACTTTGCTCCTGCGGATCGAAAATCCAGTACTCCGCCACACCCGTTCGTTCGTAGAGTTGTCGTTTTAGCGTTGTGTCGTTAGCTTCCGTGGATGGCGACAAGATCTCTACTACCAAATCCGGTGGCCCTATGATCCTCGAAGGCGTGACCTTGGCCGAACTTTCTTTCAGGACGACGACGAGATCTGGTTGAATGATATCGTGAGGTCCGAGCTGCAAATCCACGGGGGCGTTGAACACCAAACCCAGGTTTTTAAGTTCGATTTCGGAGTAGAGAAAATACTGGAGTCGTTTGGAAACGGTCTGGTGATAGGTGCTGGGGGCCGGATTCATGTAGTGATCTCCGTCGATGATCTCATGCCGGTTCCCATCGTTCGGAAACAACACATAGTGTTGGTACGTAAACTTTAGCGTTGGCTTTGCAGTGGGCATAGGCAGTCTTACCGGTTCGAAGTGGTCTCAACCATCATTGTAACACGGCGGTTCCGTCAGTTCGTGCAATCGCTGTTGGCAAGTCTGGCAAACCTCGATATGAAATCCCCTAAAGCGCAGGTTAAAAGAGACCTGACCCCTTTTCTCCCTCTGATGACCCCTTTTCTCCCTCTGATGACCCCTTTTCTCCCTCTGATGACCCCTTTTCTC
>JAGQPR010000323.1 GCA_020426625.1 Planctomycetales bacterium
CCTCCGAAAGTGATGTCGAAAACGACGTAACTTTCGGTGGGAGGGTGAGTTGCCATGAAACCGTGGTGGCGATTAGCTAGAAGTGTCGGTTTCCTTGGGAATATTGAATTCACCCCGGAAGCACGTTTGAATACTGCCGGATTCGAATTCTTCGAAAAAGTGAAACTTTTACGGGGAAAATCGGTTGCATCCGTGCATGCGTGTCAATAAATTGACACATGTCAATGCATTAGCAGGATAGAACGAGGTGGATATGTCGGAAAAAGTCGCCCGGGAGCTGGCTCCACGCGAGCAACAAATTATGGCGGTCGTTTGTCGGCTTAAGAACGCGTCGGTCGCGCAGGTGCGCGATGCAATGAAAGATCCACCTAGCTACTCGGCAGTCCGCACGATGCTCGGACAACTCGAGAAAAAAGGACTCTTGAAACGAGATCGTAGCGACGTGACACACATCTACTCTCCAACGGGTCCGTATGGATCGATGAAACGATCTGCAGTGAGACGACTTCTGGACGTTTTCTTTCCTAATCAACCTGCGCTCGCTATCGCAGCTCTCATCGACGAGTCAGCCAAAGATCTTACCGCCTCAGAGCTCGAGGAACTTCGCAGAGCAATTGATAGAGCCAAAGCAAAAGGCAAGTCATGAACACATGGATTGAAAATGCGTCACTAGGCAGCGCGCTCCTCAAGGGGAGCGCGCTGCTCCTTACAACTGCTTTTGTCGTCTGTCTGATGCGAAAGGCATCTCCCGCGAGTCAATTCCGAGCGTGTTTGATTGGCCTGAGTATGTCGGTTCTGGTTACGCTAGCGTCGGTAGTTGCCTCTGTGTTCAATCTGCAATACGTCCTTCTGTACGGGCCGAGGGAAACCAGCCCAAGGGCCATGACATCATTTTCAATAGATGCACTGGCAATCGACAATCAAAGTGAATTCGGCCAGGCAAGCCAATCCCATTTGGCAGGAAAGACTGGCAACATTCCTGACGACACTGGTCCGACGATTGATCAGTTGCCTGGTGGTGCGCATAGTTTCAGTACTGCGACATCTAGGCAATACGAAAGCACTCCACTTCCGAGCGCAAACCAATCTGCGTTACAACGAACTGCTCTTGTGGCAACCAGCGAAAGAAAGCTGGAGCCAGTATTGCAACCATCTTGGACGCAACGCCTGTTGCGTTGCTGGCCTCTTCTTTGGGCCATTGGGGTTGTTGGTGTACTGCTACGTTTTCTAATTCCGTTCTGGTTCGCAATCAGAACTTCTCGACATTTTGAGCTACTGCAAAACGCAAGCGTCATGCGGTTGAACGAAAACCTTGCTAACCAGCTTCTTATTTCGGTTCCAGCCCTTTATGTGTGCCCCATCTCGATAACGCCTTACGTCGTCGGGCTATGGCGACCCAAAATCATTCTACCGCTAGCTACACTGACTTGGCCGAACCAAAAACTGACGTTCGTTCTCATGCACGAGATGGCACATATCAAAAGACGTGATTTGCAATCCCAGCTCTTGGCTGGCTTGGCGGTGGCCGTTAACTGGTTCAACCCTCTGTCCTGGTGGCTCTTCGCACAGATGATGCGGCTTCGCGAACTTGCAAGTGACGATTGTGTGCTACTGCAGGACCAACAACCTGCCAACTATGCGGAAACACTGCTGGAAGTGGCGCGCAGCTACGGATCTGCGGGTCCAGCGCACGGGATTGCCATGGCTGGCAAACTTGATATTGCTCGTCGAATTCACTGTATTCTTGACAGCACTCGAGCCCGCACACCGTTTGGAAAGCGAGTATTGCGGGTCACGCTAAGCTTCGCCTTCGTTCTAAGCTTGGCCATTGGATCGATTCAACTTCGAACCCGCGCCGCTGTTCCGCAGGATGAGACGGGGACCACGGTAAGCGAACAGATCAAAAGTAACAATAACCAAAACAAGCGTAATTCCAGCGACTCAAAGGCCCAGGAGACGGTCGATGAAGAAGCGCGGTCGATGCTGATTCGCGTTCTCGACGAGCAATCTAAACCGCTCGAAGGAGTCGACGTCTACGTGACCGGCATCGATCACGTACGACGCCGAAACGTGCCCCGCATCCATTACCTCACGGATGCAACGGGGACAACTGTCATCAAATTCCGAGAAGGAACGTTGAGCCTTCAGCTTTGGCCGAACGTCCTTGGCTATGTTCCTCAGTATGTAAAGCTGGACGAGAAGAAACTTTCGCTGCCAACCGAATACACTTTCTACTTTGAGAAGGGCGAGCGGTTGGCCGGAAGAGTCGTTGATGACGCCGGAAAGCCGATTGAAGGCGTGTCCGTCCAGGTGAAAACCGATGGCGGGGTCGTGTTAAACGAGCGGACACAGCAAAGCTTGCCTGCGGCCAATTGTAGCGGATGGCTTGCCGTAGACGAAGCAGCATCCATGACCAACGCCCAAGGTGAATGGGAGATTCTAAATGCGCCTTCGCTTGCGCGAAATCCACAGCTCCAGTTTGGCCTGCTTGTGGATCATCCTGGGTTTGCGGGCGACCGACAGTGGGGAAGTTACCAAGCCAAGCAGGGAATCACGTCACAGCAACTAAGAAACGGAACTGCTACCTTGGTCATGGATCGCGGAGTAGCTCTTCGCGGAAAAATAAGTGGTCCCGCTGGCGCACCGGTCACCAAGGGTTTGGTCATCTGGGTGTCGGATCCTTACATCGCGACAGGTGTCAACGAAGCTACCATTGAGCCTGACGGAACTTTTCAACTTCCCAATTTAGCTCCTGGCAAGTATCCGATCACAGTCTTGGCTCCCGGATACGCGCCTGAACAACGTGAGGTTGATGTAAGCCACGGAACACTACCGTGCGATTTTCAACTCGAGCCGGGGAATCCTATCCGCATTGAGGTCTTCGACGCCAGCGGCAATGCAATCCCTAACGCTGCCGTTTCATTCGGGAGAGACGGCTGGCGTGGTACTACTGCGATCTACAACGACGATCATCCAAATGTCCCGGACTCTGGAATTCCCCGAAGAGCCAATGAACAGGGCATGTACTTGTGGGACTGGGCACCTTCCGACGGAGTCACCTACACTATCTATAAACCGGGTTACGACATGAAGACTGTTACTCTGGTGGCAAAGGCCGAAGCACATCGCGTCGTACTCACTGCCCCGATTACCATCTCAGGCACTGTCGTGGACTCTCTGACTGGTAATCCGCTTGACGAATTCAAGGTCATCCCTGTCAAAGCGTTTCGCCCTGACTTCTATTCGACTGATTATCAGGAAAGCCGAGTCGTGACGGGCAAGAATGGCAAGTACGAGATTCGGATCAACTCGTATGGAGAATCAACCGATCGGTACCGAGTCAGGATCGAAGCGACGGGGTACCGAACCGCGTTCGGGCGTCTTTCATTGGCCGCTGGCGAGCCGTCGTTGGTCGAGGATTTTCAACTGGATCGCGCCGCTGCTCTGATTGGTCGAGTCATTTCGCCCGATGGCAGCCCCACCCATCAATTTGATGTGGCCATCGGAACTGCAACCACGATTCCAAGATTTGATTTCGAAAGCCCCGATAACTCTTTTGGAAAAGCATTTAGGGTCAAGGGACAGAGCACATTCGAAGTTGCTGCGTCCTTTGAACCTCAAAGAATACGTGTCTTCAACGATGAAGGTTTTGTCGAGTTGATGGTCCAGCCCGAGCAACAAGACATTGGCGAAGTACATCTACAGCCTTATGCCAACGTATCGGGCCGTTTGATGCAGGGCGACGTTCCAATTGGCAATGAAGGCATCTACTTCCGGCCAATGGTACATCGCGGGCTGACAGAGGCTAGGTTTCAAGACAGCTTCTTTACCAAAACAGATCCTAAAGGCAATTTTGATTTTGGACGGCTGCCGCCCATATTGGGAACAGTCAGTACCTACCTTGGTCCCTGGCAAGACTCAAGCTTGAGCTCCAGCCAGTCCATCCCGCTGGACTTGCAACCCGGTGATCATGAGCAAATTGTGTTAGGCGGCGAAGGCGCTGCAGTCTCCGGTCGTGTGGTCGCCAGAGGCAGAAGCAATGATAAGTTTTCAAAACAGTGGTCTCTGAACTGGCTGGTCAGTCGCCGAGTGGGACTAAGCCTGCCGCCTGACGCGACGCCACTAAGCATTCCATCAAATCCTGGCCCCGTCGAGAGCGCGTGGCTTACGCACCCAGCTTTTTCTGCGTGGTTGGCTATGAAGGAGAACCATTACGTCAAGCTACGCGAAGATGGCCACTTTAAAATCCATGGTGTCGCGCCGGGCGAATACGATTTGGTGATTCAACTTTACGATCAACCGGCCGGCTGCCTCATCGAAGCAGTTGGAACTCGTATCGTTCCCATCACTGTCACCCCGGAGCAGGCTCAAGCAGGCGAACTCGATCTAAAGACAATCGAGGTTGAGTGCCGATCGGGACCTCGACCTGGGTCCGACATGCGTGCCTACCAGTTCATTGATGCTACAGGCCAAGTTCTCTACGTAAACGACCTCGGAGGCCGGCATGTGCTGGTCCACGTCTGGGCCAGCTGGTGTGCTCCGTGCCTGGATTCCATGCCGGAAATCAAGGCAGACATCGTGAAATGGCAGTCAGCCAAATTCACAGCAATCGGAATCAATGTCGACGCGGACAAGCAACAAGGGGAAGCCACCGCGAAAAGACTTGAACTTGATTGGGCGCAGAACTTCGTAGGTGATCGTTCCGCCCTTGCGCGGCAACTAGCGATCAGTACCGTCCCAGCCTATTATCTCATCCGTCCCGACGGCAAACTTATAGCGTCGTCGAATGATTGGAAAGAGATAAGAAAACAACTGAAAGACGAACTTAAGCGTTGATCGTGCAAACAGACGAAGCACTGAGACACTCATTTAATTGGTGATATCTGCGGCTTTCTATTCAGCGCTTCTTTCAACTTGAGGGTGCTCACGCGAGTGTTGCCCCTGCGGCCCGTGGCGAGTGGTTTTAGCGCGCAATAATCCAATAAGCTGAGGTTCGCCCAGCTCTTCATCCCTCATACACATAAAGCCAACCTTCTAGCGAGCATCTCATGGGCTGCCAGCAGGCGAAGAAATCATTTTCTCAATTCCCTAGTCTCGTGTTCATTTCAAGCCTAGTGTTGATCTTTGCGTTGCCCTCCAACTGTTGGAGCGCGGAAAGACTGCCGAATGTCGTATTGATCATGGCGGACGATCTCGGCTGGAAAGACCTGCACTGCTACGGCAACGAAAAACTGGATACGCCCAACATTGATCGCCTGGCGAAGCAGGGCTTGCTTTTTACCGATGCCTATTCGGCAGCCCCGGTCTGCACGCCAACGCGTGCCGCGTTGATGACAGGCGAATCACCGGCGCGCCTCAACATCACCAATCACGCCGGTGGACACCCTCCCAATTTCCGAAAGCCCGGGACGAATCTGATCACGCCGATTTGGCTGCGATATCTCCCGCTTGAACGCGTGACGCTTGCCGAACAACTCAAGCAAGCAGGCTATGCGACGGGCTTTGTAGGCAAGTGGCATCTCTCGCATCGCGACAAATCAGACACCGCATCAGACAAAGAACTACCGACAGAACCAGAGTTGCGGCCTGAACATCAGGGCTTCGATATCAACCTTGGCGGCTGTCAATTGGGAGGACCACCAAGCTATTTCAGCCCGTACAAAATCCCCAACTTGAAAGGGAAGTCAGACGGCGAGTATCTGCCAGATCGGTGCGCTGACGAATGCATTGACTTTATCAAGTCTACGAAGTCCAAAGGGGATCGCCCGTTCTTTCTGTGCTGGTGGAATTACTCGGTCCACTATCCTTTTCAGGCTCCGGCTGATTTGATTGCAAAGTACGAGATGAGAAAGGGGCCGGGCATTGAAAATCCAACGTATGCTGCCATGATTGAGGGAATGGACGCTTCGATCGGGAAACTGCTGGATGCCATCGACACACAGGGTCTGGGCGATGATACGCTGGTGATTTTCACTTCAGACAACGGTCCTTTCGCGGCGAACGTAAAACCCTTGCGGGCAGAGAAAGGGCATCTCTACGAAGGTGGAATTCGCGTACCGATGATTGTTCGCTGGCCCGGCCACGTCATGCCTGCAACACGAACGTCTACACCTGTGGTCACCATGGATATCCACGCGACAATTCTAGCAGCTGCCAACTTGCAGGCTGATCCATCGAATACTCCCGATGGCATCTCTCTGCTGCCGATGCTGGAGGGCGGAGCGGCATTGCAGCGCGATTCGCTCTACTTTCATTATCCAAATTATGCTTTCCACAAAGAGAATCGCCTGGGCAGTGCCATTCGTTCGGGTGACTTTAAGTTGATCAAGTACTATGACAACGACTCCGTAGAACTCTACAATCTGCGGGAAGACATCAGCGAATCGCGTGACATTGCTCAAGAAATGCCTAACAAAGCCAGTCAGCTTCGATCCGAGTTGGAGCAATGGCTTCAAGCAACTGGTGCAAGCCAACCCCAGCATGCTGATTGATTAACGGTCCGCATGACTCTACCGGGCAAAAGAATAATACGCGTACCGATGGCAATAGTGGGCGAGTACTCACAAATCGCAACCAAACCAGCCAATTGCTCTTGCGTCACTTACAAATGTACGGATACATTGCAGGCGTACAAGCGTACGTATAGTTTGGCAGTGCATGGAGGATTGGAGTTCCGATGGCTGAGAAACCAAGCCTTTCCAAGAGTGAAATGGAAATCGCCAGGCTGCTTTGGAAGATTGGGCCTGCGACTGTTCGAGAGATTCACACAGAAGTTTGCAAACACAGGCAAGCGGATTTTGCCACGATTCAAACGTTTCTCAGGCGAATTGAAAACAAAGGTTACGCTACCTCCACGCTGCAGGGGCGCACTCGAGTTTATGCTGCCAAAACGCGGCCCCGTACCGTCATTCGTGATACGGTTGACGACCTGATTGAACGGCTCTTCGGCGGCGATGCCATGCCGCTAGTGCGACATCTAATCGAAGAACGCAATATAGGGCGAACAGAAATTGACGAGTTACGCAATCTCGTCGACCAACTGGAGCAGCAATCGGCAATCAAACAGGAGGACCGCGATGATTGCTGAACCGATATTCGATGCCCTGCTAAACCAGATGATTCAGATTTCCTGTGTCGCCGCAGGTGCCCTTGTATTGACCAGATTCTTCTCGCGTTCGCAACCGCATTTGGTGCATGCCGCCTGGATGCTACTGCTGCTGAAGTGCTTGACTCCACCCGTTTTTTCGAGTCCGACCAGTCCATTCTCTTGGGCAGGTGCCATTGTTGAATCGGCGGGCAATTCAACGAGTCGTTCCAATTCCGGTGCCGAGTTGCGAAGTGAATCTGCAGATTGGAATGTGCGGCAGAAGCACTTCGACTCCCATACGCTCAATCCAGACTCGTTCAGCGACCCGAACGCAGACGCTAATATCGTGGATATTGCAGGAAATAACGAGAAGCACCGTCCGTTGGGATCCCGTTTCCGTTGGAGCCAGCCGATTTTGATTGCTTGGTCGACGATCAGCTTTGCCTTTCTGTTGCTAACGGTTGTCCGACTCTGGAGATTTCTCGGCGTGGTGCGACAGCACCAAGTGATATTTGGTGGTAACACCAGCTATCAACAGAAGATCGGAGATATAGCCAATCGCGTTACACATAAGCTGGGTCTTACTAGCCGAGCTCGAATTTCAGTTGTCGATGCACTGATCGGTCCAGCTATTGTAGGTGTCTTTCGGCCAACGATCTTGCTCCCCAAAGTTGTGGTCGATCAAAGTTCAATTAAACAGTTGGAAACGTTGGTCGCACATGAATTGATACATTACCGAAGAGGCGACCTTTGGTGGTCGGCAATGCAGGCATTGGCTGTATGCCTTTATTGGTGCAACCCTTTGATATGGGTTGCGCGCACAATGATGAATCGTGAAGCAGAGAAATGCTGCGATGAAGAAACGATTGGTTGCCTGGGGTGCTCCCCGGGTGACTATGCCCGTTGTTTGTTAAGCGTACTCGAGTGCAAGCACTCGCTCCGCGCAGCACCGTTGCTGCCGGGGGTTCGACCAGTGGATATTACTTCACAAAGATTGGAGAGAATCATGCGACTAAGACATGGATGTTACAGTCACTGCCCCAAATGGGTGTGGGCAACATTGATAGTAGGCACGCTGGCTGTTCTGCCGGGGGCGACACTCAGCCTGGCTCAGACGCAAGAAAATCGGGACGAAAAGGGCGCGCGAGTGCTACCACGCCCAGCAAGAATTGTCGCTGCTCCCGATTCCGTCCCACTTGTCGACCGGCAAACCAATGAAACGACGTCAGTCCGTACTTACGCGATCACCGAAGTTCTTGGCAAGATTGCTGAGTCTGAAGACATCGCACCCGAAGAAGCACGTACCCGTTTGCTTGATCATGTGACTGCCCAGATGATGGACCTTTCGGCATCTAAGGAGGTCAAAGAAGAATCAGGATTGGCCTACGTACAAGACTCAAACAAATCTAATCGCCACATGCGGCTTGGCGAAAACAATCCCAACCCCATAATGTTTCAAGACAGTATCGTTTTGCATGGTACGGCTCGAACTCACAAAAAGTTTGCTGCCATGCTGCAGCACATGCGGTACTTTGGTATCGCACCTTTGGTCTTTGAAGTTCGAATACTGGATTTACCAACCCAGCAGCTGGCTGACGCAAACATTGATTGGGTCAATGGACGCGATTCCTCAACCGCCGACATCGCTGCTAGCCTGGGCGCCGAGGATTCTGCAGTCGTGCCAGCCAGTTTTGAACGACATGGCGAGTTTCTATCGGGCTGCGTCAACATCCGACCCGATCAAATCAAGGCCCTACTCGAAAGCGAACGATGCCAGACGATCGCTGCGCCGATTGTCGCCACGCACAATGAACGTTCTGCTGAATTGCAAATCGGAACCCTGCGTCCCTTTGTAGTTGCTTATCAGTCCGACGAGCAATCTGAGGACGACGCTCCGAAAAAATATCAGCCCAAAATACGTGAAGTTGAAGAAGGTATCAAGCTTGAGCTTTCGCCTCGCCTGTTAGCCAACGACCAAGCAAGCGTGATTATACATCTCAGTTTTCAAGATACAAGAATCAGAGGTGTTGATACATTCACGCTTGAGCTGGATGAGAATGAGTTTCAAGTCGAAATGCCCCTGGTGGAATCAACGGGGGTAGAAACCGATTTCCAAATGAAACTGGGATCGACAATTGCATTCGCACTTCCTGCTGTGGAAGTAACGACAACGACCGAGCATAAAATACCGATCCTGCGAGAGCTTCCCTACGTGGGTTCGCTGTTTACGAATGTCAGTCGAGGTTCCGAAATGCGGTCGAAGTTGATTCTCGTTAGCGCAACCGTTGGGGAATCCACGAAGCGAAAATCACTCGAGGATGAATAGGTGTTGAATCCCAGTTACGCATAGTTGCATGGAATGTCGATTCAATTACTGACGGCATATTGTCACCTCTCCCAGCGAGGCACGAGCTTTCGGGAGAGGTCGGACATCGCGTCTCTGAGTTCGCAAAATCCCTGCGTGTCCCGCCTGTGCCAGCGCCCGAGAACAGGCGCCTGCGCCCGAGAACAGGCACCGACTGGGCGCGGAAACACGTGCCATCGGCAACACGTTGCTGTCTCTTATCTC
>JAGQPR010000324.1 GCA_020426625.1 Planctomycetales bacterium
CGCTCCATGCTGAATTTGTGCAACTCGGTGGCGTCGCCTTGGTGCAGCAAGACGATTCGGCTCTTTTGTCTGGTAAGAGCTGTATAAAGCAGTTCCCGAGACAACATGAGTGGCGATCGGGGCAACACCAGGAAAACAGTATCAAACTCGCTTCCCTGCGATTTATGGACGGTTAGCGCATAGGCGAGTTCAAGCGCGGCATCACCTTCTTCGCTGAAGTCCGATGGGTAGAACTTGAAGGTCTGACCTAATTGCGTCGAGAACTCGATTTCTAAATAGTCAGGCTTCCATGATCGTTTCTTGGTCACTCGGTGGCCGACGATCATCCCGATCTCGCCGTTTGCTATGTAGCCTCGCTGGTCTACTTTCGGATAGATCCGGCCCTTGGGAACTGACCAGTTTCGATTGTGAATGACCTTGTCGCCATAGATAATTTGTGATTCACCTTGTGGCGAAAGGATGGAAGGCGTTCGCGACCATGCTCTCGCGCGTTCGATTTGCTTGCCTTTGTACCGAAGATGGATTGCGCGATTGAGGTTGTCGACGCCCCAAGGCTTTTGACGGACGGGCGATAGAATCTGCCATGCCTCTGCTGACTTACCAGCACCCGGACGATCGCCATACGTGCTGTTGAACCACGCTGATCCATTGCCGTCGAGATTGCCACCGAGGCTTTGAGCGAATGCCTGCCAGTCCTCGAGCGAAGGATCGAACTTGAGAGAGTCTTGAATGACTTTTGGGAGCAGGGCGTCTAGTTCATCCGGAGTATCCCAGCGTACGAACGTCAATTGTTCGCTTTTTCGAATCCCAGCGAGAATCTCAAAAACGCGGTCTTCGCCGGGTGCATTGATGCCGCCACCAAACCAGGATGCCAGTTGAAGGTCATCCCGCTCTCCCGCCCCCTGACGACGCGGAATCGTCAACTCGACGTAGCCTTGAGCGATCTTAGGAAAGGTTTGTTCGATCTTCTCTGGCGCGAGCTTACGTATGATGTCGACAAATGGACGTCCGGCACCAATGGGTGGCAGTTGTCGTGAGTCACCAACGAGAATTAACCGACGCACTCCCCGCAGCGACTCCAAAAGTGCTGCCAGCATTTCTTCGGTTAGCATCGAGCACTCGTCAATGATCACAGTTCTGGCGACGGTTGAGCCCGACTCACCAGTCAACAAGTACCGTTGCGTGTACGCGTCATAACGACCAGTGTCGCTCAAGAACTGCGCGAGTGTGTAAGCCTTATAGTTTTCTGTCTTGGCTTGCTTGGCCATCGATTCCATTCGGACCCGAGCTTTTCCCGTGGGAGCAAGCAAAAGAATACTATCGCGGCTGATCTCCGACTGCTGACAAAGAATGGAAAGTAGCGTTGTCTTTCCGGTTCCAGCTGGGCCGATCAAGACACTGAACGGCGATGAGGCAAGCTCACGAAGCGCGGCAGCCTTTTCTCGTCTGGCGAGTTGCTCAAGCTTAAGTTCCTCTTTATTAGCCGGAAGCGATCCGAGCCGTTGATCAAGTTCCATTTCCCAATCTACGTTCAGCTCGATGCGTTTCGCCTTGATTCTCTTGGTAACTGTTAAGCGAATCTGGGCTCCGACTGTGTTCAGCCGCTCTAGCTGGTAGGCCACTGAGTCATCGGCCATTTCAACAAGACTGATTTCGCCTGCAAAAGAATCCTCGGCGACGGCCAGCAAATCTGCCGTTACATCGGTTGGATCTTCCTTGTTCGCTAAATCTCGACGTCGCAACGCAGTGATAATGGATTCCCGACTCCGAAGCGTGTCGCCTTCTAAAGCCGCTGATTCAAGCTCGCGAATTACTAACGCTCGAAGCCTTCGTTCATCAACAGGCGTCTTAATCGTTGACGGCTCAGGTAGCGGAAATTTATCACGTATGAACTTGGTGGGAAAAACGCCTCGATCAACGGTGCCGACCGTGAGGGGCGAATTCGTTAAACGTGTGGACTCGTAAAGAAGGTACGGATTCTCCAGATACTCCGCATCAGAAATCTCGATCCCAAACTCTTTACGTTGCTCGGGCACCGCTAGGATGGATGCCTGCTCGAACGTAAGGTCAAATCGACTTAGCAGTTCGAGAAAACTTCTGCGTGCTGGCTTTTGCTTCTTCCATGCTTTGGCAATTGTTGAATCGACGTGTGCAGCAAGATCTTTTGGCAAATGCTTAGTGGGCTCGGAAAGCGCTGCATCAAGAATGGACCAGGGATTTCCTTCTTCTCCAACTTTGTCCTGCAGGGCATTCGCAATGAAATGTCCCATTCCTAATCCTGTAGCCGACAGGACGGAACCAAGCCCTGGAAACGCTCCACGCTTTTTCCAAAGCCGCCCTACCTCACGGTCAATCCATTGCTCTTGACGCTTTATGTTGACGTTGAAGAGCTCAGCGGAACGGAGCAACGCAGCACGGCAGGCAATCAAAGAGCTAATCGCCGCGTCATGCCCCACGTGCTCGGTTGCGTATGAGAATTCGACGAAACGTTCCTCGGGAGCGAATGCAACGACTTCCGCCGGATCGAAGCGAAGCCCATCTTCGGATGCTTCCAACGCCTGATGGTATGGAAGTAGAAACCCGTCCTCAAAGTCATCGCGAATCGAATGACCAATCATGCGTTCCCAAATTAGGCTTCGAAGCTTGCCTTTCGGACTTCCTGTGTACGAATACTCAATGGGATTTCCGATCGATTTAACGCGTCCAACCCCAACGATGACTCTGCGACCAGTGTCCTCAACGAGTGGAACTTGCTTGGCGTAGAAAAAGACCAGCGACTCGTCAACGGCGACATGATCCCAGAAGCAATCTAGCAAGTCCCCTTGGTTCTGTTGATCCTGAAACCAGTTTGATTCAAAGCCTAGAACTTCGACGGATGGCTCTCGCTCTTCGGTGATCGACGACAAAGGGTAGTCTTGCTGTAGTCCGCGCGGATTCTCTTTCTTGTCCCCGTAGACGAACTTCTTCATCATCCAGCGGAAAGGGAGTGCAGCCACAGAGAATGCAGGATAGTGAACCGCAGTGGGGGCGAAATGCTGATGAGATGCTTTGTCTTGCTTGCTGTAAGGGTGATTGTGCAAACGTGTGAACGCGAAGTTTGCCATAAAGGTCGCACGTTCAGTTGCGCAAGGTGGAAAGTTCGCTTGATCCAATGTGGCAAGTGAATGCCCAGCGATCGGGAGCTCTGCTACTTCATTCTTCGCATCTGCAATATTGCGCAGCTTTAGGCAGGCGGTATTTCTCGCCGGGTTGGTACAAACAGTGCCATTCCATCCGTTGTCATGCCATGGGACACGAACGGAAATGTGTTGCAGCGGAAATTGGTTGCTATGCTTTTTCATTATGCAGTTACGCAGTTGCTTCGACTTGGGTGTAGCAAGCAATCATCGAATTAAACTCTCGTTCAACCTTTTCTTTGAAATCGGACTCGATCTCGTAGACGTCTGTGAACTCGGCGAATGCCCAGCGACCGTAGGTGCCCAGGTTATTCACGCCTGGAACCCAATAGGTATCCATGGTTGACTTCTTCTCTTTTGCATCTTCCCGTCTGTAGCCTTTGATCTCGACGATCAGATGCAAAAGGTCGTCAGGGCCATGTCCGTCGTCAACGAGGACAATGAAGTCGGGGCGATACTTTCGATTCTCGCTGCCAAATCGGTAAGGCACCTCTAGCCCGAGATTGTGATTCTTGACATAAGCACGGACCTGAGGGTGTGACTCGGCAACGCGACAAAACTCGCTTTCCCAATCACTATCCAGAATTACCCAGTTGACGTGGCAATGATTTGAACTGGTTTCCCACCTATCGGCCTTGCTTGTGTTGAAACGTACGAATGACGTTGAACCTGTTGGGTTGTATGCATCCAGCAGAGCTTTAATTGGGCGTTCGTCGCTGAATCTCCGAGTGATCGCAGCAGTAATTCGATTGCATGCGATATCGGCTAACTCTTGGTACATCAGCAAGCCTGGGTACGTGTCGCCTTTGCATACCAAATACTTATCGAGCCACTCTTTGGTGATGCGTTTGAGTTGGCCGAACAAGTGGAGTTTTGGCTCCTCGCCTGGATCACGCCATTTGGTGTAGAGCAATCGCTGCGTAACGTGAAAAACAATGGTCGATGGACGCAAATCATCGAGGTGTTCGAGATTCATGTTTACCGTTTGGCCAATGATGCCCGAATTCTGAGTGATCGAAGGGCCTACAAGGTCTGGTGTAAGCGTAAGCACAGAATCGTCGTTGAAGTCTGCTGACAAACGCTCCTCGGGGAGTTCAACTCGATAGCCTTCAACTCGAGGGAATCGGATTTCAAGATGATCGCGCTCGGGCTTTATCGCCTTGACTTGAATCGTCTCTCGTGGCGGCTGAGGCGGCGCGATGACCGGTTTTGCAGTAAAGTCGAATGGGATGCCAAAGACGTCCGCGTACTCAACGTTGAATAGCCCTTTATTGGGTCCGTCCTCATTTAACTCGTACGATTGACGTCGTAGCGCACGGCCGATGACCTGCTCGCACAAAAGCTGCGTTCCGAATGCGCGAACACCAAGCACGTGGGTAACAGTATTGGCGTCCCAGCCTTCAGTAAGCATCGATACAGAGACCACACACCGGATACTGCCGCCAAGCTGCCCAGGTTTGCCAACGGTATTCATTACTTCGCGAAGAAGTTCTTGATCCGTAATCTTTTCGCCGGCACGAGCGTCCCCAGTGCGTTCGACGATTTCACGACGGAAACGCTCGATTTCGTCAGAAGCCATGCTTCGGAAATTCGCATCAAGCGAATCGCCCGCCTCCAATTGCTCACTATCAATCAACAGTGTGTTGGGACGTGGAAGTGGATTGCCTGTTGTTTCGTCGAAGTTGCGGAATAGGCCCAGTCGCCCGTTTTCAAGGGTCGTTGTGCCATCGACGTTCTTCCTGTGGAATCCAGAGATGTAGTCGTAGATCAGCTTTGAGATCGCGGTGTTCTGACATACGACGATGAAGCATGGCGGAGAGGATATGCCTGCGTCCTCCCACATTTTAAATGTCTTCTCGTAATGGCCATAAAGTGCCTGGAGCGCAGTTTGTAGTCGCGTCGGAAGTTTGAGCGGGTCGAGTTCTTCGCCCTGTCCGCGACCTTTTTTGGGCATGTCAGCCCGGATGTTTTCCCATAGATTCCGAAACATGGGCATTTCGTTGCCTGGGATGTTCTCTGCTACTGGCACGCGAGGAAGCTTAACAATTCCACATTCGATTGCGTCCATGAGTGAAAAGTCACTCATGGTCCAAGGGAACAGAGTGCCTTCGGCGTAGCCGGAACCGCTTAAGAAAAATGGTGTAGCGGACAAATCAAATACACGCGTCACTGAGAGCTTGCGATTCACGGCTTCGAGGCCGGAGATCCAAAGCCTGGCTGCTTCGTTGTTCTTTTCGGCTTCCTTCTTGTCGTCGCCTTTCAGGTCGACATCGTCGGGCTCGGTTGGCTTTTCACGGTAGCAGTGATGAGCTTCGTCGTTGAGAACGATGATGTTTTTGAGTCCCATGAGATCGGGCATAACGCGCTGCAGCATTTGCCCTTCGGTCTCGAGCGTATTGAGGTCCTCACCAGTCCGACCTTTGAGAAGCTGACGGCCGCCCTTAGAGAGTTCAACTCGCTCTCTAAGTTTGAAGGCGTGGTAGTTGGTAATGACAATCTTGGCTTTGCCAATGTCCTCAAGCATGTCGTTAGGGACAATCTCGCGTTCTTTGTAGTAGCTGTCAGGATCGTTTGGCTGGAGAACCCTGAGGCGATCACGGATCGTTAGCCCCGGTGCAACGATTAGAAAACCCTTGCTGTATTTCTTGCTGCCTGGCCGACGTACCGCATTTACGGTCTGCCAGGCGATCAGCATTGCCATTACTGTTGTTTTGCCCGCACCAGTCGCTAGTTTCAGCGCCAGACGCATCAGCTCTGGATTGGCATCACGATTGGCTCGATCGAGGTGATCGAGCAAACGTCTGCCCTCTGTTGATTTGGGAGCAACCTCTGAAAGCCAGATTGCTGTTTCGACGGCTTCGATCTGGCAGAAAAATGGACGTACGCCGCTGAACTTGTGCGAGCGCCAGTGCTGAAGCAAGCGAGCCGTTTCTGGGGTTACATGCCACTCACTCGGATTCGAAGCCGCTCTCCAACTTCCGACGAGTCGTCGCACTTCGTTTATTACTGACGTCGTGTCATACTGCTGTTCCTCGGTCGAAAGTCCGTGCCCCTCATCCAGTTGCAACTGAAGTTGCTCGGACTGCTTCTTCCTCTTCTTGGGCTTTGGAATAGGCGTTATGAATTCAGCTCGACGCCGAGCCTCAATGATCTGCTGAGTAGGCTGCCCCGTACTGTCGAGTTCCCAGTGCCGCGAGGGAAATTCATATGGCGAATTGAGAATAGGTTGATCGAAGAATGGATTGGACATCATGCACTTACCCCGGTTGAATTGTTCGATCGAGTATTCACTGACGTTCCTTTGGCGGTAACGGTCTGTAGGGCATAGCGCATTTCGATAGGAATTGCTCCAATTCGTCTCGTCGAAAAAGCCGGTAACCGTTTGCCGGATTCTTGTGCATGGGAATCTTCCCAGCCTCTGCCCAAGTTCGAACCGTCCCCTGCGATACACCCAGGATCGCCGCCGCTTCCGCCACTTTCACATATTCGCTTAACTTTGCTTGCATCATTTCGTCCTGACTCTGCGCGAGATTTGATGTTGCAAAGTCTATCGAACCCTACAGTCATTTTCTAGCACGCGTGCTGGTGAAGCCACGACAATAGTGGGGGAGGTTAACACGGTTGGTGACTGGACCGAGGCCGCCCGCTCCCGCCCGCCGTGGCGATCCAGCGATTGGGCTTGTTCGATGGCCTCCATGAAAACCGCCACAGCCCGTACGTCATCTTCCGATTCCACGCACTGACGTCCGGGACGCAGTCTGTCTACGACGAAGCCAGTTTCGCCTGGCCGACGTTCTAACCCAGGAAGAACCGTCATTTGCGCCTGTCTGTCAAGAACCTGCAACCCGCTTCGGGGACCTGTCGCTTGATAGATCGGATGGGATCGGTTGCCACGCACTCGCCCAGTCCATCTGGAACACGAATCGGCACCAACCCTGCCCAGCCCCTGCGCCGTCCTACGCTGCCCTGGGCTGGCTCGAGAACAGTATTCGAGCGTTTACCCAGCTCGAGGATGAATGCGAGCACACCCAGCGCAAGAAGCTGGACATCGCGGGAGATCCACGGGCTTCTGGCTGAAATGCTCGAGGACAGCGAATAAGAGCCCGTCAACGCAGTGCTGCGAGCCCTGGGGTACGTATGAATCCGGGCAATTCCAGGGATTTCGACTACAATCCCCGGGCGCGGGCGCGCGAGACGCTGAGTGCTGTACATCGTCGGGTACGATCACGGCTGTCAGGTACGAGCCGAGCCCTACCTCCTTAAAGGGCACTGACTTCATGCCCGCATCCCTCACCCAAAAGTACATGCAACCATCTTGTGCAACTACTTCGGCATGCTTCGCTATGTGGCAAATCGGCGGTTCGCTCGTCGTCGTTGCGGTCCGTGAGATACGACCAGGAGCAGCGGGTCTTGGAGGTCGAGTTCACCAACGGCACTGTGCACCAGTATTTCGACGTGCTGCCCGAAGGCTACCGCGGTCTGATGGCGGCCGAGTCGCATGGCCGGTACTTCCATTACCACGTGCGCGACAAGAGCTACCGGTACCGAGAGACTAACTGAATGTGTGCCTGCCCGCCTGACGGGCTGCCCTCCGATCCGATTACGTCCTGGGTCGCGACACTCTGCGGTACACTACTAATGAATCGGGAAGCCGGCCGGGTTGCAAACCGGCCGGCCAAGCGGTCCCAGCGCGATAGATGCTTCGCCTTTCGCATCGTCGCGCTGGGGATCGGCCCGACTTTGAAAGGCAGGTGACGGATGGGCGACAACAATCAAGAGCAGGTTGGAGGGTTTGCTTCCCATTTGGATCTTCTTGACGCCCTGCGCGGCGTGTCTTCCCAGCTCGAATCTTGTTTGCAGGTCATACAGAGACTAACCTCCCGTGGTCGGCTTGGTTACGATGCGAACCTGGGCTACCACGATCTCTCGACGGCCAAGAAGTTTGTCCTCTACAACCTCCAGGAGCTGGCGAAGAATCGAGCGTCGATCGGCCCTCCGGAACATCCGAATATCGAGTCTTGCATTGCAGGACTTGAACACATCGTCATCCTCACAGGAAGTGAGTATAGGCCCTACGGAATGCCAGAACCTCGCTACAAAGACAGATTGTACGCGACGGGGCACGAAGCCGCTTGGAAGATCGTCAACGACTTTCTTTTGTCGATCTTGTTGATAGCTGATCGTGACCGAGCTGAGGTAATCGCAGACAAGGGCTACGAGTTCGAGGAAGTGAAAATAGCTGTGGGTGAGGGCATTCTGGCGGTATGCTCGTGGTTGTCAGGGGTACAGCCCTTTGAGCCGCACACCTACCGTTCGCACATGCGGCAAGAGCTACAATTGCTCGAATCGCTCAAAGGTGGAGATCGCGCCCCTCCCCAAAGCGAAAAGGATGGCGAGGAGGATAAGAACTGCAAGGGCAAACAGGCGGACGATGCGTTACCAGGAATGGGACAAGGCGATAGCGACAATCCACCGGATCCTGGGGGATCGCCAGACGCATCGAATCCATTTGTGCGACTGTTGCAGGAATTCCGCAACGCCTATCTCGAATTCGACGGTTGGACGCCTCCGCTACTTGGGTACACCTACGACGAGCGATCCAGGAGCAAACGCATTCAATCGGGCCGCATAGAAGTCCTAGCGTGCGTCTCGTGGCCGCGCGCTGATGCGACAAAGGATGACTATGAATTCTTCGTTGCTACAGAATCCAACGATGCTGTACGACCAATGCGGGATCGTTTCAAGCAGTTGTCAACGCTCGCTGGGGCATCACTTCCGGTAGTGATTCGCGACTCGATTCGCGAGGTTGTGTCACCGGGGGCAGAGCCCCTCAATCCGCTTGAATGGTGGATAGTATTTCTTTGGTTCCACAATCCGCCTGAAGAGAAAACACTGGATTGGGCGGACGAGCTTACTGAAGGCCATTGGGCCATTTGGGATGACCCTTTCCTTGCATCGATCGAGGCAATCGAGCGCTGCGGGCTTCATATAGGAGAGATCAAATTTCCTGCCGCCGTACCCGCGCGGGATGCAGACGATGAGGGCGAGACGATCAAGCCAACCGATACGAAAGAGAGCGCACAGGCTGGCGAAGCCAGCGAGTCACAATGCAGGCTGACCGTCGAGTCATGGTCGAAACTTGCAATTGGCGTCGGCGAAGATGGCTACTGGGCGATTGATTATATTCCCGATGTGGGCAGCGTGTTCCCTAAAGAGCGTGCGGCCAAACTTGATCTTCCGGGGGATCGATGGAAGAACGTTCTTAAACTGCTTGCAAACTCACCTGATGGTCAGTCGGCGTTGAAGAGAGACCTTTTCATCGAACTCGGATACCTGTCCAGTGCGGTTAAAGTTGAAGACATCGACGATTTTCGCCGTGACGATGGTGCTATGACCAAAATTAAATCAG
>JAGQPR010000325.1 GCA_020426625.1 Planctomycetales bacterium
CCGAAAGTTACGTCGTTTCCGACGTCACTTTCGGGGGAGGGTCGGAGCCGTCGGAGCCCCAGCGACGGGGAGGGAGATTCCCTCCGCTCGCCGACCCGCTTCGCGTGTGCCCGCTCGCGACTCTCCCTTGGGAAAGTAAGTTGAATTGGTGTCGATTAGCGAGAAGTGTCGCAAAATCCCTGTGCTGATCGAAGACTAACAAATGGCGAGATCGGCGTTTGAAGCTAATTGGCAGACGGGGTCGCTGAAGCCACGGCTTCAATGATCCTAATCGCTGCGTCGATGTGTTCTCGTTGCGTGACGGCTGGAGGCGGCAGAAACCTGATTCGACTGGGATTGGCTCCAGCCACAAAGCCCATCAAGCCAGCTGCAAACATCGCGTGTACCATTTTATTAGCGGTATCCGCCGTGCCGTCGCCAGGAGTGAACGCAACCATCATGCCGCAGCCATAGGGTCCACCGATCTTCCCAGGATACTTTCCCGCTAGTTCTCCCAATCGTTGAGCAAAATAGTCATGCCGCTTCACGTTCTCACCCTGATCGCCAAAACAGTTTGAATCACTCAGCGTTCGCAGCACAATTTCGGCTGCGGCAATTGAGCTACTGGCTGCTGTAAACGTTTGACTGAGCAGCGGTCCAGTGGGTTTCAGTTCGGCGCGGTAAAGAGTAGCGCACAATTGGGTGATCTTCCCCACCGTGGCGATATCGACGTAGTGATCGATCGAAAAACTCTGGAATGCGAACGGACGGCTGAGACGTCCAAAGGTTTGCACTTCGTCGGCGACCACCAGTATATTGTCTTGTCGAGCGCGTTCGGCCAACCGCTGGAAGAACTCCGTCGTGCCCGGATAGTAGCCGCCTTCGCCGGAAACCAACTCCATCCAAATTGCTGCATACTTGCCCGGATATCGTTTCAAATGTTTGTCCAAAGCGTTCAATGCACGCGTCTGTGATTCAGCGCTTTGCTCGGCGTCCAGAGATGGGATGTAGTCAACGGCCAAAGCCGTGGGAATGCCCGTTCGGTATTGTGGGCGATCGGTCAACTGGGCCATGGCGATCGAGCGACCAGCGAAGCAGTTATCAAATGCCAGTACGCGATCTGCCGGTGCCCGATTGTGGAAGGCGATTTTCAAAGCGTTCTCATTGGCCATCGCCCCACTGGTCGAAAGTAGGCAATGCTCCAAATTGGCGCCCTGAGCGTTGGCCAGCCGTAGTAAGTGCTCACTCAATTCAATGGTTGGGCGGTGCTGTTGCAGGTTGCCTTGCATTACGGTGTCTTCGAGGGCAGCGTCGATACTTGCCTCGAGCATCAGTGGATGGCTGTGCCCCAAGCCATGCACGCCGATGCCCGAAATAAAATCGAGCTTGACGCTCCCGTCGGCCAGCTCAACCCAAGGACCGTTGCCGATCCCACTAGCTAGATAGGGAAAGTAGGTTTTGCCGCCACGCGCCTCAGCCAACCGACCTAACTGCTCTTCATATGCGGATTGCAGTTCAGGCACAGCTGGCTGTGAGCCAACAAGCGCAGATTGATGATCCCGTAGCGCAGACAGTAAAAGCTGACGAGCCTCTGCGACACGAGGGTCCGCTCGAAATCGGTCGGCGATCAGATGAACTTCCTGTCTTGACGATTCAATCATCATGTCTCCTAACTCGCAAGTCGGTTACTGCTGGGCATGCAACAGTTTGCAACTCGCAAGCAATGAATCCTATCGGCCAGCGACGGTTATTCTTGATTCCCACGCCAAGGGCCATTGGTCAAAAAAAACGTCCCCGCTATGCCAGTATTTCAGTAATCACACGAGTTTCCAAGACTCCGGTCAGCCGCTGCTCCAGGCCCTGGAAGGGATATGTAAACCGGCGGTCATCGATTCCCAGGCAGTGCAGGATCGTTGCGTTCAGATCATTCAAGTGCACGGGATTCTCAGTAATATTGTAGCTGAAGTCGTCGGTTTCTCCGAAGGTACGTCCTTTGGCAATGCCGCCGCCAGCCATCCACATGCAAAAATTCCTGGGATGGTGATCGCGGCCATAGTCCTCGCGCGTCAGCTTTCCTTGGCAGTAGACGGTTCGACCGAATTCGCCGCCGAAGACAACCAGTGTGTCATCGAGCATTCCTCGTTGCTTCAAATCTTTGATCAAGGCCGCAGTAGCCTGATCCACGTCCAGGCATTGGTCTTTGAGCAGCTTGGGCAACCGATTGTGTTGGTCCCAACCGCGATGCAGCACTTGAACAACCCGCACACCTCTTTCAACCAAGCGTCTGGCCAGAATTGCGCTCGAGGCAAATGTGCCGGGCTCGTTCACCCCCGGCCCGTACATCTCCAACGTAGCCTGACTTTCGCTGCTAAGATCCGTCAGTTCTGGCACGCTCGCTTGCATGCGAAAAGCCATTTCATATTGGGCGATGCGAGTGAGTGTTTCAGGATCGTGGTAGCGAGCATAGTTGGTGTGGTTCAATTGATTCAAAGCATCGAGCATGATCCGTCGGTCGCGGGTATCGACCCCCGGTGGGTTCTTGACGTACAGCACTGGATCGCCGCTTCCTCGCAGCGCGACGCCATCGTATTTGCTAGGCAGGAAGCCGCTGCTCCACATCCGTGTAAACAGCGCTTGAGCTTGACTGTCCTTGGGAAAGGTCGGCGTGAACACCACGAAGGCTGGCAGATCATTACTTTCACTGCCCAATCCGTAACTGATCCAGGCGCCCAAACTCGGTTTGCCAGGCACTTCGCTGCCCGTCATTACAAAGGTACAAGCAGGATCGTGATTGATGGCTTCGGTGTGTACCGACTTGATCATGGTGATTTCGTCGGCGATTGTCTGCATATGCGGCACCATTTCGCTCATCCAGATGCCACTTTCGCCGCACCGTGTGTATGCGAATTTGGACGGTGCGACGGGGAATCTCGATTGACCGCTGGTCATGGTGGTGATTCGCTGGCCGTTGCGGACGGAGTCGGGCAATTCTTGGTCAAAGTACTTCGCCAAGCCGGGCTTGTAGTCGAAGAGATCCAGTTGGGAAGGGGCGCCGTTCATGTGCAAATAAATCAAACGTTTGGCTTTGGCTGGAAAATGCGGCAACCCAGCTAAAGGTGGATGCATGCGGGCGGCATTGCTGCTGGCCGGTTCATCGCTAGCGCGGATCGACGATCCTCGCTGGGCAAGTAAGCTGGCCAAAGCGACCCCCCCCACTTTCAGTCCGGCACCAGCGAAGAACTGTCTCCGGGTTGCTTCGCGAACAAATTCGTTGATCGGATTCATGGTTGGTCATCACTCAAAAAGTCAATGTCTACTCGAACAATCCAGCTAAACGCCGCGTGGTCGGTGCAGACACCGCCTACAGAGCCGCTTGCGTCGTTGTGGATCTCAATTCTTGGTCACAGCTTCGTCCAAATTCAGCAATAGATTGGCCAGCATCGTATAGGCCGCCAGCTGCTCAGGTGCAATGTCTGGATCCGGTGAACTCTCGCCGTATTGAGCCAACTCAGCCGCACGGTTGGCGTCTTGCTCAAATCGACTTTGGTGCTGCCTGAGCGCAGCGAGTGCAATGCCAACTTCTGGCTCAGTTGCCTGGCGAGCCGTGACGACTCGCCAGGCCCATTCGATACGCTGCTTGGCTGTTTTCCCGCCTGCAAGGATGATTCTTGAAGCAAAGGCTCTAGCCGCTTCCACGTGTTGAATGTCGTTCATCAGCTGCAGTGCCTGCATCGGCGTATTGGTACGTCCGCGTAACGAGCAGCTTTGTTCACGGTTTGGGGCGTCGAATGACGACATGAACGGCGGTGGAGCGGTTCGTTTTAGAAACGTGTATAGACTACGTCGGTACAACGCCGAACCGCTATCCTGTTTGTAGTATCGCGTGTTGCTGTTGCCGAATCCAACGGGCTCCCAGATGTTTGGTGGTTGGTAGGGCTTCACTCCCGGACCACCGACCGCGGGAACCAACAGTCCACTCACAAACAACGCCTGGTCACGCAACACTTCTGCATCTAGCCGCAATCTCGGACTACGCGCAAGTAATCGATTGTCAGGGTCCCGCGCAAGTTGTTCAGGTGTCAACTCCGATGATTGGCGGTATGCATGACTGGTAACGATCCTTCGGACCAGCTGCTTGGTGTCCCAGCCATCGGCGATAAACTGAGTCGCCAGCCAGTCAAGTAATTCCGGATGGCTGGGCGGCTGCCCTTGAGAACCGAAGTCGGCACTGGTGAGAACCAGGCCATTGCCGAAAAATTGTTGCCAGAATCGATTGACGGTCACGCGAGCTGTCAATGGATGGTCGGGTCTTAACAGCCAGTTAGCTAGATCCAAGCGATTGAGTGGCGATCCATCCGACTTTCCAGGCAATTCCGGCAGAAATGCCGGGACCCCGCGTTGCACCTGTTCACCAGGATTGTCGTAGGCACCACGGAGCATGACGAAACTATCGCGAGGCTTTTTTAAATCGGCCATGACAAAGGTAACTGGCGAGGCTTTTTCGATAGCGGAGATTTCTTGCTCAAGAGCCTGCTTCGACGCCTTAAAGGGAGCTAGTACAGATTGTGTGCCAGCGTAAATCTCACTCAGCCACAGCTTGCGGACTTGCTCCGTTTCTTCCACCGTCCATTGATCGTAGTTGCGTCCTTGCAGCTGCCGTCGCAATGCGTCTGGCAATCGCTTGCCAATCGTTGCCACGCCTTGTTCGACAAATACCTGCCAGGACCAAGCTGGATCCTTGGCTTTGTCCACTTGATACGCTACACCAAAGTGATCCCAGGTGATGGTCCCGGAAAATTGCGTGAAGGCAAACCCAGAGACTTCTGTACCTGCATCCAATCCAAGCTGTTTGGCTTCCATCTCCAACCGCACCCATTGGCCAGTTGCTGGCAGATCACCCATGTGGACCTTTTCCGTCGTATCTGGTTTGCCAAAATTGATCTTCTCTTGGTCACCCCACACCGCTCGATTCTTCCACGCGTTCGTGTGAAACTGAATCATAATGGCCTGTGGCGGATCCTCGGGATCCAAGTAGCAATAGGCGAAGAACTTGCCAGAGTCTGGTACCCGTAGCTTGGCACCCTTGGCAAAGAAATCCTGGGCGATCTGCGCATCCGCTTTTCGACGGAGAGCCAGCTTGCCGCTGTACACGGCGCCATTCTCAGGCGCAATTAGCTGCAGCGGAGGGCCACCACTGGACTCCACATTTGCGCCCTCAGGAAAGCCGTCTTCGAACCAGATCTCCTCGATTGACTCGGCCACTGGTTGCGGATCCAGTAAAGCCGGGTCCACATAATCGAGAGATCTCAACCGCTGCTCTATCTGTTGGTCGATGTCAGCCGCTTGGCGCCGCAGAGCGGCCATTTTTGCCTCGTCCGATTCGTCGATCAACCTTAGAATCGGCGGGGTTTCAGCAATGTTACCATCCATGGCGGGGTCCGCTGCGCTGTGAAAAAAGGCATACAAAGAATAAAACTCCTTGGTCGACAGCGGATCAAATTTATGGTCATGACAAACCGCACAGCCCGCTGTCAGTCCCATCCAAACTTCCACCGCGGTAGCAGTTCGGTCCACCGCATAGCGGAAGACCCACTCGTCGTTGATGCTGCCTCCTTCGCTGGTGGTGACATTGCAGCGGTTGAATCCAGATGCAATCAATTGATCTCGAGTTGGCGATTCAAGCAAATCACCAGCCAGCTGCCAGCGAGTGAAGTCATCGAATCGCAAATTTTGGTTGAAGGCGCGCACGACCCAATCGCGATAGGGCCACATGCTGCGCTCGTTGTCCAAATGCAAACCGTGCGTATCTGCATAACGAGCCAGGTCCAACCAGTAGCGAGCCATATGCTCGCCGTAGGTCACGCGTGACTGCAAATCATCGACCAACTCTTCGTACGCAGTCTCGCTATCGTTGGCAACGAAAGCATCAATTTCCTCAGGTGTCGGCGGTAGGCCAGTCAAATCAAGCGTCAATCTCCGAATCAGGGTCGGGCGATCCGCTAGCGGATTGGGCTGCAGTCCTTCCTCGGACAGACGCTGCCGCAAAAAGGCATCGATTGGATTGCCCTCAGTGGAAGGTGGAACGTCGGGTTTGACCGGTGCCACAAAGGACCAATGGGCTTCGTAGGGAGCCCCTTGAGAAATCCAGGCCCGGAGAATGTTCTTTTGGTTTTCACTCAAAGGCTTGTGAAAGTCCTCTGGGGGCATCACGTCATCGCCATCGGTCGAGATGCGCTGCCACACTGCACTTTCCTGTGGATTGCCGGGTACAATCGCCTGGTAGCCTCCCAGGTCGGCTTCGGCCCCAGCGGCGGTGTCCAATCGCAAGTCGGCCTGCCTCTTCTTCGCATCAAATCCGTGGCAAGCGAAACAATGATCCGATAGAATCGGGCGAATGTCGCGGTTGAACGACAAACGCTCATCGGCCAGTAGCAATGCCGGATGGAAGGTGAGCAGTAAAAGGCAAGGTAGCAATTGATTAAGTCGCATTGATGATCTTGAAATTCTAAGGGCCCTATTTGGATCCGCTGAGCAGCTACAATCCAGTTGCGATTTCAAAAGTTCCATTCATTATAACCGATGACTACGGGCACTCACACGAGTCGGCCTGTATCCAGGAAATGCACCAATGTATCGTCTGAAACATCTCCGCCTGTGTGCCGCAATTTGCCTATTCGCTTGCACGGCCGTCAGCATGGCCGACCAACCTTCGGTTTGGAAAGAACAATTCCCCCGAGAAGAGATTTCACCCAAGTTTACCAAGGCAATGCATAGCGATATTGGCGACGTTTTGGCGATCGAGGCCGACGGCAAACTTGGGCGGCATGGCTGGTGGCAAGCGTCGCTGGCAGTCCAACCAGGCCAATACTATCGATTTAGCGTGAAACGCAGGACAACCGGACTAAATAATGTGCGACGAGCAGCCCCCGTCCGCTTGGTTTGGACTGACGATAAAGGACTTTCCGTCAAGCGCGATGACCCAACTTGGGCATCCTATCGTCCCGGCGACCGGCCAATCGCTGAGCCTGAATTCCCTGCCGATGGAGTTTCCCAAGATGGCTGGACAGAAGTGACTGGCATTTATCAGGCTCCTCAGTCTGCCTCGCTGTTGTCCATAGAATTGCATCTGCGCTGGGCCGATTCGCAGGCCAAAGTCGAATGGTCTAATGTCGAGCTAACACCCATTGCATCTCCGAAGCAGCGGATTGTGCGACTAGCTGCCGCTCACCTCAAACCACTTTCCGGCAATTCGCCGCAGGAAAAATGTGAACAGTTCGCACCCCTAATTGCTGCCGCTGCGGCTCAGGATGCCGACTTGATCGTGTTGGGGGAAACACTTACCAATGTCAGCACCACACTACCGCTAGTCACAGTTGCGGAACCCATTCCTGGGCCGTCTACCGAATACTTTGGAGAACTGGCACGCAAGCATAATCTGCACATCGTAGCCGGACTATTGGAACGCGACGCTGATTTGGTCTATAACGTGGCCGTGTTGATTAGCCCCACCGGAGATGTCATCGGCAAATACCGTAAAGTTACTTTGCCGCGCAGCGAAGCCATGCGCGGAGTTACGCCCGGCGACGAATATCCGGTCTTCGAAACGGAAATCGGCAAGATCGGCATGATGGTCTGCTACGACGGTTTCTTTCCGGAAGTTGCCCGCGAGCTGACCAATAACGGCGCCGAGATCATCGCCTTTCCCGTTTGGGGGTGCAACCCGCTATTGGCCGCGGCCCGCGCCTGCGAAAACCATGTCTACGTGGTGAGCAGTACGTACACGGACATCAGCAGCGACTGGATGGTCTCAGCGATTTTTGGTCATGACGGCAGGCAACTAGCGACTGCCACCCAGTGGGGCACCGTGGCTGTTGCGGAAGTCAATCTAGACAAGAAGCTGTACTGGCATAGTTTGGGAGATTTCCAGGCTCAAATCCAACGTCATCGTCCGGTGCTGCCGCATGAAAAGGGAAAACCATGACGCTGTGCGAGTTGTGCTCGACCCTAGGACTACTTTTTGGGGGATCCTCTAGGATGATGTTATGCAACTGAGCAATTTGTGCTGGCCAGCCGTCCAATCCCTCTCCAAAGACATTCCTGTTGTAATTCCAATTGCAGCAGTCGAGCAACACGGTCATCACTTGCCCTTGATAACCGACAGCATGTTACTGGGGGAAATCGTTCAACGTGCGGAGCGCGAACTTTCCGACTCAGTGCTTGTAACTCCTCTACAGTGGTATGGCAATTCTCACCATCATTTGGATTACCCGGGTACGCTTTCCTGCCCGCCGCGCACCTACTTGGACCTGGTTGCTGCTACGGTGGACAACATGGTCGCGCATGGGTTCAAGCGGATTCTGGTACTGAACGGTCATGGTGGAAATGATGTGCCTGGCAAACAAGCACTTTTCGAACTGCGACAACAGTATCGAAGTCGCCAAGATTTGCTGCTGCTTTTTGCGACCTATTGGTCGTTGGCACCCAACGTAGCCGAAGAAGTTGCCGGACTTTTTCAGCAGGAGATGGCCCACGCGTGTGAATGGGAAACGTCTATGATGTTGTGCATCGCGCCGGACTTGGTAGGCGACTATCTTGCTGCTGAGCCAGTGGAGCCCGGCAATGCCTTTCGACCTGCCAGCCGCGCGTGGATCACCCAAGATAGATCCACCACTGGACACATCGGCTGGCCCCATCTTGCCACTCAGTCTAAGGGCGAACAACTGTTGCAGCAATTCAGCGCGGGTGTTATCGGCATGGTGCATCGCATCCGCAACTGGGATGGTTCCGCCTGGGAGGGGTAGGCTGCCCACTTGGTTCAACAAACTCCATTATCAAACAAGGAGCAGGGAACATGCTTTCCAGAAGACTTTTTAACAGCGTTTTGGCCGCTTCGATGGCGGGTGCCCTAACGTCGCATGGCAGCCCACAGCAACGACCGCGAATTGCTTTTCTGGGCACAGACGTATACGAGCACTCTCATGCACAACATTTCCTGGATCGCTTTTCGATGGGTTATGCCATGTCAGGGCGCTGGCGCCAACCGCTCGTTGAATTGGCTGGAGTCTTTATCGATCAATTCAATGAACGCGACGTTGGACGTCAACGCATCCAGAAATACAACCTTAAGCAGTTCTCAAGCGTAGCCGAGGCGCTCACGCTCGGTGGTTCAAAACTGGCTGTCGATGGCGTGATCTTGATCGGCGAACACGGCAACTATCCTCGCAACGAAAAAGGCCAAAAACTGTATCCACGCTACAAGTGGTTTAAGGAAATCGTCAAGGTCTTCGAGGATTCGGGCCGCAGCGTGCCTATCTTCAACGACAAACATCTGTCCACCTCCTGGTCCGAATGCAAAGAAATGGTCGCGGACGCCGAGCGTTTGCAGTTTCCGTTCTATGCCGGTTCTTCCCTACCCGTCACCTGGCGCCTGCCGTGCATGGAACTGCCCTACGATACGCCGCTGGCCGAGAGTGTCTGCGTGGCCTACGGAGGTGTCGACAGTTACGATTTCCATGCTTTGGAGACCGCTCAATGTATGTCTGAACGTCGTTCAGGCGGAGAAGTGGGAATTCGTTCAGTGCATGCG
>JAGQPR010000326.1 GCA_020426625.1 Planctomycetales bacterium
CGTTGGGAATCCGTGAATTCCCCGGATATTCTTGGTCGAAAGCTTGCCACGGTAACTCGGTGCTCAAATAATGGCAGGGTTTAGGACACTCTCTAGTTGAGTTCTGCTGATGCCCTCGATTTCGATGACCAAGTCGCCGATGACTATTCGCACATGGAATCTGCGCAGCAAATCCAGATTCAATCAATCGTTGCTTGGCAGACGCAAGCTGTTGCTAGAAGCGCTGGAGAGTCGCTGTCTACTTGCTGCAGACATGATGGGTCCCGTGCTGCAGGAGATTCAACCAGCCAAGCCGGACAACATGTTGTTCCATGCGGACGACATGCAAGGCTGGTTGTTGAAGCAGGACATGTATGTGCCAGCTCAACGGCAGTTGATGGAGTACGGCGCGTATTTGACCGAGCCATCTGCAGACGCCCCGCTGGATATCGTCAGCGAATACATGACGGACCATTACGCTGATCTAGGTCTCTCCTTCATCGATGTGCAGGACTACGTAGTAACGGACCACTACGAATCTGGCCACAATGGACTTACACACATCTATTTGCAGCAGAGATTCCAAGGATTGCCGGTGGCTGGGGCGACAGCGAATTTCAATATTACCAGCGAAGGGCAAATACTTAGTATTGGCAGTTCCTTTGTTCCACTGAG
The DNA here is from genome assembly GCA_020426625.1 of Planctomycetales bacterium. Classification (GTDB taxonomy): domain Bacteria; phylum Planctomycetota; class Planctomycetia; order Pirellulales; family Pirellulaceae; genus Aureliella. The sequence continues at coordinate 655 of JAGQPR010000326.1, forward strand.
TGAGGAAACACCACCTGCTTACACAACCGGCAATTGGGATTCTGCGTCGCTCATCTATCGCAACACGCCGCGTTCTGTTTGGGCGGGCAGCGAACAGACGCAAGTATCAGTGACTGCGGCCCTGCGGCAGTTGTCCGATCAATTTGGCTGGGAGATGGATGACGAGCCGCAAATCGTTTCGGCGGACTTGGCACCTGCCAATCGGGGATTTAAGCAGATATTGCGCGCCGACAGTCTGTCCGATGATCCAATCCCTGCCGAGTTGCAATATGTGCCTAGACCCTACGGTTTGGAATTGTCTTGGCGGTTGACAGTTCGTACACCCGATGGCCGGCACTGGTACGATGCGTCAGTTGGCAGTGAAACTGGCGAGTTGTTGGGGTTAGCCGACTGGACGAGCCATGCGTCATACAATGTCTACGCCTTCCCAAAAGAGAACCCGAACGATGGGGAGCGTTCCATCGAAGTCAACCCGGCTGATACCGTCGCATCTCCGTTTGGATGGCACGACACAAATGGAGTGGCCGGAGCAGAGTACACAATCACACGCGGAAACAATGCTTGGGCCTATGCCGATCGCAATGGCGACGACGTACCTGATGCCGGATCCTCGCCGGATGGTGGCAGCGGATTGACTTTTGATTTTCTGTTGGATCTGGCACAACCGCCTCTGTCCTACCAGAGTGCCTCGGTGAGTCAGCTGTTCTACACAATGAATGTGCTGCACGATCTGCACTATCAGTATGGCTTTGACGAGGCAGCTGGTAATTTCCAGGAGAGCAACTACGGCAAAGGCGGCGTGGGTGGGGATTCCGTCCGTGCAGAAGCTCAAGACCAGGCTGATGATGGCCCGTTGGGTGCATCACGTAACAATGCTTTTTTCTCGTCACCGCCGGATGGAACTCCTGGAAAACTTGGCATACTGCTTTTCGACTATACCACGCCTGAACGGGATGGCGTGTTTGACATCGGCATCGTGACGCACGAATACGGTCACGGCGTTTCCACGCGTTTGACCGGCGGACCAGCCAACTCGAATTCACTTTCTTCGTTGCAGGCGGGAGGATTGGGAGAAGGTTGGAGCGACTGGTACGCTTTGATGCTGTCACAGGTCGCGACCGACCAGGCCAACGACCCACGTGGCGCTGCAACCTACGTGTTCAATCAACCCCCCGATGGCGCAGGTATACGATTCTTGCGTTACACGTACGACATGGCGGTCAACGATTACACCTATAACGCGATCCGCGGGTCTATCGAAGTTCACGACATTGGTGAAGTCTGGGCCTCAGTGTTGTGGGATTTGAATTGGGCTTTGATCGAAGGCAATACGCTCGACCCCAATTTACCCAACGCGGGATTGGGATTCGATCCGGATCTGCTCCACGGCACTGGCGGCAATAACCTGGCGCTGCAATTGATTATGGACGGCATGAAATTGCAGCCGTCCAACCCGACATTCTTGGATGCTCGCGATGCTATCCTGGCAGCCGATTTTCAGTTGACGGGCGGAGCCAACTCACAGACGATCTGGACGGTGTTCGCTCGCCGCGGCATGGGATTCAGTGCGGACGATGGTGGCAATTCCAATGATACCGATGTCACTGAGGCGTTTGACTTGCCCGCCACAGCCGATGGCGCCATTGAATTTCTTGGGGCCTCTCTGGACGAAGGCGGCCTGCTGACAATTCGTTTGCGGGATCTCGACTTGGTCAACAGTCAGTCCCTGACGCTCGTTTCCTCCAGCGGAGACACCGAACAGATCACTGTCGCACCAAGTACACCCGCTGGCGTATTCGTGGCTACAATCGACACGGGTGCCGGCCCAGCGGCTGCCGACGGAGTCTTGCAGGTAGAGGGCGGAGGTACGATCTCCACGACTTATATTGATGCAGATGATGGCAAGGGCGGAATCAACGTTTCCAAAACGGCGACGATCAACGTCGATGTTCGACTAGCAGAAACACTGGTTCCGCTGGCGCCGCAAGGTAGTTTGTTGGCGACCTCGCACAACTTGGCATTGCTGCGATCGCCGGACGACGTTGAACCGTTTACGTTTTTTGCGGAAGCGGGAGAGCGAATAGGCGTCACCGCCAAGCCCTTCGGCGACGCGATTCTCGACGTGCAGATCGTTGGAGCCAGTGCAGCGTATTCGTCTGCTGCTGCTGGCTCCACGGCCGTTGTGCCGTTGACATCAATTCCAGCTGACGGGCTCTATCGGATTTTCGTTGGATCCGACACGGCGGTTAGCGCCGAAGTAACGATCGCGCGCAATGTGTTGGTGGAGGAGGCAGTCGGTGACACCGGCAGTGGCAGTGGGCTGGCCATTGATTCATCGGCAATCTCGCTCGGATCGGGAACGCGATATGCAGTCTCGGCTCAAAGTGTTCCAATCGGACCTGGCATCATTAACGGCAGCTTTGAAACGGGCGACTTTGCTGGCTGGGACGTGATCGCTGTTGGCAACCCATTGGTACCCTGGACGGTCTCGATGGCCGGTGCAGGATCGGGGTATGGATTGGCAAGTACGCAACCTCAGGCTGGTAACTACGCGGCTTGGAATGGTTTCGACGGAGCCGGGCCGATGAATTTTGTGATGACGCAAAATGTGCTTCTGCCGTCACAGCCGGTTCAGTTGACATGGCAGGATCGTATTCAGTGGGACTTTACTTTTGTCGGAGGGGTCGCCACCGAAGGACGCACATTCCAGGTGCAGGTTCGTGATCCAGAGACGCACGTCACGCTAGCGACGCTGCATACGTTTGATACCCGACCTGAGTTCATCAACGCAACTGGCGACACCGGCTGGTTGGCACATACTGTAGATCTCTCCGCCTTCGCGGGGCAATATGTTCAGCTGGCGTTTGTCGAGCATGTCGAGCAGATATTCACCGGGCCCGGTCAGTTCGAGATCGATGGCATAGCGCTCGTAGGCATGCCGGCCCCGGCGCCGGATGTCGATGTCTTTACAGTCGATCTGCAGGCAGGCGATCATATCGACGTCATACTCGCCAGCGAAAAAGTTTCGCTGGCCTCGGCAGTAGTGGAATTATTAGGCGTGGACGGTACCAGTGTCCTGGCAACGGGCTCGGCAAATCCACTCTCGGCAAGCTCACCCGTGCGAAATTACCGCAGCGGTATTTTGGACTACGTTGTGCCAGCCAGCGGCACTTACACGTTACGTGTTTCAGCCAATGAATATGGTGAATACCATTTGCTGGTCAATGAGTCGCTGATATTCGATACGGAACAAAACGATTCGTCACTGGTCGGTCCGCTGCGAAGTTTGGACAACGCTGCAGCCGCCTTGGGCTACGTCGACGTGGTCAATGCTTATGAAGTCGTGGAGACGGCCTTCGACTTTGTCGAGCTTCCACTGTTTGACTCGTTTTATATTTTCCTGGATGACGACCAGATCAGCGGCCCCCGCAATCTCGAATTTGATTTTCCCTTCTATGACCAAACGCATAGCAGCGTCTACGTTAGTTCCAACGGATTTCTGACGTTTTTGGATAATCAATACGATGGTTGCTGTTTTGGACGTCCCATTCCCACCAGCGACAGTCCCAACGGTTTGGTCGCTGGTTGGTGGCGAGACTTGATCCCCAGTGCGAATGTAGATCCAATTCCGTTTATTCGCAACAAGACCATTGGCGAAGTTGGCAACCGCGTGTTCTACGTCGACTTCATTGGCGTGCCGCACTTTAGCGACTTGAATTCGCGCGTCACGATGCAGTTCAAGTTGTTCGAAGCCACGGGCGACATCGAAGTCCACTATTTAAAAGCTCCAGCCGACGGCCGTCCACAGACTGCTGGCATCGAAAATTATTCGGGTACCGATGGTGTCGAATACTACTATGGAATTGAGAGTTTGCCTGACAATCTCGCCATTCGCTACCAACGCGCTAGTCCCGTCGACAAATACACACTCACGTTGGCTGCGGGCCAGCAAGTCACGTTGCAGACGCAAACGCCCTTTGATGCGGCTGGGCACCCCGTGCCCAATACGCTCGACCCGGAACTACGCATTATCCATCCTGACGGTACCACTTTAATTGCCTCCGATCAGAATTCGCTTGATGGCAAGAATGCGAGTGTAACGTTTTCGGCACCTGTGTCGGGCGTGTACACTGTCGAACTGCTAGCTACATCTGGGGTGGGTACGTATTCGATTTCCAAAGTGTTCGCTGATGACATCGGACCGCGAGTTACCGATGTTATCCTTGGTTCTTCTGCTTGGGCCCAGCCGTTCGTGGATGTCGTGGATGGGGCTGGAACTGGGACCGGGAACGGCCTGGGGGCTTCGTTGGTTGGGCCGGAGCAATTGTCCAATCGCCCGTGGGTGAATGTCGACAAGATCTACATTCAATTTGATGAGGATGTATCCAACGATTTCGTTTCATCCAACATAGAACTGTCGGGCACGCACAACAGCAATTACTTGACTGGCGCCAACTTTGCGTACGGTGTGGATGGCGAAAATGTCGGCACGATTACGCTGACTTCGCCACTCAGCAATGATTTGCTGTCGCTCAAGTTAAGCGACAATGTGCGCGACGCCAGCGGAAACGCCCTGGACGGCGAATGGACCGACGGTGTGAGTACGATATCAGGAAACGGGGCGAGGGGTGGGAGTTTCAATTTTCGCATCGACCTCTTGCCTGGTGATGTAGACAACTCTGGCGGTGTAACGTTTGTCGACGTGTTTGCGGTCCTGAATGCTAGCGGCAGTTTGACCAATAGCTTGCCGTTGAGTCTGTTGGACGTGGATGGCAATGGAGGAATAAACTTGGTCGATGTTTTTGCGGTCTACAACCGTAACGGCAGCATTCTGCCCAATGGACCGCAAGCTGGCGGCGGGGGAGGGTCCGCTTCGACACTGGCCGGTGAAGGTGAATCCACGGGACAAAGTTGGAATAGGGTGTCGCTGCTGAGCACGTTTGCTGGAATTCTTCCGGCATACAATCCTGTGAATTCTACCGCTGTAGCGGGGCAGGCTTTACAACATACCGCACCGCCCGGGGGTGATGCGAGTGAGTTGCTCCATATTTCACCGCGATCGAGCGGCGGTCAGCCCAACCGCACTGGGGGCATACCGGACTGGATGTATGCCGTTCCAGTTGTTGAATCGGAGAATTCTCAAACGCTTGCCTTTGACCAAATTTTCGCTGATTCCAATTTTTTGGACGTAGAGACAGCGTTGCTTAGCAAACGTGTCAAGGCTAAGCTACAAAGTTCCTACGAGATTTCCTTCTTAGAATGAGTCAGGCCATGAAGAACCACTTACGATCAATCATGCTGGCTGCCGCGATTGCGGTAGGCCTGTCGAATTGGGCGGTTTCAGGAGTTGTCCTCAGCTTCAGCCCTCTCACGACGTCGACAACGGTGCCAACCACGGGAACTACTAAACAAATCATTATTGAAGCCTCAATTGCGGCGGACGTAGGCACGCAAGATATTCGCGGCTACAACTTGCCCGTTGATATTAGTCCGCCAGTGGATATCGGAATGCCCACCGGCTGGTCGATTACCACCGTGAATGTGATTAATGAAATCGCCGGAGATCCGCCGTTCTCATTCAGTACGACGCCCACGCAAGGAGACTTATTTGTTCAAGATGCGACGCTGTTCGGCTCAGCAGTAACTCTGACCACTGCACCTCTTCCCTTGTTCAACTTCACGCTTGAGCTAACCGATCAAGCGCAGCAGGGTAACTACACGGTTGGAATCTTTAATGGGGCAACGTTCGCTGTGGTCGATGGCGGTGGTGCCGGAATCGCGCCCGCGCAAATCCAACGCAACACGGCCACCATTACGTTAACGGCAGTGCCGGAACCTGCGACTGGTTCGTTGACTCTGTTGGCGGTCTTAGGTTGCAGCCTGTGCCGACGAAGACGCCAAGCTTAGATCCCATTGCATCAGTTCGACTTGCCCCTTTGAAGTACTGGATTCGCATCATGACTCGTTTATTGTTCAGCGTCACTCTCGGGTTGGTTTTATTGGGCCGCAGCCTAAGCGCTGCCGTTGTCTTTGACTCCGGTGGATTTGAGGGTTATGCCAACGGCGGTTTGTTGAATCAATTCGGTTGGGTCGATTTCAATCCGCCCAATGCCAATCGCTTCTCGGTCCAATCCTCCGTATCTAATGGAGGCACGCGGGCAGTGGCGGTAACGGATCCATCGGCGGTTGCTGCTTTTATCGCTCCAGCGGTAAATTACACTCCGGTAGCTGGTGAGCTGGTCTTGGTGGAAGTCGACATCGCCCGCAACTTTGCGCAGTTTCCATTTCAGGCCAGTAGTCCAGGATTTGCGGTCGACATCTATGATCCGAACGGGAACCGCATCGCAGGATTCGGATTAGGCATGACCGCAAATAACTCGGCGATTAGACCTTTCGTCACCAGAGGTGACGGTTTGACGGTTACCGGCGTGGAAGACGACTTGGCCCTGACGGTTGCTACCAACCAGTTCGTTAGCTTCAAGGCTGAATTGGACTTTGGCGCAAACCAATTCCGGCTGTTTGCCAACGGTACCGACATGACTGGGCTACTTCCTTTTGTCAACAATGCCAGTGTTCTGGGCGATGCGGACTTGCAACACGATTCTGCGGTGGGTGCACAAGATGTGGGCTATTTCGACAACTATCGCATTACAACGGTCACTGCGGTTCCGGAGCCCGGCAGCGGACTTGCTTGTGTGACTGTTCTATTGGGGGTGGTCACCCGCAGGCGGCGGTAGGGGTTCAACCAAGGTATCGATGGTGTAGGTAGCGAGTTGCGGAGTTTCGCCTTGGCTGTCGCTTTTTGTTGTGATACGCTCTGGGAACTCTTCTTGAGGTGCAACGTGTTCTGTTTCTCATTGCTGTCAAGCTTCGCGTGCAAGTGGTAACAGTCCGGCGATCCAGCCGATGATGCAACTTGGTGAGGCTGATCGTGCGTTGATAATCGACCTACAACACTATTCGTAGAGAGTTTCGCATGCCTGGCCGCAAACAAGTTTGCCGCATTCCTCGTGGAAGAGCAACGGCCTACCGCTGTCGGGCCATTGGAATCTTCGAAGTGCTTGAGCCCCGGTTGCCTCTCTCGGCGTCTTCTATCAACGATCGTCCCTACATCGACGTGGGCCCGTCTGACAATGTGGCATGGGACCAACCGAGAGTGACGGTGCAACTGCTGACGCAGGATTTTCCAGATGGCTCCGAGCCTCCGCAGGATATCATCGTTGGCCCAAGCACGTTCAATGGCTGGCTGCTGGATACAGGTGCCAATACGACGCTAGGGTTTCAAACTGCGGTGACCGATATGTCGCAGTTTGCTCCTGTTTATCAAACCGATGGAAAATTCAATGAACTCGGTGTGGGCGGCGTCGAGCTATTTGACGTATCCATTCCATACCGTTTTGATTTTGCTGGCAGCACAACCTATGAAAGAAACAAGCTGCTTGAAAGCCGGATCATCTCGAATCCTGATCGCGACGTAAGTATTTTCGGACCTTGGGGTATCGTGGGAATGCCAGCCATGACCGAGCGAATCACCACGGTCGACTTCACACCATGGACCAATGTGCAAGGCTTTGATCTGTTCATGCAGACCGATTTTCCGGCAGAGTTGCCCGATCCACTCGGGCCACGATTTACTTTGCCGGTCGACAATCGCGTCCGATTTTCGCCAGAGGGTAGCGTAGTTTCCGGTCCTGGCATTCCCATGTGGGCGGATTTACCTTTCCTAACCGGCGAGCTGAAGAACAATGAGTCGCTAACCTCCGGGAATTTTTTGTTTGATACAGGTGCTCAAGTGAGTATTCTGTCTCAGCAGTTGGCTTTCGATCTGGGATTGGATTCCAATAATGACGGAGTGCTAAACTCCTTGGATGCCAACTTCGCACGCACCGAAACCATTGGCGGTATCGCAGGGCAAACGACCGTTCCCGTTTTCCTGATTGACGAAGTGCATATTCCGACGGAGGAAGGCGCGGATCTTGTTTGGACCGACTTGCAGTGGGTGATCCTGGATATCGTCGAGGGAATCGATGGAGTTTTTGGGTTTGACAATCTAACCAGCGGTTGGATCGAAGCCTTTGGCGTGGACGGTCAGTCGGGATACATTCTTCAGTCGCATTTCGATTTTCGCAACTGGGAAGCCACGGGGCAGGGCAAAATCTATTTTGATTTCAACGAAACATTGTTTACGCTAGTCGACCCGTTAGGGCCCGGGGCGATCATTACCGAGAGCGGTGGTTCGACTACCGTAACAGAAGACGGTAGTGTGGCGGACACCTATGAAATTCGTCTTTCGCAGCGTCCCACTGCCGATGTGACTGTTTCATTCGTGGGTGGAAACAATCAAGTGGGCGCGGTTGATGACGCCAATCCCAATAGTCATTTCGTAGTGTTTACGCCGCAGGACTGGAACGTACCCAAGAAGGTGCGGGCTGTTGCTACCAACGATAGCGTTCAGGAAGGGTACCACCGCGCATTCTTGCGGCATGTCAGCTCCAGTACTGATGCGAACTACGACGGTGTCGGCATGCCCCGTGTTTCAGTAGGCATCGTTGACGATGATTTTGCTGGCATGATGATCATACCGACTGATGGCGATACGGTGGTTACCGAAGGAGGCGAGCCGGACTATTACGACATTGTCTTGACTACTGCGCCAGTTTCTGAAGTCTACATTCTCATCAATCACATTGCCGGCCAGGTAACTGCTGTTAGCGACGCAGATGGCTCGGGGGCACTGATCTTTACGCCAGATAACTGGTACGTCCCGCAGACCGTTCGAGTGACGGCCATCGATGACACAATCGAAGAACCTCTGCTGCCCGCTTACATCTCTCATACTATCGGCAGCGTGGATGAATCGTACCAACAGGCCTTTGCGTTGCAGGAACGAGCGTTCGTGCGCGACAAT
>JAGQPR010000327.1 GCA_020426625.1 Planctomycetales bacterium
ATCTGTTCTCAGCGGCGAAGCTGCGGCAGCATATAGCCGTGAGCGACAGCTCATGGAAAACAGAGATTAGGATCTAAGACAGCCGCGAAGCTGCGACAGCCGGAATGTAAACATCATTTCGTGATGTATATGTCGAGTTCCTAACATTTGCCCGATCGAACAGCGTCTTCGTTGCTACGGTGTAAGGAAGGCGGAGCCTTTAAGATATTGCGTTGCCAGGCGGAGCCTGGCAACGAGTACGAAAACAGCCTCAACAAGCACTAAATCTGGCCGGTTCTAGTTCAACAAGGGCGAGGAAAATCGATGTGCCGCCCCATTCACAGTGCAGTATCATTCTGCAGAACAACTTCCTTTCGATACTGCATAATCACTCTGACGATTGCTTTGATGACGCTGACAAACTTGGACGCTCAAGTGGCTCGTCGGCAAGATACAACAAAATCTGGCGTCGCGATTTTCGTGGGGCGACACACGGATCGTAATGGCCGGCCGGGATACTCTGTTTCCTACCAAATTGAGATTGGAGAACATCGCGAATTTTGGCATAGCGAAGAACTTGCAATCCCATTGCTGCGTCTGGCCGATGCCAGGATCGCTCAGGTGCAAAACGAAGTCTGCCTCTCTCGATCCCAGATTGAACACTTGCAGACGGCTGTCATGCTCGAGGCGCGGCAACTGCGTCGTCGAGCTGCTGAAATTCTGGCGATGGAAGGCGCGATTACCAAAGAAGGCAAACTTGGTCGTGAAGCAGCACAGGCCATCGAGCATCTGGAGCTATCCAAGAAAGATGGATTGCTAGCAGAGGAATCGATGTTTTCCAAGGTTCTGAATACAATGCTCGCCAACCCAAGTTGGGCTTGCACCGATTTCTAACCATCAATCGTTCATCCGTGTCCACCGTGTTCAAGTTGTTTGTTGATTTTCAAGATGGTTATCGATTAGAAATCACGCAAGCTATCAATCACGCGGAAAGCTGCTGGGTTGCCTAGACGTGTGTACATGTCACGAGTCCATGTTAGCGCTGGCGGCAGCTTGCCGACGATCGTGATTGGACGTGGGTAAAGTAGTGCCAAATTCTGGGCGAGATCGCCGACCCGCAGTACACCAAGAAAAGCCGGTGTGTTCGGATCTTCATGGGACTCGGGACAATCCTGCAAAACAACTCCAGCGATGTCTGGATCAAGTAAGGCAGCGTACATGGCAATTGCGGCTGTTTCTTTTTGGCCATAGAGAATAATCTCTCGCTCGCTGGACTCGGCTCTCAAAATCTTGATTGCTGAAAGAAGATCGGACACTTGGCGCTCGGCCAAACTGTGACCCAATAGCGGATAAGTGCGGCGGAGAGTCCACAGGTAGCCAGCACCTACCGAACTTGACGCAGAATTTCTGACTTCCACTGCGGCTGTTACGAGCGGCCGGCCGCTTCTTGGTCTGGCGTTGCCACCTCCGCCAAAGCTACTGCGTTCGTCTGCAGGCATGGCGAACAGTAGCAGCGGGTTACCCGATTGGCGATCGTGCGGCTGCCTTAACTTGATTGCCAAGGTCAGACCGTCGGCCGATTGATATTCATAGGTGCTTAACAGTCCACCGTTGTCGTCGCCGTCGAAGCGTACTGTCGAAGGCTCCGTCTGCTGACTAGGAAAACAATTGCGAAAGGTCGTTTGTCTTAGCAGTTCGAGGGCATGCTGCTGATGAGTCGCCCATTCTGCTTGATCACGAATCTCGGGTATCGGCGGTCTCGCAACGAGCAGACGGTCGATGCCGCGCATTCGGTCGTTTTGTGGCAGATTGCCACCAAACGCCAGCAAATTCTGTTCGGGCTCAACAAAGTCCGTAACGTCTTCCTGCACCGGTGCTGTATCGCCTTTGAGATGCTTGTTGAACCAGGCGAAGATGGCCAAACGCAGCTTAGGAGTGTAACCATGCGGCGTGCCATCCTCGACTAGTGAAAAATTCTCGTCGGTGCCGATCGCGCGATACTGTCTACCAATTCGCTCAGCCACGTTCCGATAACCTGCTGGCCGCCACAAAACGTCCTCGGAGCCGGAAGCGATCATGAGGGCTCGGGGGGCGATCAATGCGCCAATGTCCGACCAGCACCAGCGATAATAGTTGATCCAGAAAGCGCAGTCACAATGGCCATCGGTCCCGCGATCCAAAACGACTTGCTCGATACTACCCGATTGGCAAACTGGCGCAACGCATCGGATGCGAGTGTCCGCGGCCGCCAAGCACCATGAAATGACCCCACCGCCGCTCAAGCCGGTGACACCAAACCGTGTGGCGTCCACGTCATCGCGCGATTCCAGATAATCCAAGGCGCGCATCGCATTCCACACTTCTGTCCCGGCTGGCGTATAACCGCGACTTTGCCAATCCCAGCGGTCTTCGCGGTACGTCCCGTGGTGGAATCCCTGCGATTCGCCAAGCTGAATTGGATCCAGGACCAGAGCGATATAACCGTGCTGGGCAAACCAACGAGGGTTGGCTTGGTAGGGAGGATTTACCTTGCCCTTGGAATGCCCGCACAAGTAGAGAATTGCTGGCAGCGGTGCGGCAATTTTTGCTGGGCGATAAAGATTGCCAATGACATAGGCGCCAGGAATGCACTGAAAATGGACTTTCTCGACCACGTAGTCACCCCGGTCAAGAACGCCTGTTACCGTGGCCTGTAAATCGCTCCTGGGAGGCAGCGGGTCCAGTCCCAACATCTGCAACCACTTTTGCCGACGCTCCTGCTCCGTGGCATGCAACTGTTCTGCCGTCAAAGGCTGTGCCAGCGCGCTGCTCGACAGCCTCTTGGCATCAGCACGCGCAGCACCATAGAGAGACTGTAGCTCGTCGGCTGCCACCATTTGGCACATGAACGCCGTTAGACAAACACTAGGCAGAAACAATCGCAGTGCTGACATCGATCTAACCTCTAAAATGCACTTACCAACTCAATGTGTCATCGTAACAGATTTCCGCTGGCTCAAGAATCCAATGCGTTTCTCGCCGCAACCAATTAAGTTGTACAATACTCGATCGAGATCCAGTCCTACCGAGAAAGTCGAGCCGCATGCCAATACAGCAAAAAGATATCCGCTGGGCTACCTGGCTGTTGTGTATTGCCTGTATTGGTGGCCGTTGTGTTGGCCAAGTTGACAATGTTGTCCACAGCCCGATCAACTACTCAACGGGAATGATTGTCACGGTTTCTGCCCAAGGCGCAGCTGGCGTACGATTCCGCGACTTCTTCGAACGCAACAATGCAACCGGGAATGGCATTGCTGGAATTGACTACGATTGGCGGTATTTGTCGCGTGATCCCACTGACTCTGAGAGTACTGGTTCTGGGCGTTTGTTTGTCAAATTGGTCGACCACAAACCTGAACATGGTAACACAGAGATCGTCGCTGGAGAAATCCATCTGACCTGGAAACATGTTGACGCCTTGCGTGGCTCACTGGCTTTCGATCCTGTTTCCCTTTCACTACATCCGGTGGCACGTGAGTACTTTGAAGCGAGACCGCCACCGAGGAATGTTGCCGCCGTTGATTTGCGCAGTTTCTTGGTTGCGAATATCGAAGAGACATTGGGTAACAAAAGCAATCCCCAAGTGGCTGGCAGACAATCATCCCAGAGAACGGCTGGACCAGTATTCTACGACAGTCCGCTGGTGGTCATTGACTCCAGTGGAATAGCGCAGGTGCATTTTGGTGAGCGATTCCAACGACAAAACGAGGAAGCACGACATACTGGACTAACGTACCGATATGTCTATGCAGCTGCTGGTAGAACGGAAGATACTGAAGGCCAGGGTGAGGTATACGAAACCTACAAAGCTAATGCTTACAGCGGAGGACTCTTAGAGCTTAAGCCTGGTGCGATTGCGGTCACATGGTCGGCAGGAGGCCCTGATTCCGGCTGGGTCTACTACGATCCCAGTCGACTGCGCGTCTGGCAAGTTGCGTCCGATGACCTGTCGCAACTGATCGACAGCCTAATGAGCACTGCGGATCCGCAACTATTTGGGCCGCTCCGAGAACTGCAGCGTCCATAATCATTTGCGCTTCGAAGATTTCGATTGAGTTTTTGAATGCAGCGTTGGCAGCGCATGTCGATTTGCGTCGCAACTCGATTCGCGCCCCGGCTTATCGACTTGTCAAAGACTCACAAGATCCATCGACTACAGAGAGGCAAAGTTACTTAACATACGCAAGCCGTCTTGCTGACTCTTCTCGGGGTGGAATTGAGTCGCAAAAAGATTGTCTTGCCACACGGCCGCACAGAACGGGCCGCCATAGTCACTGGTGAGCCAAATGCTGTCATCAGAACCGGGCAAGACATAGTAGCTGTGCACAAAGTAGAAATATGCCGTGATCGGAATGTCTCGTAACAGGGGGCAATTCGGCTGACGCACCTGCACTTGGTTCCACCCCATGTGTGGGACCTTCATACCAGGCTGCAACGAAAAACGCTCGACCGATCCGCCGATGATCCCAAGGCCAGGCAGTTCCCCGCCTTCGTATCCGATGTCAAATAGCATCTGCAACCCAAGACAGATTCCCAAGAAGGGCTTGCCAGCGCGAATTGATTCCTTGATGGGCTCGACTAGGGAACGTCGCTCCAGCTCAGCGATCGCATCGCCGAACGCGCCCACGCCGGGCAAGATGAGCTTTTCGGCGCTGGCAATTTGTTCAGGATCGCTGCTGACCTCTGCGCAATAGCCGACGTGTTCGAGCGCTTTCTGCACACTGCGCAGATTCCCCATCTGATAGTCGACAATTGTGATCTTTGCTTTTGACATGAAATGGGCTCGGGGGGGCGACTCGGTTGGGAATACTATGAGAATTTGGCGATAGGCACTCGTCGCCTCGTCCACTATGGACACGAAAAACCTCTAAAGGTTGCAGCATTATCTACAGAATTTGGTCCGGCAGAAGGGTATTTGCCAGCATACGCAAAGGCGAATTCCAATTGCAGTTTGCGAAGATAATTGCGATAAGTGCCTTGACTTTAGCAAAAACAGCCCAATGACGTTGCGACTCGATTGCCGATAAGCAATGAGAATAGGTTTAGCGCGATTGGAGCGTCTGAACTCATACCGTTGGCCACCGAGCCCCGGACAGTCAGCGTGGGCGCTAGCATTAGCAGCCTGGATTTGAGATTAGGGGCATGGAAGCCAATATTGCGCGCCTGAAAGTGCTTTGGCGCGAAGGAAGGTAGGGATACATAATGAATCAATGCATTGTGCGGCCGGGAACGCTACTGATTCTAGCGACAGCTCTCTTCACCACGAGCTTGTTTGGCTGTCGAAGCTACCAGTTCGGCCATCTGATCCGCGACAATGAAGAGGATATGGTTGGCAGCCACAGTGCAGGTGGCGAAGTTTACAAACCACTGGTGGAAGAATCCGTGGCAAAACTTTTGGGAGCCTGCTACGTTACGCCAGCAGCGGCGGTGTTTACGCCCGATGGCATGCCGCTCACCCAGCGAGTTTGCTTTATCGGGGTGGAGAATAAGAGCTCCGAGGAGCTGGGCGACTTCAAGGACCAGATCTACCAGCTAATCGACACTCAGATCAATCGTGCCGACGCCTTTGAGGCAGTCAGTCGTCGAATGATGGATGCAGCGCTGATTGAAACTGGTTTAAGGCCTGATTCACTGCTCGTTCCAGCCAACATGCAAGTATTTGCTAGCGCCCTCCAACAGCATGGTCAGCCGGTCGACTACCTGTTGTATGCAACACTTACCAGCGGGACGACGCAACGTAACAGTTCGTCGCAGCGCGACTATCTGCTAACATTGGAAATCGTTGACACGCGAACTGGTGCTTATAAGAAAGAGCAAGCGGAGATCAGCAAGGGCTATCACCGTTCGCCGCTTGGCAAGATCGCCAACTATGGATTCTTCTCGGGTGGGCATTAGCCCTTGTTCGCAACACTCCATGAATTCATTTCAGGCGGCGCCAGGTTTGCCCACTCTGAAAAGACAGTGCAGAAACCGTCTCCACGTCGGCTGGGGGTGGATACGAAACCTGGCATGGTCCGTTGTGTCAGCGACTAGCCTGTTGGGGTGCTCGACTCATGCGCACCGCCTGGTCGGCCCCCGCGACGCATTCTTTGCCAATGACCTATCGCAAGCGCATCAAAAGCTCGCACAACTGGCCAAAAAGCCAAAGGGCGACGATAGCGTCGTGTAGGGAAAGACTGTAGATGCAGAAAAACAAAAAAAAAAAAAAAAAAAAACGGAAGCTCGACTACGCAAGGTGCGAGACACCTGGGACTCCTTGGAGAAATCCAGCTTGGCAGAAGAGGCGTCCGCATTGGTCGTGGATGACCAAAGGCGGGCCTATGATGGCGAAGATTACGAGGAGATATTAGTCCGCGTATTCTTGACTTTGGCTAGCCTGATGGGTGACGGTGTCGATGCGGAAAGTTACTCTTTGCAGACACTGGCCCAGCACCAAAAAATCGTCGAGCGGGAACAAGCTGATGTAGGTGAGGCAGTAACGGCAGACTACTGCATTCCGGCCATCGCCCCCTACCTTCGTGGCGTCGTTCGCGAAGCGACGCTGCACGACTACGACGACGCATTTCGAGCCTACCAATTGGCCGAGCAATTGTTGCCAGGCTCGCCGCAAATAGCTGCCGACATACAACGCGTAACCCATGGAGTTCATAGCGCGCCCGAACATGGCGTAGTCTACGTAATCGCCATGGTTGGCCGCGGGCCCTACAAAGTCGAAACCGAAGCTGTGGCGACGAAGGAGGCGTTGTTGATCGCGGATCAAATCTTGTCGAGCCTGGGTGAATACTCGCTTCCTCCCACGCTGGCACCAGTCAAGATCCCGTCGATCGTCAGCCCGCGCATGCCCTTCGATTTGGTGGGCATCCAAGTCGACGGGAACGCTTGGACGACTACGTTACCCATGACGGATTTGCAGGAATTGGCTCAACGGACTGCAGAAATCCATCAACCAAAAGTCCTCGCGCGGGCGGTCGCCAGGAGAATCGTGAAGAAGGGAGCCGTTTACTCGGCCAAGGATCACTTCAACGCCGACTCCGCCCTTACGTCGTTGGCCTTCGACGCCGCAGGTGTACTTTGGGAGGCGACGGAATCGGCGGATACACGGTGCTGGGGGTTGTTGCCCCGTCAGATTCAATGCGCGCGTTTAGAGCTGCCAGCCGGTTCGCATCAACTTCATCTCGAGCCCGTCGCGGGGGGGAGCCCTTTGTCCTCCGGCGTAACTGAGCTAGTAAACGTCAGCAAGGGCCGGAACACCTATGTGCTCTCGTACTGGGCCGATCGAGCACCGATCGGCCAGGTACTCGTCAGCCAGCCGCAATAGAAATGTCAGCGATCGATTCATCAACCCCCTGCGCTCACAAGTTTCGTTGGTTGCTAATTCCAGGGAAAGACCTGTAACATCAGGACTGCAAATCAGTCGCGACATTCAAGCACAACCAAATAATGTTGCTGCGCAAAAGCTGGAACAAATCTTGTTTGAGGCAAGGGCTGAAGGCTAGCCACTGCGCATGCCCACTGCTAATTTCCTGTGCCTTATTTTCAACTTTGGCTTGATTGGAGGCAATTTGAACTGTCCGTTCGAAATCTTTGCTGTTCTGAAAGGCCGTTCGCGCCTATACTGGTGAGAACCTTGGCCCAATTATAGCGGTCAAGAACTTATCGTTGCGACATTCGTAATTAGTTCATCCCTTAGCCCTCAGCCGCTTTAGCAAAAAGCTCTTAGTTCGGCAGTGGCCGCCAGCACTCAAAAATCTTCGTTCTTTGCGCCCTGAGAAGTTCTGGGGAAAAAGAATCTGAGCTGTGTGAAAGCCATCAATGTTCCTTTCGATGGCCATAACAAATCAGAGAAACTTTCCTCAAATTCCTGAAAGGGAACTGGGCGGTTTGTGCTGGCTAGCCTTAAACCACTGAAGCGAGAGTTGCTGCACACACGACAAGGCAATCAGCCGCTATCCCACCCGCGCTAATGACGAGCGCCACAATTCCCAGCGAACGCCATGTTCCTGGACTTTTCGGTTTAGGAGTTTTTTCAATGTCTGGTCAGAGGCCACAAAAATGGCGGAGCGACCGCTCTTCGAATCGATCGAGCGGGCGCAACCGCCCGACGCAGGGCAACCCTGAAGTCGATCAGCGAATTCGTGAGTTGGATTCTGATCAGGAACCAGTTTCGCTGGCGGAAGAGATTTCGCGGGAATCCCACGGTAGTGTCGGGCGTGAGGAGCCAAAGTCAAACCATGCATCCCCCTCGCCCTTTGCTGCACTGCAACAGATGTCCGAAGCCGAGCTGCAAACCGTGGCCGAAGCCGAGGGTGTGCAAACCGCGGATCTCGATAAGCGGCAACTGGTATTTCAGATCCTGAAGATGCGTCTGAAGAATAACGGATTGATGTTTGGTGAAGGCACATTGGAAATCCTTCCCGACGGATTTGGCTTTTTGCGCAGCTCCCAACATCACTACATATCCTGCCCGGACGATATTTACGTTTCGCCAAGTCAGATTCGTAGATTTGGATTGCAAACCGGCTCGACGGTTGCCGGTCAGATTCGTCCGCCAAAAGAAAACGAGCGGTATTTCGCTCTGTTAAGAGTCGAGGCGATTAATTTTCACGACCCGGATCAGCGACACTATCGCAGGTCGTTCGATGATCTGACCGCCTTGCATCCTGATCAACGCATTTCGCTAGAGACAGAAGCAGACAGTTATGAAACTCGTGTGATCGATATGATCACGCCCGTTGGATTTGGGCAACGCGGGTTGATCGTCAGTCCACCTCGCGCGGGCAAGACCATTCTTATGCAGAAGATGGCCAAGGCTGTGTTGAAGAACTATCCGGAAGCCTACGTCATGATGCTGCTGATCGATGAGCGGCCGGAAGAGGTGACGGACATGGAACGCGAAGTCCGTGGGCGCAACTGTGAAGTTGTTAGCAGCACGTTCGACGAGCCAAGCTCTCGGCATATCCAAGTAGCCCATATGGTCTTGGAAAAGGCCAAGCGTATGGTCGAGTATGGCGTCGATGTCGTGGTTTTTCTAGACAGCATTACCCGGTTCGCGCGTGCCTGGAATGGTGAATGCGTGCAGAGTGGTAAATTATTGACTGGAGGCCTGGACGCGAACGCCTTGCAAAAACCGAAAGCGTTTTTTGGCTCTGCCCGCAAAGTCGAGGAAGGTGGTTCGCTGACCATCATCGCCACGGCGCTGGTGGACACGGGCAGCAAGATGGACGAAGTTATTTTCGAGGAATTCAAAGGCACGGGTAACTTGGAAATCATGCTCGACCGCAGCCTGGTTGACCGCCGGATATGGCCAGCCATCGATATCAACTTGAGCGGCACTCGCCGCGAGGAGATTTTGATGGACAAAGATGAACATCGTCGGGTCGGCATGCTTCGACGCGCTTTGGGTGGAATGAGCGCCCCGGACGCGATGGAAAAACTGATTGAGCGATTGTCGAAAACGAAA
>JAGQPR010000328.1 GCA_020426625.1 Planctomycetales bacterium
AACGTAACCCCGGGTATAAGGCTACGCCGATCGGCGGTGAGGGCTTGTGTCTCCAACACACTTGTCTTATTCGAACCGCAACACCCTTCCGGCTCGAAACTGTAGTAGGCCTCGACTTGATCCACGTTCGCTAAGCTAAGGTGCTGTGTCCGCTGCTGTGTCTTGTAGAAATGCTGTGTCTTGTAGAAAAGTTTTCCAAAAGTCGCTGCGTATCAACCGTTTACTTGCGGTCAGCGGGAAGTTGAGCGCCGACCCACCGCCCAGTGATATTGGGACTGGATGGCAGTCTTACATCAACGTTCTTCTTGCGTCGAGATAACGGTGGCGCATGCCTTGCCCAATGCAACGGCTGCGCGGCATGGGAGAGGTAGAGGGAAAATGCTTTGTTATCTTTACCCAGGTCCTATGCGAAGCAGTAAGAGTGGTACGCCAAGCTTCGAGCTGTTGCTTGAAGTGCTGAATGCCAAAGCAACTCTAATCTGCAGGTGGAATGTACATCGGGTTGGGCAACATCGAACTCGCCTGGATGTCTTCGCGCCAGTGGCGCAACAGAGAAAGCAACTCGGCAGCTTTCTCCGGATTCCTTTGCGCCAAGTCCTGCTGCTCGCTAATGTCATCTCGCAGATTAAACAACTCGATGGTCCCGCGTTCAAAGTACTCGAGCAACTTGTAATCGCCCAAGCGAATGGCCCCGCCCGGACTTTGCATGCCGTGATTGCTATAATGTGGAAAATGCCAGAATAGCGGACGGTCTGTCGAGCTGCGTTGGCCGGAAACCAACTTGGCCAAACTCAAACCGTCGACGTGTTGTTCCGGTAGCAAGTCCAACGCCGCTATCTCCAAGATCGTTGGGAACAAGTCTGTGCTGATCACGGGTTCATCACAGACGTGACCTTTCGCACCCAAATTGGGCCAATAGACAATCAGTGGCACGCGGATTCCACCTTCATACAGCCAGCCCTTTGCACCGCGCAATGGTAGATTTGATGTAGAGAAGGCCTTGTCTAGCTGATTGGGTGCAACAACACGTTCGGGATTGCCAAAGTTGGCAGCAGACATCCCACCATTGTCGGAGAAAAACAGAATGACTGTATTCTCTGCCAGATTCAAGATTTCTAGTTGCTGACAAATGCGTCCAAGGCTCTCGTCCATGGCCTCGACCATTGCGGCAAACTGCACATTGTCTTGTCGCTGTTTGATCTTGGCCATCCGATTAGGCAACACACGGAAAGTTGAATAATCGGGAGACTCAAGCAGAGCCATTCGCGACCGCCAGTCGTAGCTATGCTCTGCATCTGGGTTCCCTTCCAGAATGAAGTCGGGCACATGCTCTTCGGCAAGCGATTCCCGTTTCGACTGGTATTTGGCTACTAGATCCTTGCGTCCCTGAATGGGATCATGAACAGCGAAATGCGACATGTAGAGAAAGAACGGCTGCGACCGATGACTTTCCATGAACTGAATGGCTTCGTCGGTTAAACGATCCGTCAAGTATTGCCCGTCCTTGTCATCGAGTCCATCAAACTGGAATGGCGCGTAATAGCCGCTCTTAGGCCAGCCTTTGTTCCAACGCGGAATTTGTACGTCAAATCCCTGGTTCAGTGGGCCAAATGGCTCTTCACCCAAATGCCATTTGCCGATGTGAGCGGTCGCGTAGCCATGTTGCTTTAGGGCTTCAGCGATGGTGATCTCAGCTGCAGGCAAATATTGTGTAATCGGGGCATTGCTCAATTGTTGGAACGCAAATTCTCTTCTTCCCGGAAGCCAATCCGTTAGCTGTAGACGCGCCGGATACTTGCCTGTCAGAATACTGGCTCGAGTTGGCGAACAAACGTGGCATGCGGCATACGCCTGCGTAAACCGAACACCTCGTTGTGCCAGTGCATCTGCATGCGGAGTCTCATAGAACGAACTGCCGTAGCAGCCGAGATCTTTCCATCCCAGGTCATCGACAAGGAACAGGATGATGTTTGGTGGGCGTTCGCTAGCCGATAAAAGGCTCTGAGCGTTCAAAGCCAGCACGACAACTACCACTCGCAGAATAACAAGCCAGCTAATCACAAGCATTCCTCATTATCACTTCGAGAAAGCCCTGCTTGTCATCGCTGATTCGTGTTAAGTAGGGCAATTAATGGACAGGCAACTTGGCGTTAGCCACGGCTGAGCAAGAATCAGAAAACTTGTGCGTTTGTGCTTAGTCGGCAATTAGCTGAAGCACGGCAGAAACCGGCAAGTGATCGCTGGCGAATCGCCCAGCTTCAGTTCGGGGATCCAACGTGAGGAAACTCTCCACGCCCACTTTCCCAACCACCAGTATGTGATCGATGCGCCGTTTGTCGACAATATGGTCGAATCCGTTCCAGGTACTGTTGGGACCATTGTCTTGCTGCTCCGCTACCTGGCGTGCATCGATAAGTTCGTTTACGCCGTCGTTTGGATTGGATAGTAATTCCTCCAAGGGCTCGCTACCAAGTTGGGCATTCAAGTCACCGATGAGAATCGCTGGCAATCCCTGGCGGTTGCCAGCGATCCAGGCTCGTAGTAGTTTTGCAGATTCTTTTCGGGCTATGGCGCCACGATGGTCAAAGTGCGTATTGACCAGCAAACAGGACTTATCCCCACCTGCCATCCGCAGCCGTATCCAACTGGCGATTCGAGGCAAAGCGGCATCCCAAGACTTGCTGCCTACCTTGTCCGATGCTTCGCTCAGCCAGAACGTACCTTTATCGAGAACTTGAATTCGTCCCGTTTTCCAACCGATGGCCGTCATCTCACCTGCCAATTTGCCATCGTCTCGTCCGACTCCATACCACTGATAGTCCGGCGTATTCCGCTTGATGAAATCCAATTGCTGATCGACGACTTCCTGCAATCCAATCACATCCGCTGTCTGGATTGTCTCCACGACGGCTAGCTTTCGATTCTCCCAACTGTCCTGACCATCGTTTTTGTTTAAGTAGCGGATGTTATAAGACAGAACTTTGAGCCTCGGGGACGTCGCCGATTCCTGGGCCATTATGGAATGGGAATTAAAAACGGACAGGCCAAGCAGCCCCATTAAAATGATTATGCGTGACATCGAATTGCGCCGCGTTAAATGGTTGATCAAAGATCTATTCATGAGCTATTGGCGACCAATGCTCAAACCAGAGGTTAGGGCACTATAGTACTTTTCAAGCACGCCAACAAGCAAACTGACGAAAGGCAGTTGATCATGTCCATTTTATGGCTTATTGATCTTGGACCGCAGGTGGGGAATCACGAGGAATCGCACCCGCACTGCGTGCGCCTCGTGTTGAAGGTCCAACAAAGCTCTCGTTGCGAGACGCAGATGACTGGCAGAGACCTACTGTGGTTTCGTCATTCAGCGTGAGAGTGCAAGGAAGTCGCGATGGCGTTTGTTAAAACCCAGCTCGAAAAAGTACTGATCGATCGAGGGAACGCACTCATCGGCGGCAGCAGATAATTCGCCTTCCAAGGCATAGGTGCTGTTGAGCATGTTCACCACTAATAAGACGTCGATGGGCGATACCAAGCCATCGGCATTCGTATCGAGAAATGCATCGGTACCGCTAGGTTGACCTGCATTTAGTTCGTTGACGATCAGCAATACGTCTACAGGCGTAACGAATTGATCTCCAGACACATCCAAAGCGTCTAGCGAATTGTGCATGTAAATTGGATAGACTGGATCGAAATCCGGCCAATAAAACCAGGGCGGACTTGACCACGGCGGAAGCGACGGGTACACGGGCGTGGGGGGCAATTGGGTTGGGTCGGGATAGACTGGGCCTTCGACCAACACTACGGGTCCGGGATCGTAACAGTAATTAGGATCGGCCCCGAGCGAATCGCAGGATACAAGAGGTTCGATAGCAGGATCAATCACCCCTGGTCCGACATCCACCGAAATCTCATCGACAGCGACTTTCACTCGAGCCGCGAGTGGGCTAGTTTGGTCTTCGTTGCCCGTCTCGACGATCAGCCGGTATTCGCCAGGTTCAGCAAACACAAGCGGCGCGGACCTTGCATCGCCATGGTTGAGGGCGACTTGGGCAATGATGTTGTCTTCGCTGTCAACCAAAGTGCCCCATATCGCCGTGTTCGCACTCTTGTTTCTGGTGGAATCCGACGTGACCAACAAGTGGATAAGTCGCGACGACGTCACTTGAAATCTCTGTTCGACGATCGGATTTTCTGCCGTGAGCAAGTAAGAGCCGATCTCAGTAGGCAGCAGGGAAGCGTTACTGTACTCAGCCAAGAAGTCAAACTGGCCGACCTGAAACTGGCTTGCTGTGGAGGCTGGCGTGACGGCAACATAGTACGTTTGATTCGGCTCGACGTCCCGAGCTTGGACTACCAATACCCCCTGAGAGTTGTGCAGAATTCTGGTACGTATTGGATCCCCTGAGGAATCGAAAACATTGACGCTGGGAATGAGTCCATTTTGGCGGGTTGCTGACACAACTATGTTGAGAAATTGGGCATGATCAATCGATCCGATAGGCTCGAGCCGGTAGAGCACTGCATTGGTTGTGGCAGTCAACTCCGCTTGGGCCGTGTACCGCGCGCTGGCTGCTAATTCTCCCGTGAGGGGCAATGCCTGACTGGAGTCGAATTGGAATTCCGGTTGCTCCCGCCAATGATCTTCGTCGTCCGAACTGCGATAGTTGGCGCCGTGGCCCTCCGTTTCGACATCGACGCCAGCGTAGAGTTTTTGGAGTGCTGCTGCATCGTCTCGCGTAGGAGCAATCGTGTCGTGGACGCCGTGGTAAAACATTGGCGAAGCCGGGTCGTCAGAGTGCCCCAACCCAAGCACATGTCCAAACTCATGCAATGCCACGGAATAGACCTGGCCCAATTCCGACCAGTCGGCATTTGCATTGAATAAGATGTCGCCAGCCCACGAGCCCTGAGTAATGATGCTGTGCGGAATCGCTTGTGCCATGACGTTTCCGGCCAAAGGCACTGCACCGATGCGAATATCGCCAAAGCGGCTGTCGCCCTGCGTGGGACCAAATGTGCCGAAAGGAGCTCCTGTATCATTCGTACTTTGAATGCTAGTTCCAAGAATGCCAAGCCATGTGTTAAATGCGCGAGCGATGGCGTCTTGCCATTGTTCGGTCGTTCCGGTGCGAGCAAGCTCAGAAAACAACGAACTTTGCTCGTTCCCAAGACTGGTCCCATCAGGTGCAAAACTGTAAGTCAGTTCGGCTGGATCAAACCATGGCAGGGCAGCGGCGGCGCTGGCAGTTGCATCAAGCGCCAGACGAACATCCAGTTGTTCGCAGGTCATTTGTCGTCTCTGCCGCTTGTGGCCGCGTCTGCGAAATTGATCAAATCGCACGTTGCAACGAATTGTCATTTTAGAATTCTGAGCAATTGAGAATATGCTTGGATTTTTCTGCGGAACCTGCTGCAAAAGTCCTATCCGACTGGACAGGAAAGGTGTGGCGCTAGGACGTGTCGGATTTCACGTGGCACCGGACACACACTTCCGTCAAGGGAAACCCATTCAAGCAGAGGTTCCCGCCCGGTCCGCGAACAAAAATCGCGGAATATTATTCGCGCGGTCGAATGAGAGGCTCACGGATGATGTGCTGCCTATCGCAAGATCAAAGTTGGATGGGACCTGCAAGACTATCGCTTGAAGGAGGAAATAAGTGTTTCAAATCGATCAATTCCCCGCAGACCAACCAAGTCTGGGTCACTCTCGGCTATTTTGGTCAAACCTGGATCTGCTGACAAGGCTCGCGCCAACCATATCAACGCTTGGCTTTCGCCGTGCAGATCGGCATCCAGATCGTGGGCTGGGGAAACCAGGGAGTGGATCCCGGCCAACTGGAGCATTTCCAGCGCTGTTGGGGCACTGCTAGCAACGCGTTGTGCGTCTTGCAGCGCCTCCTGTATGGCACCCGCACGAGCATAGATGATGCCCCGGGAGGCAACAGCTGCTGTCCCGCCTCCCCCCCAAGAAATTAGCTCCGACAACGATCGGATAGCTGCAGCATTATCGTGCAGAATCTCTGCCTGCACATGTGCGGTATTCTGTTGCGCAGCAACATTTCGTGGCGAAAGCGACAGAGCTTGAGCGAAATCCTGCAGCGCTTCGTGCGGTCTCTGCGAGATTTTCAACACTCCCAACGCGACCCAATCGTCCGCATCGCAGGCTGGCGCCGCCAGGGCTAAGGTCCTATCGGCCAAAGCTTGTTGTCTGTTCCCTCGGGCAGCATTCAGTTGAGATCGCAGGCTGTAGACCCTTGGCCCCACTTCTTCAGAATCGACAATGAAATCGAGTTCTTCAATGGCACCATCGAAATTGCCTAGCCCCTTCAATGCGAGCGCGCGGTTGTAACGCGGCGCAATCCATTTGGGTCTGAGTGAGAGGCACTGAGAAAAGTCCGCTTCCGCTAGCTGATACTCTTTAGTTTGTAGATGCGTAATGCCGCGCCAGAGGATGGACATCGCTGAGTTGTGCTGCAATTTGGCGGATACATCGAACGCATCACAGGCTCTCAAAAGGTCACCCGTCGCATATCGTGCCGAAGCCAAGCTGAACCAACGCGAGGGATCCGTTGGACGTTCGGCGACCAAGCGATCTGCATAATCTAGCCACAAGTGTCGGTTTCCCGCTTCTCGGGCATACCACATTTTGGCAAACAGACTGGCAGATTCCTCCACCTGGGCAATGTCAACACTGACGCCTTTTCGCTTGGACGGATCGGCCAGGTCAACTTGCTCGAAGCGCGATTGCCGATAATCGGCTGCTTGACTCAGCTCGGGCCAATACTGGGCCGAAAGTCGATTCCACTTCATGGCAGCGGTCAAGTGTTCAGCGCCGTCAATCCGCAATAAGGACAACTGGTAATGCGCTCCTGCCAGCGCATACATCAAGTCGCCTAGCTGGATACTAAAGGCCAGTCTATCTTCAGGTGGCAATAGGCGGAGCGCAGCCTGCCTTCCAAGCTCTTGAGTCTCGTCCCACTCTGACAACAACGCGGTTGCATTTTGGACGCCTCTCTTCAGCAACTCGACTTCTCCGCCAGGAGATCGCAGCATAGCAATCACCTCGGGAATCGCAGCTTGCAATTGGCTTGCCTTTTCGCTGGCTGCCAGCTTAGCATTGCGGGCATGAGCCAGGTTCAACGCAACGACCAATCCGACGACTAGTACAGACGCCATAAGGATCACGGCAGTTAGGGAAGTGAGTATCGGGTTGCGCTTAGCAAACTTATACAATTGTTCTGTCGGTGAACGGTCGGGGGCATGTCTTAAGACTTGGAATCGGCAGAGGCGGTCCAAGTCTTCGTACAGATCGACTGCCGACGGATATCGTTCGCTTAGATCCAGGGCCAAGCATTTCATAACAATCCCATTCAGGCCGGACGAAACGCCAACGGAGATTAAGCGACAAGGGATGGGACGAACGGAGTGATTGGCGGCGATGGCCAGCAGATCATTCTGATCGAGACCAGAATCATCAAAGGGCAACATGCCCGTCAACAACTGATATGCAATGACTCCAAGCGAAAAGACGTCATCCTGTGGTGAGTGTCCTCCCTGATCCAGCGACTGGAGCTGCTGCGGTGACATGTACGGTAATGTTCCACCCACCAACTCTTGACCGGAATTGGTACCAGCCGCAGCTAGATTGAAATCGAGCACCACGGGCCGGCCATCGTTGGCAATCAGTATGTTCTCTGGCTTTAGATCGCGATGAACGACTCCTCGCGAATGGGCGTAAGCCATGGCTTCAGCCAGTTGTCGCAAAAGGGAAACCTTGGCTGGAACTGGATCTTTGTCTACTAGTTGATTCTGCAATGCATCAACCAAATGCGACAACCCCAACAGCTCGCGCAGTTGTTCTTCGTCCAGCGATGGTTGCTCAATTGCCTGTGATTCTAAGTGGCATTCCCCGCTTATCAGCTCACTACCACTTTGAGCCACAACTTGCCCGCGATATGAAGAAACAATCGTTGAGAAGCGATTGGCAATTAGGGTCGAGACTTGGGCTTGCGATTTGTCACTGTAATCACTGAACCAGCCTCGTTCAGACAGTAGATTGCCGAGTGTTACCGCGCCCAAGTAGGGCATGCAAATACCAAACAAGCCTCTGTCTTCATGGATCGAGTAGACGGGAATAATTCCCGAATGCTGCAAGCTGGCTAGACGAGCCGCCTCAGTGGTTAGACGCTGAGTAATCTTCAGCACAACCCAACGCTCAGCCAAGTCGGGTTGGCGCGCTAGAAACACACGAGCAAGTGCTCCGCGCCCCAGTTCGGCTACCAACGGATAACCACAAAACACTGCACCGGCAGAGGGAAAGTCGCCTGGGACCTGCGCGGCATATGTGTCCCCAGACCCTTGCGGCAATTCGTCCCAATCGACGTCAGGCACACCGTAACGAGCTGCAATCTCATTTTGGGAGACATTCAGGCCGAAGAATCGGCACAGACGATAGTGTTCCTTGGCAACCTCATGCCGCAGCCGACTGTCTTGAAAAATTTGGGGATACCGCTCAATGAATGGGCTGACCTCCGATGCATTTCCATGCTCAAAAGAGTGTTCCAAATCGATGCAAGCCATTTCAGCCACCAAACGCCCATGTTGCCGGGCGGGCACCTCTGCCAGGCAAGCTTCCACGTCGATCTCAATACTCGCTTGACGAGCACGTTCAAATCGAGCGAGCACGTCTTCTGTCTGCGCATCAAATTCAAAGCTGTGGTTCACGTTACTCACCATCGGCCTCATGCAATTCAAGCTGCAATCGTTTGCGGAAAGCCTGCAGTACTCGCTCTACAGTCCGCCTCGAAAGCTGATTGCGAACCGCCATCTCACCAACGTCGTAGCCCTTGATTCGGTCCTGTATCACGCCTCGATGATCAACTGGTAAGCTCGAAACCAATTCCTCGATGGTCAGACGCAGCACGTCTTCAGAGTTGTCTTCCGATTCGATTTGCGTTTCCCCCATGGCCTGAGTGCGTCCGACATCCCGCTTGGCGGCCTGGTGGAATTGAGACTTCTTGCGAATCTTATTCAGCGATATCACCAAAAATAGTTTCCAGATCTCTTCCCCCTCGGGCAATTGATAGTGTCCGGAGGAAGCTCGCCGAAAAAAAGTACGAAATACCGATTGCACAATGTCGTCGGCGTCCATGCGACTGGAGAATTTTCCACCCGACCGGTTCTTCGCCAGCCAAAAAAGGCGGTCGGCATAGCGATGGTAGAGCTGCGTCGCGGCGTCTTCGTGCCCCGCCTCAAGCTGACTCAACAACTCGGCATCCGAGGCGATCGACTCTGGAAAATTATCGGGCTGATTCACGTTCAAAAAACCGTTCTTGTGACACTTCTCGCTGATCTCCAACAATTCAACTTACTCTCCCTCGGGCCCTTGGAGACTGCTGAGATAGTATCAAATCGGTTCGGTGGTTTGTTCGATGGGAAAACTTTTTAATTTTGGAT
>JAGQPR010000329.1 GCA_020426625.1 Planctomycetales bacterium
TGATTCCGCTCGACAAGCGCAGTCTACTTGCGAGTTGTCCTCCGTAACTGCGGAGCAGTGGCAGATTGTAGCCTGGGGTAAGGGCTTCCTTACCAAGCATTATGTATTTGCGATACAATGCGCGGGTGCCTTGGCCTATCCATTGATAGCGTCATAACAGACTGTTAGAAATTCAATAAACACATAGGGAAGTCTGCTTTCTCCTTATCGTTGCTTTCCTGTTTCCAAGCGAATTGCCCGTGAAACGTCAAACTGCGAAGTCGAAACTTGGCCAATTCTCCCCGAAATGGGCTTTGGTTATCGTCTGCCTGCTCATTGGCTACGCCATCTTGCAGCCCGCAGCCAATCGACAACTGGGCTGGCAATTGCCCTCGTTGATCAGTTTGTTGGAGCAGTCTGCTCCACCTGCGGGCGATGATCGCGGCATTGCGACTGATGCTGAACAGATCACAAAGCGGAACGGTGATGGCGATACGACCGACGCGACTGCAGCGGATCGATCCGACTCAGGTGATAGACAGCAGGACTCCGGAAAGGGCAGGGGGGCAGAGCCGGGCGCGGCAGAACTGACTTATGACTATCTCAAAGCAATCGCACCTGGCGACTACTTGTCACCAGCTGGCTTGCGTTACACGCCGATGGGCGGCGAAGAGAAACACCGCCTCGATCATATCATGCGCCATCTTGTCGATGATTCGTCCCGGCCCGTGCACGGTGTGTTTGACGGAGATATGCCTCAAGTCTTGCGCTGGATCGACGATGCCTATCAACGAGCTCAGACGAATTCGAAAGATGTCGTCAAGAAGCATGAAGATGGCCGTGACGTTATTGACGTCCGCTTCAGCAAGCCGATAGGCTATGTGGGCGGTCAAAAGGGGAAACGCGAGGGCTTCCCGGCCGCTCGCGGAATTCGATTGGTGTTGGAGGGCAAACGCGTGATCAGTGCTTTCCCAACTTCGCTGTAAAACCAGCTTCACTCTGGAACCGGATCATGGAACAAGTGCCCGCCAATCCGTGGATTCATATTGGTGAATGTCCGTTTTGTGTGGAGGGCTTGTGTCGCGTGCGTACCTGCACCGATGCATCGGGTTGCCATTTGTACGCTTTGTGTGACGAGTGCGGCTCTGCCTGGGTGGAGCCTACGACCGATTCGCCCAAGGTGTTTCCGGACCTGGATGACCCTCGGTGTCCGATCTGCGCTCAAGCCATGTACGGCGATCACGCGAGCTGGGCGCGAGCGGAAGACTTGGAAAACACACCCTGGTCGTCGGAAGCCATTTTTGACGTGATGCCATCCTGTGAATCGGCTAGTCGCTCGCCAGAAGCCGCAGATGATGTCGTCGACATATCGGAGAATTTTCCCGAGTCCGTCGACGACATTTCCTACGGGCAAGACGAGCCCAAACCAGGGTGCTAAACGCTGGGTCGAATACTCAAAACGCGGTAGCGGAAGTGCCTCACAATCTAGCTGCTGTGCGGATCATTTCTAGGCACTCTTGTCGTGAGGCATCGGGGCTGATGCCAGCGGCTATGGTGGCTTGCTCCAAGAGACCTTGCCAAGTTGCTATCCCGCGGTGACGGCTGTCGCGGAGCAACATGCCGAACTGAGCCATCATGGCTGCCCAGCGAAAGTCCCGATCGGCGTCCGCGAATTCAACGGATTGGTTTTCCAGCGGAAACAGTAGCAGTTTGCTGGTGTCGCCCTCGGGTTGCTTGTAACGTAGTTTGACGGTCAATAGTTCATCGCTCAAGTCCTCAGTCAAAACGCCATTTGCCTCGGGTTGCTGCGCTGCCATGCTACGTTGTTGTTGATAGCGCAATTCATCCACCGGCGGAGCATCCGCCGTGCTGTCGCTGGAGGAGGGAATGATTTCGTACAAAGCGGTCACGCGATGCCCGGCACCAATCTCGCCAGCGTCCTTCTTGTCATTGTTAAAGTCTTCGGCGGCCATGACACGATTCTCGTACCCGAGCAATCGATACGAGCGTACCGCACTGGGGTTGAATTCGACTTGAATCTTCACGTCTTTGGCAACGGTCATCAGATTCCCTGCCAACTGTTGGACCATTTGACGATGTGCTTCGCGACGAGAGTCGACGAAGCCGTAAACTCCGTTACCACGATTGGAAATCTGTTCCATCATGGCATCGTTGGTATTGCCCATGCCAAAGCCGAGTACGGTGAGAAAAATATTACTCTTCGCATTCTCAGCGACCATGTCGACCAAGGCATTCGTGCTGGTGACGCCAACATTGAAATCACCGTCGGTGCACAAAATAACACGGTTGATCCCTCCCGGCACAAAACTATCACGCGCCAGGTTGTATGCCAGTTGAATTCCCTGGCCTCCATTGGTGGAGCCACCGGCATTCAAGTTGTCAAGCGCAGCAATTATTTGTTCTTTCTGATTACCTGAAGTGCCTTCTAGCACGCAGCCTGCGGCACCAGCGTAAACGGCAATTGCCACCCTGTCGTTTTCGCCTAGCTGTGAAACCAGCATCCTCATCGACTCTTTGACCAATGGCAGTTTATTGGCGGCGCTCATCGATCCCGAGACGTCCAACAAGAACACGACGTTGGCACCAGGACGCTGTGCCAAGTCGACTTGCGTGGCTTGCAACGCGATTCGCACCAGTTTGTGCTTGGGCCGCCAGGGGCAATCGGCCACAGCTAAATTCGCTGCAAAGGGGTCGTCTCCCGTGGGCCCTGCATACTCATAATCGAAGTAGTTGATGAACTCTTCGATGCGCACTGCGTCGGCCGGTGGTCGACGTTGTCCCTCCAGCAATAGCTGGCGTGTTTTGGCGTAGGAAGCCGTATCGACATCGATGGAGAACGTGCTGAGTGGCGCCTCGCCCACCGATGTAAACTGGTTCTCCGTACTGTGCTCAAAGCGATCACCAGTGCGGCTTTCACGGTGACTGCTAGGCGTGCGTCCACTCCGGCTCTCGCCAACTAGTGACTCGCCGTATGCGTATCCCGGTCCCCCATAGCCGCCACCATACGGAGCGGAACTTGCAGGAGCTCCGTAGCCACCGCCACCGTAGCCACCGCCACCGTAAGCAGCGCCACCGCTGCCATAGCCAACACCAGCACCTCCGTAGCCTCCCATGCCTCCTTCGCCCCCATAGCCAGCACCGCCTCCCGCTCCGCCGTAGCCTCCGGCGCCACCATACATTCCTCCTCCAGGTACATCAGCTGCTAGGGCCGATTCGGGTAGCCCAACTGTTGGCGCAGGGGAAGGTTGGAGCCCAACGCTCAATTGGTCGCTCGGGACCATGTAGCCTTCGGATGAGCTGCTGATTTGGCCGGGCCCTGCGACACCGCTTCCGCGGACGGAACCATAGCCGCTTGAGGGTGCAGTCATCGCAGGTGATGCATCATCGTTTCGGCCACTGCCGCGGGCAGAGCTCGCTAGCTCTGAGGTCGGTTTGGCGGCAGCTAAGTCCGTATCCCGACTGCCATCCACAAAGCCCTGTTCGCGGGCGTCGAAATTCTCGCGTAAGGTTTCTGGGTCTTGCCTAATTGATTCCAGGGTTCGCGACACGTCTGCTTTACTTCCGCGGATGACCACCAAGTCAATTTCATCCACGAATTCAACGTTTACGTCGCCAAACATGCCGCCCCCCCCCAGCGATTCCACTGTTCCCATGGCCACTGCAGCGTCTCCGCTTGCATCAGCCGAGTTCTCATTGGAGGTCTGCGCAGGGCCGCTAGCAGGCGCAAAACTGTTAGCAACATCGTTTTGGGCAACCGGTGTAGGTCGCACGCCAGGCACAGCAAAGTAAATCGCCAACGTCAGCGAAGCGGCCACGCCAATCACACCAAACCATACGAACCGCTTCTTGGGTGCAGCCTGTTGTGTAATTCGTTTGGACACAACTGATGCGGGAGCGTCGCTTGTAGTCTGGTGGGCTAGTTGCATGATTTGCGAGAATCGCTCTTGGCCAAGGCCTGCTAGGTTGCCATTTTCTCCAGCCCTTTCAGCTTCGAACACTTGGGTTAATTGGCCAAGTGTGGTACGAAGTGCGGCAATTTCAGCCGTAAGCCGCACGTCATTTGCTGCTGCGGCTTCGATTTCGGCTGCCGCAGCCGGATCGAGTTCATCGAGTAGGAAGGCCGTTAATTGCCAGTCTTCCCAAGAGTTTTTATTCTTTGAGTGCGAGTTGCTTGAATGGTCGTTCATGGGAAGATCCCTAGAAAATTCTTGATTGGAAAGGAAGCGGGCGTGAGACTGTCCCGCGCTCCATTGGACTGGGGACAGAATCTGATATGGTTGGTTCAATCGGCGAGCATAGAAAGACGCAAACTGGTCACCGCTTGGTGCAAGAGGTAGCCAACGTTGGATGCCGTCAGACCCGTGACTTGAGCGATTTGTTTGTAGCTCAGACCGTCATGCAGCCGCAGCCGCAGCAGTTCTTGTTGTTGTTCTGGCAGCTGATGCATTTGATTGCGCATCCGGAGTAACTGCTCGTCCTGCGATGCTCTGTCTTCCGGACGCCGAGCGGCTTGATCGCGGATTTCAGATACGTCGGTGCCACCTGTGTGTACGCTGCTCATTCGTCCCTCCCGTCGTGAAATGTCAATCGCTCGATTGCGACAAGTGCGATAAAGCCACGCCGTTACATGTGCCTCGATATCCGGCCACCGTTGTTGGCAAAGCTTTACAAACGCTTCCTGGACGACATCTTTCGCCTCCTCAACGTCGCCGTTGAGCCGCCCGCGAGCGTAGGCAACTAAGGAGACCTCATAGCGCGCAAAAACCTCCGCAACCCACTCGGTTGGCGGTCTATTTGACACTGGTTGTCCATATGGCGACGCATTCATGCGAAGCTGCCCGGAGCTGGCGTGATCGAAAGTGGAAAAGCGAAAGCATCCTGCCGTCCAGGAACATAAACGAATGGGATGCACGTTTATTAGTGGCGAGAATGCTTTTTTCCAATATTTCTAGTGGTCTGTTACAGCCTAATTTTAGGGTAGGGGGATTCGCCAGAATTCCTCTCAATCGGGGAATTCTGGCGAATCCCACTACGGACCAACCCTAATTTTTAGCTGTCCCAAACCACTAGCGTCAAAACCGCCACATATGCGGAAGAACTTCGGCGTGGATGCTTATGAGCTGGTCAAATTGTATTTCTTGAGCCACTCTTTGAATTGAGAAATTGTGAGGAATTCGACTGAGGAACCGAAGTCGGCAAAGGACTCGGCGCTCAGCGGTGATTCGCCATCGGGACCTACGACTTTAATTCCAGTATCGCGGATGTCGCCGCCAGGCTGCCCCATGTTCGGGAACATTTCTTTGACGGTTTCCTCGTCTCCAGTTAGCTTGGCGAAGGCATATTTCACTGAGTCATAGCCCATACCGAAGGGGTTCTGCACAACCATGGCATCTATCTGCTTGTCGGCCATCTGCTGGATGGCTAGCTGCTCTGCGTCGAAGGTAACGATTGTGAACTTGTCTCGCAGGCCTTTTTCTTTCACGACATCCACGATTGCCGGGGCATTGTAGGACCAGATTCCAGCCAGGATATTGAGGTCAGGATAGCGGTCAATCACATCTCGCACGTTGTCGCGAGCTCGTCCTCGGTCGGTCTCGTCAATCTTGCGTTCCAATTGTTTGTAGGTAGAGCCGACGGCATCGCTAAAACCATCCATCCGCTCAATAGCATTTTGCTGCGAATCGAAGCCGACAAATTGGACGTAATTGCCTCCGTCGGGGCGAAGTACTTTCGCCGCGGTACCGAGCACTTTGCCGCCTGTGACGTTGTTTGTGCCTACGTAGAACTCGCGAATGGAACGAAATTTTGAGTCCAAATCGCTATCGAAGCAACCGATGATCACGCCTTTATCTTGCAGCTTTTTCAGCTCGTCGGCGATAGCCGGATTCGTGCCAGATACCGGAGAGATAATGACGGCCACGATATCATCCTGTGTGGCATACTGTCTCAGCTTTTCGATTTGGCCCGTTTCCGCGTTTTCATTGGAGTCCATCCCGGCTGTGAAACCAGCTTCTGCCAGATTCAAGTCTTCGACAGCTTTGGCAATTCCAGCTCGCGCGGCATCCCAAAACGGCGAATCGGTGTTGTTGAGTAGGACGATGCGTTTCGTACCGGCTGCTGTACTTGAATTACTTTTGCTCGACGTGCAACCCATGGCAAGTGCCAAACAAACGCAAGTTGCCAATTTGACTACAACACAATCGAATCGCATGAGTTGACCTTGTGGAGGGGTGATAGAGGTCGGCTGCAGGGCAATATGCTTCAGCCCAAGACATCTCCTTCGAAGATTCTAAGTCGTAGTTGAGGCGCCTTCAACCTATGAAACGGCGTAAAACTCTTCCGTAGACATTATCGTTAATCTAGCACGGGACAATGGTCGAGCAGTCTTGCCAGGGAATCCCTGGCTACCTATGCTAACCTCGACTGTTTAAAAGACTGAACTTTTCGACCGGGACGACGGCGCTGCTAAAGAGTCGCGAGTTCGATTCGCCAAGCGGTTTCATTGACGAGCCTGTTGCAAATTCTTATTCCAGAAACTGGCTTTGCACAACTATGCAATTGATTCGATTCTGCGGCGACCATGGTCAAATTCGCTGGGGTGTAAAAGATGCAGATGGCCATCGCGACCTGACCGATACTATTCCCGGCGTCGGCACGATCCAGGATCTCATCGGGCAGTGGGAAGAGGTTGGATCAACTTTACCAGCGGTAGCCGAGTGCAGTTCTCTGCTGGCTGGTACGCCCAGTTTGCTCAGCCCTGTACCTGAGCCGCCTAGAATTATCTGTATAGGATTGAATTACCGCGATCATGCCATCGAAAGTGGTATGGAGATTCCCTGCGAACCAGTAGTATTCAACAAGTTGGCTGGCACCATTTGTGGTCCAGATGCAGAAGTACCCTTGCCAGCGTGCAGTAAGAAAGTCGACTACGAAGCAGAATTGGTCGTTGTAGTCGGCAAGCGGGCTTGGCAGGTATCGGAAGCTGACGCTGCAGAGTGCATTTTC
This sequence comes from Planctomycetales bacterium, assembly GCA_020426625.1. GTDB lineage: Bacteria > Planctomycetota > Planctomycetia > Pirellulales > Pirellulaceae > Aureliella. The sequence continues at coordinate 7,006 of JAGQPR010000329.1, forward strand.
GGGTACACGTGCGGTCACGACGTTTCGGCTCGCGACTGGCAACTCGGCCGCCCGGGTGGTCAATGGTTGCTCGGAAAGAGTTTTCCTAATTTCGCACCGATTGGCCCCGTACTTGTCCCTGCAGCATACATGCCAGATCCGCAAGATCTTTGCGTGAAGCTGCGATTGAATGGGGAAACCTTGCAAGATTCCACAACCCGACAACTTATATTCACGCCAGCACAACTGATTGCCCACATTTCACAATGCTGCGAACTTCAGCCGGGCGATGTCCTGTTTACCGGTACACCTCCGGGCGTTGGAGCAGCTCGCAAGCCCCCGCGTTTCCTCCGTCCCGGCGACGTCGCAGAAGTCGAGATCGACGGTATTGGCGTGCTGCGCAATCGCTTTGTCGATTCCCCCAAGCCAGCCTAGACAACGTACGGTGCCTTACTCACCGCGGCTGGCTATTGAGGTTGGATAAACCGACGTTAGTTGACTCGTCGCGGCAAAAGTTGATTGCAGGCCCGGCGTGGACGGAATATGATGTCCGCTAAGGAATAGGTGGAAACGCGTGGCTCACGAGCCACCCTTGACCTTGTGTCAGTAGCGATAACCGTTCGTGACTTGATCAAGTATTTTCCTTGGTTTTCAACAACGCTTCTAAATTCACTGCTCCATCAGTTGCACTTCTAAATAGAGAGAATTCGCAATGAACAACGAACTTCAACGAAGACACTTCCTACAAATAGCTGCAGCAGGTGGTGCCGCAGCGCTGGCCAGTAACGCTTTTGGGCAAGAGCGCAAACGAGTCGGTGAAGAAGGTGCGTCGGAAGCACAGAAGGAAAACAAGGCCAATGCGGCTCCATTGCCGTTTAAGATTTCCCTCGCCGAATGGTCATTGCACCGCACGATTCGCGCGGGCAAATTGGACAACCTAGACTTTGCCAAGACAGCCAAGGAACAGTTCAAGATCAATGCGGTCGAGTATGTCAACCAGTTTTTCATGGACAAGGCGGAGGACAAGAAATACTTGGCTGATCTCAAGCAAAGACACGAAGACCTGGGCGTCAAGTGTTTGTTGATCATGATTGATCGCGAAGGTGCCTTGGGCGACGCAGACGACGCCAAACGCACAGCAGCAGTTGAAGCTCACTACAAGTGGGTTGAGGCCGCCAAGTTCCTCGGTTGCCACTCGATCCGTGTCAACGCGCAATCCACCAACGACTATGAAGAGGCCAAGAAACTGGCTGCAGATGGCTTGCGTCGTCTGAGCACTTTTGCGGCAGATCACAAGATCAACGTCATCGTCGAAAACCATGGCGGCTTGAGTTCAAACGGCAAGTGGCTGGTAGAGACCATCGGATCTGTCGGGCTCGACAACTGCGGTACGCTGCCTGATTTTGGCAACTTCCATGATTACGATCGTTATCAAGGCGTGACCGAAACGATGAAATTTGCCAAGTCCGTCAGCGCCAAGAGCCACGATTTTGACGAGCAAGGCAACGAAACTAAAACTGATTACGCGAAGATGATGAAAATCGTCACCGACGCTGGTTACAACGGCTTTGTGGGGATCGAATACGAAGGCAGCAAATTGGAAGAAGCTGAAGGAATCATGGCCACCAAGAAGTTGCTCATGAAAGTTCGCCGCAAAATGCGAAATGCGTAGGTGTCGCGCATAGCGAACTGAAAAAATCAGATCTATATTTGCTGGCTGGTGTCTTCCGTGGGCACCAGCCAGTCTTGTTGCGCGAAATGCCCAATAACCATTGGCAGCAGGTCGCTATTCGGGCTCGTTCTCTTCCGGGGCCAATCTCCAGGCCTTGGGGAAGATGTACCACTTGTCATCGATTTTGATCAGGCCGTCGAAACGCATCCCGATGTCTTCACCCGGCTCAACGAAGCGAATCGTATAGATTGTAAATCCGGGATGGACGTGCTTTTGAAGACGTTTCCATCCCCCGGCAAGAGTCTTGGCAGCTTCGCCGCTCCATGTGATTAATTCGTCAGTCGTCGCAGGCGTTAATAGCACTTCTGTTTGACCGGGCTTGCCAGCAAGAATGATTTGTCCTGACTCCCAGGCCTTGACGTATTCGCTTGACAGGCGAGCGGCCATATCGGCAGAAAAGACCTTTTCACCTACCTCGCGCGGCGCGATTAGCTTGCCAGTCATTTCGATAAGCCTTTCCTTGGACGCCTCACGAGCAAACTGCTGCATAAGCTCGGTCGCTTCCTGCAGCTCCTTAGCCCGCTGCTCTTCTTTTTTTGCAGTAGTGTTGTCTACGACTTGAGTCTGAGCGTAGCCTACTGCGGTCATGAGAGAGAATGTCAGGCAAATAGCCATAATCTTGCTGGAGGAAACCATCGTATTCTCCCTAGTGGTTTGGGACAGCTAAAAA
>JAGQPR010000032.1 GCA_020426625.1 Planctomycetales bacterium
TGCGGTCGGAAGAATTTCGGGAAAGTGAAACCACCATCCGCGACAAAACACTTCCACCTTTGAACGATCAAGTCCACTCACACCCCCACAGTAAACACCCAAGTTATTTTTCCTCAGTTCCTTAAGCAAATATCATTTCACTTGCATTTGTCGGCAACACTCACATCGGCAAAGAATTTTGAGATGGTAGCGACATGAACTAACGAATTAACATAGCAATCTGGCCGGAGAAGGATCGACGGCCCAGTGCGGATCGAGCATCCAATGGGGATGCACGAGCTGGCTTGCTTACTTCAAAGGACCGAGAGCCCATGAAACTTGTAATAGCCAAATGTCAAGTATTTCGAATTGCCTCGATGGCTTTTGTCATTGGGGTTGTTGGTTGTCAGAAAGCTGCAACCACCACAGACAAACAAGAGTCGAATCCTGTGGTACCGCCAGTTGTAATCGCTGATGGAAAAACGCCGACGGAGAATCAAAAGCAGGCCATGCTTGCCGCAAAAGAAGAGTTGTATACAAAGCTTTCGAGCCGACTCATGGAAGCGATGAGCAGCGAGGGCCCCGCAGGTGCGATCTTGGTTTGCAAACAGGAGGCTCCGAAAATTGCAGCCGATGTCAGCCAGGAACTCGGGCTTCGTATCGGAAGAACCGGCGTTCGTTTGCGCAACGTTGAAAATCAGCCACCCGATTGGGCTGAATCGTTGATTGAGGCAAGGACAGATACTCCTTCTTTCGCCGTTCTAGACAACGGGGACGCTGCGGCTCTATTGCCGATCAAACTTCAGGCCCAGTGTTTGATGTGTCACGGACCAAAGGACCAAATCGCACCTGGGGTCAAGGAGCAACTTGCAACACTCTACCCCAACGATCAAGCAACTGAATTCAACGAGGGTGACTTACGTGGTTGGTTTTGGATTGAACTCCCCGGTCAATAACCGAAAATAGTGCAAACCTGGGCGTGCGTGCTGTTGAAACCTATACTTTAAACCGGAGCTAAAAAGATCGAACGAGGAGAATCACCTACTTGAATACTATGTGAGCCTACTTCAAGACGATGCGGCAACTCAATAGCATAGATCAACAGCAGGCGCGATCAAGAATGACCAATCGTACTAAATCCAACAGTGAAAACGAATCCAAGCCTACTCAGAACTGTCGTCCAGCCTGCCCAGTTTGTGGCGGAGCGCTGATCGAGATTCGCGCGAAGTTGCAGTGTTCGCGCTGTCATACGATATGCGAAACTTGTTGCGAGGGCGGACGCGGTTAGATAGCAGTCAGCATTCCGTCTTCAACGACGATCTCGACAATCTTCGCTGGCGTCGGGCGGTTGTTAAGTTCACCACGCAGGATCTTCACGGATTCGGGGGCAGTGATACCGAGTGTAACGCGATTGCCCTTCATTCGAATCACTTCGACCGTGATATTGCCATCAACAACGATCTTCTCACCAGCTTTGCGACTAAGAACGAGCATTTGGTTCTTCCTTGATTCTTGAATACCGACGGCCCTTTATCAAATCGTCAGTTGGCCACTTTCTGACACCATTATGTATCAGCATTTCCCTGACAACTTTGGTCACAGCCGCCGAGAATTCCGAAAGCTATGCACTTTTTTGTGGCCGCCACAACGGGCCCGAAGTCGTTGATGGCGAATTGGAATACCTTGCAGTCTTTGCGGAAGGTCTAGAGACAATCGAGAAACGGCCTAGACGCCTGAGGCAGTTGCGGTGGTCGCCCTGATTGCTTCTGCGCCGATGGTTTTTTCGCCAACATTCAGCACTTCGGAATAGTCAAACAATCCGACACTCAAAAGCTTACTATATTGCGACACCGTCGGTACGCTCCACAAACTATCGCCGTGCCCAAGTAGAATGGACCAGGAATTGAGGTTTCATGATTTCCGAAAGGCTGACAGATGTCCGACTTGAAGAGTCCACATGCGATCATTGCCAAAGGATTTCTGTTTCTGTTCTTGGGGCTGTTTGCAGGAGTGCTCTTGTTATTGCGCCATATGAATTGGCTGGATGCCGCGCTTCTGGCAATTTCTGTTTGGGCATTCTGCCGCTTTTATTACTTTGCCTTTTACGTGATAGAGCATTACATCGATGGCGAATTCAAATTCTCCAGTCTCTTTGCATTTATGTTGTATTTGATCAAGCGATACCGGAAGTCCACGGTCTAGTTTGTCAGTAGCAACCGCAGCGACTGTTTGCTAATGACACGCGGAATCGCCAAGTTGGGCGATCTCAGCGTTGTAAGCTTCGAAAACAGAGAGAGGGCGAATACTTGAGGAGAGGGCTTCCACGGGAATGTGGTAGATCGATGATCTTGCGGCCTTCGTAGTCCGAAGTTGGTTTGGATATTTGACGTGCGACGGACTTTGCGTACATGGATTTTCAAGCTGCGCTTGGGCAATCAATACTTTTGTGATCGCCTGTCGCAATAGGACCTACTCGAATAGTTTCGATACCGCAGGCTTGGTCACTTTCCCCATGGCATTTCGTGGCAACTCGTCAACGACAATCAGCATGCGCGGAATCTTGTAGAGTGAGATGCGATCTTTGCACCAAGCCTGAAGTGAGTTGAGGTCCAACGATTCGCCAGACCTAATCACGACCGCAGCGGCAACCGTTTCGCCCCAGGTTTCATCAGCAACACCGACGATGGCGCACTGCGTGATCATCGGGTGGTCAAGCAACGAGGCTTCGATTTCCAACGCCGAAAGTTTGTAGCCGCCGCTCTTGATGATATCGACGCTGCTGCGGCCCATAATGCGATAATAGCCGTTTTCGAAGACAGCCATGTCACCTGTCTTGAACCAACCATCTACAAAAGAGTCGCTCGTTGCCTCCGCGCGGTCCCAGTATTGTTCAAATACGTTTGGCCCTCGAACCTGAATCTCACCGGAGAGTCCTTCTTCCTGAACGGTTTCTCCGGTTTCGTTTTGTAAACGGACCTCGACGCCGGGAAGCGGTTGCCCAACTGCGCCAGGTCGGCGCTCTCCTTCGTAGGGATTCGATAACGCCATGCCGATTTCGGTCATGCCGTACCTTTCCAGAAGCTCTTGGCCGGTCAATTCCGTCCACTTCTGATGCACGCTTGCTGGCAGAGCAGCTGAGCCAGAAATCATCAACCGCATTTCACCAAAGCCTCGGATAATGTCTTCACGTTGCGACGCGTCCATTTGCTCGAGAGCTTCGATCAGTTTTACATAGATCGTCGGCACAGCCATAAAGACTGTATACGCTCGATTGGCAACACGGTCGAGAATCGAGTCGAGGTTGAATCGCGGAAAGGACTCAATTTCGGCTCCAATCCATAAAGCGCACGACATGATGTTAATAATGCCGTGGATGTGGTGAAGCGGAAGAAACAGCGGGATGCGATCGGATGGTTGCCAGTGCCAGGCTTCGATGAGCGATTCAATCTGCGCCTGAATACACGTATGCGTTGTCACTACCCCCTTGGGTTTGCTGGTCGTGCCGCTGGTGTAGAGGATCATCGCTCTGCGATCCGTTGAAACCTGAGGTAAGTTTGCGGAACCGTTTATGGGTAGGTCATCAAACAGGAGCAAGCGAATGCTATGTCGCTTGCATAGTGGTTCGATCTTTCCTGCCAAATCGCCAGCAGCAATCACCGTGCTCGTCCGCGAGTCCATCAGCGTGTACTCGAGTTCCTTTTCAGTTGCGGACAAGCTCAAGGGAACGGCGACACCACCAGCTCTCCAGATTCCCCATTGAGACTGAATGTAACTTTCAGTTGGCGCAACCAGAAAGGCAACGCGAGCTTCATCGAGATTCTCCATTCCATTGAGTAAAGACTTTGCAACCACTGCCGACGCTTCTACCAATTGCTGATAGCTGGTTTCTCTACCGCTCGCTTGCATGGCGATTCGGTTTCCGTGTGCGATTGCTCGCTCAATGATGGGTAGCTGCGTTTTCATTGGCCTTGTCAAGATCACTTAGGAACCAAATACTGAGCGAAACACGACGAAGACAACTGACGGTCCAAGTAGGCACCCTAAACCGGTGTAGAACGTGGCCGTCATTGCACCGTAGGGAACAAGTTTCTCGTCGGTAGCTGCCAGGCCGCCTGCCACTCCGCTAGTAGTGCCCATCAGCCCACCAAATATCAACGCGGAGCGAGGGTTGTCCAATCCAATCCACTTGCCGACTATCGGCGTCGCAATCATCACCAGCATCGATTTCACCAAACCTGCCGCAACGCTCAACGCGATGACTTCGCTGCTAGCGCCAAGTGCCGTTCCCGTGACCGGCCCCACGATATAGGTTGCCGCTCCGCCGCCGATTGTGGTCATGCTGACCGCGTCCCGATAGCCGAAGGCGTAAGCTATCATCGCTCCAATGAAAAAAGATGCCAACACGCCAACAAGCAGCGACACGACTCCGCTGATGCCTGTCTTGACGAATTCATCCAAGCGAACACCAAAAGCCGTTGCTACAATCGCGAAGTCACGTAGCATCGCCCCGCCCATCAGGCCGATTCCGGCCAGGAATTCGATGTCAGCAATTCCTTTCTTTCCACCGGTCACTATTCCTCCAACGTAGGCTAGTAACAGGCCAATCAGAATGGCAATCGCAGAACCGTGCATGAGTCCGCGAGTCACTCGCTTCGACGCTGCGTAGGACAGCCACACGATGGCGCCTACCAAGGCAAATGCAGTGACCAGTGAGTATTGGGTGAGCGTGGACTCGATGGACTGCCACAGATCGTTCACGCCCGGTCTCCTTCCGAGTCGGAGCCCAAGTGTTCATCTGACCGCCCAAGTCGACTAATCAACGGGACCATAGCGAAACTAAAAACAACTACGACTGTTCCGGCAAGAATGGCGACTGTTCCACTACTCAAGGCGGCGCGGACGTTTTGGCTGGCCGCCATGGCGACCACTATCGGTATATAGATGGAACTCCAGAACAATACTCCGCTCTCTGTTGGTTTTGCCATCAGACCAGAGGATTGCAAGCGTCCCGTGATCAGAATCAATAACAGCATGGCAATTCCAACGCCACCAACGTTTGCATCGATACCAATCGCCAGCCCAATCAGCTTGCCGACAATAAGTCCGCAGATTAGACAGAAAGAAAGGATTGCGGTACCGTAGATCGCCATCGTTAATCCGCTTTCACGCCGGTATGTGCAAACTGGCACCAGCAGTCATGGGAATGAAGTCAGCGAACCGCTCGCCTTGAATTAGGGCACGCTCTGCGATTAACGGTCAGCCTGCTCGGAATCAACTGGAAGAATTACTTCAACGATTGCCATGTTTTCTTACATCAAATTGTGACCGCGTTGTTGTTCTGTTGCTTTCGCAGGTGAGATCATTGGGCTTTGTGGGGACAAACTACGTAGCATTGTATACAATGCCGCCGGCTAATGAATGCTCCGCAATCAAGATTGCGGCTGACGCAAAACGGGTGGGCCACGGGTTGAGTGTTGCCGGATAACACTTTGTTTTCTGCGCTAGAAGCCAACGCGAATTCTGCTTTTTATCGCTTCTTCTCTGCAGGATCGGAATTGAAGTAATGACTCCAACACAAGCTCGTTACTTGGCGTTCATCCAAAAGTATATTGATCTGCACGGCATCGCTCCCTCTGAAAAAGAGATTTCAGACGCGATGTGCGTTATGCCGCCGTCGGTTAATCAAATGATCAAGTCGCTGGAAAAGTTGGGTTTTATCTCGCGATCTCCAGGTGTTGCAAGATCGATTCGCATCATACTCCCTACAGAACTCGTCCCGAAATGGAAACGCGGCGGTGAGATTGTGATATCGGAAGCAACAAAAAAACTGCCGAAACGTAGCTTGCAACCGGCTATGCCCTTATGCACGTTTGAAGCCAGGCTGTACGACGGACCATTTGGAGACGAATATCGGAAACGCTTGTGCATTCGCTATGTGGAAATCCGTACAGACCAAACCTTGAGCGATCTGCACAGCATTCTTTTCGAAGCCTTTGGCATGCGGGTCGATGCGGAGTATGAATTCAATATTGGCGGAAAATCACGGTTTGCAAAGGAGTCCAAGTGTTTTGGCTTGCCGGAGTTTCAAGCTAAACGGAAAGAGTTTCTGGGGAGGTCAGAAAGTTATGCCGGAAATGCAGAGACGACCCAGATTTGCGATCTTGGCTTGAAGCAGGGTCAAGTCTTTGGTTACTGTTTCGACTTCGAACATGACTGGTATTACTTTCTTTGGTTTACCAAGATCGAAAATGCCACGGAAACAGTTGAGTACCCGCGGGTAACTCGAAGGCAAGGAAAAGCCCCGCCTCAAAAGAGCAGCGGAGGCGATTCTTCAAGAAATTGAAGACTCAGAAATCTCTATGACTCTCGAAGGCGAAGAAGCTAAGCAGTGGTTCAAGGCACTGCGAAAAAGAAACCAGGAACTCGCCGCTTTTGAACTTTGGTTAGCAAGGGAAAAAGCTTTGGCCGAGGGGAAACAGCCGTTCGATCTTGACTACCTATATAGGCACTGGCCAACAAATCCAGACGATCGCGTCTCGTCTTTAGGAGGAGATCAAAACCACGAGCAGCGACTGGAGCATTGGGAAAACTTGTACTATCGATCATTTCCGGCGATAGCGACAATGCCGGATTTCGTTGAGAAAATGAAGCAGCTTCAACTTGAAGGTTTTTTTGACTAGCGCTCTGTCAGCATGAGGAATTAGGGTAAACATCTTATTTGCCCAATCCGCAATGGCTTTTTGAATTGACAGGTCGTACTTCGCCGGGGCCGTGTAAGTTCGTTTCTACAACACTCAAGGCGAACGAACGTCGTACTGATGGACTTCTCCTGCCCGAGCTGGCTGATCAGCCAATCACGATCGCCGAGTTGCAGATGCAAGCGGATCGCGAGGTCTACCTGCGGACCGTCATCGAGATGGCGATGGTAAAGTCCGAGCACATTGGACATCAGATTGAAGGGTTTGTGAGGTAAAGAATTTGGATTGCGACAAGGAGAATTGATCGGTCAGATCAGAATTTTGCAAGAGGTACTCGGTATGGAGCCTACAGACCGACAGGTTCTAGCAGAGTCAAGCCTTGAACTCCTAAGCTGTCGACTGGCGGAACTGCGGGGGCAGCTAAATCGCCAATGATCCACTGCTGCTGGAGCTCACCAATTGGTCCAGCTGCATGCTTCAGTGCTGGCGGCTACGGCTACGATGCTTCAGGACTGGTGCTCTGATCGCGGATTTTGGATATTGCCTCGACGACAGCAGCGTGCAAAGTCTCGTCGCCGTCGGTGGCAAGCAGCTCGAGTGATGGCAGTGCAGCAGCTGCAACGGGTCCAGCGAGCCCCAGAAAGCGGACGCTTGCCGTCCTTATGCGCGCGTTCGGATGCTGCAACAGCTCAAGCAACTGAGGAACCGAATCCACATCGGTTGAATAGCGATCGAACCGATCCAGTAGGCGTGAAACCGATTCCTGGATGTCCTCTCGTGCGAGCAACGGTATCAAATCCGGAATGAAAATCATGCCGCGGCGTCCCAAACGACGAATGGTCGAGAGGGCTACGTCGACTACCGCTTGCTCCGAATCATTCAAAGCTGAATAGAGTTCGCCCCTAATTTCACTCGGATCTAGCTGTAGGTTCGCAAGCGCTTGCAAGGCGGCGGCACGTACGTCAGGGGCGGGGTCTTGAATTAGTTGACTGAGTTCAGCGCGAGCTGGCTGGGCAGTTTCTCCGAACTGCCCAAGTATCGCAATCACAAAAAGTCTCCAAGACAGATCGTCACCATGCAGGTGTTTGATCAATTGGGGGACTGCGGCCTGGGCGCTGCGTCCAAAGCTCGCCAGCATCGCTGCAGCTGCGCGACGCACGCCGTCATTTTCGCTATCGAGTTGCGGCAGTACGTCATCGACCGCGCGAACGCCGATTGGTCCTAGGGCGGTAATGCGTTCAATGGCTCGCTCCTGCACTTGTGGTTGTGTGTCTCCTATCATCGAAGTCAGCTCGCTGACTAGCTTGGCATCTTTGGGTGCGGCGGAAAAAAGAACATCGATAACCTGCAGGCGAACGGCATCCCGGGGATCATTCTTAAGCTCGCGCACGGCATCGACCGCATTGGTCGCTCGATTGCCCAAACTGGCCAACGCATGTAGTATCGAAATTTGTACTTGTGGATCCTCGCTAGGCAAACGTTCCGCCAGCTTCGCAACAACGTCCTGTGGCAGGGGGCGCATTTCTCCAAGGGCCAACACGGCAACTTGGCGCAATCTGGGGTCAGAAGAATCCAAGTGGGCCGTCAAACGACTGGCAATTGGCTGTCCGATCAGAGCCAGCGAGTGGGCGATGTGCTCGATGCGGCTATCGCTATGCTGGGAGGCATTCAACAACAGCGTGGCACCGTCGTCGCCCAAGAAGTGCAACAGGAACGCAGCCTGGCGAGCAGCGTGATCGTGGGAATCACGGAGCAATTTGGCCAGTTCTGTGGACGTCCTGCGGATCATCGCAGCTCGCGTTGCCAGCGCATTTGTGGCAGCTACGCTCACCGATTCGACCGTATCCTGCAAGCTATGTATCAAGAGTTCGTCCACGCGGGCATCTTCCAAGCCGGATTGTACAATAGCTTGCACCGCCTGAGCGCGAACTTCCGCATCGGGATCGCCAACCGCAGACTCCAATACTGACTGAACTTCGCTTGGTTCTTCTGGGGCGGTCTGCTTCAGCAATTCACCGAGTGCTCGGACGGCAGCGGCTTTGGCTCTTGCACTCGTTTCGTTGACATTTGCTTCACTGTTACTTGCTTTACTGGCATTCTTACCAATTGCCGTCAATAAAGGGGCAAACGCCGCAATGCCCATGTTGCCCACGGCGATCGCGGCATCGTCGCGAACTCGCGGACTGTCATCGCCCAACATTCGCACCAAGTCGGCCAAAGCGGCTGATGCATCCGGCCCAATCCTACCCAGGGCCGCAGTCGCTTCGGCACGCAGGCCTTCCGATTCCTCTGTCAGCAAGTTTCGCAGTACCTCGACGGCTGGCTTACCGATGTGGCTAAGGGCTATTGCGGCCCGAAAATCTTGATGGCGTTCTTCTGTTCGGCTGCGATTCATGTCCTGCCGCATCGCTAGGGCAAGTGCAGGTACTGCCTCTGCTGCCTGAGGGCCCATGTCTGTCAGCACGTCAAGAATTGCCAGGCGGATTTGCCCATCCTTTTCATAGCGGATGATATCGATGAAATCGGGCAGCAAGTCGTGCAATGCGGAAGGTGTAGTTGTACGAAGTGCAACGGCGGCATCGCGCCGAGCCTGCAATTCACCGGTCCGTAGCGCACTTGTCCACTGTCGAATGAATTGGTCCTGATCGGTGATTCCAGGACTTGAGCGGTTACCGTCCTGCGCAGCTAGAGTTAACCCGGAAAAAACAATTCCACAGCTGGTCACCAATACTACGCTACGCACTGAACGGATGGGAATCACGAGCAAAGCTCCGGCAGCGGTTCGGTACTATCGCCAAACCTTTCGAGAGGCATGCCCGCTTGACGCAACATGGCCAGCAGGACATTGGACATAGGAGTTTCTTGTCGGCAGCGAACATGTTGTCCGCTTGGAAGTGAGCCTCCGCCTTTGCCCAGTAGTATTACCGGTAGGTTGACATGGTCATGGCGGTCGCCATCGCTGATCCCGCTGCCATACAAGATCATGGAATGGTCAAGCAGATTTGAGCCATCTGCCTCTTCAACCATCATCATTTTCTCAACCATGTAAGCCAGGATCGACACATGATATTGGTCGATTGCCCGCAGCTTGCGATTCTTCTCGTCATCATGTCCGTGGTGGGACAATTCGTGATGCCCGTCGGTGAACCCCAACCAAGGGTAATTTCGGTCGGTTGCTTCCTTGGTAATCATGAACGTCGATGCGCGAGTACTGTCTGTCTCAAAAGCCAGGACCATCAAGTCGCACATAATGCGCAGGTGCTGATCGAAATCTTCGGGAATGCCTTCGGGGCGTTGGTAGTTGTGTCCCGAAATATCCGCAGTCGGGTTAGCGTTTACAATGCGCTGCTCCAGATCACGGACACTGTCCAGATACTGGTCCAGTTTGCGGCGGTCAGGCGTACCCACTTGCTGGCGCACCCGTCGCGCATCGTCTTGTACGAAATCCAGAATGCTCTTGCGATAGAAATCTCGTTCGGCCACAGTCGACTGAGTGACTTTGTGGCTGCCGGAAGTGAAAAGTCGGTCGAAAACCAGCTTGGGGTTGACTTCGTAGGGAGCTGGAGAAGTAGCTGTTCGCCAAGAAATATGCGTCTTGTAGGTCCCACTGTATCCAAAAGCATTGCCGGATCGCGGCGATTCACAACCGAGTTCCAAGCTGGGGAATGGCGTTTGGCGATTCACAAATCTTGCGTAGGCTTGGTCGACGGAAATGCCGACGCGGACATCATCTTGGGATCGAAACGCCTGAGCTCCGGTGAGAAAGCTGGCTGCCCCCTGTCCGTGACCGCAGCCTTCTTCATCGCCGTTAGTGAGGGCGGTGTTGTGAGTGAGGCCGGAAAAGCAGTTGAGATATTTGCGGGCAAAAGATAACGGCTGCAGTGACTGCGGCAAATCTTGCAAGATTCCGGCGTGTTCCGGAAACCAAGTGGGCAAATGCATGCCGTTGGGGACATACCAGCAGCAGATGCGCACTGGTGGCTGCGACGAATCGGTGCCAGCCAAAGTTTTTCTTGGCTGAAGACTCTCCAGCCAAGGCAAAGCCACAGCGGCGCCCAAAGTTCGCAAGACGGTTCTTCGATTCGGCTGGAACTGTTCAATCATTGCGCTTTTCCTCCCGAGGCATTATCACTTAACTCCCCTACGCTGAAATGCATTGCTTTCAACGATTCCCATGACAATCCGCTGGATGCGATAGTGGTCGTCCACCAAACTGCGGCGAATGGCTTCGACCGTGCAATAGTCCTGTGGCTCCAGCGCCCGGCCTAGACCGTACGTTAACATGTTCTCAATCAGACACCAACTGAATTTCTTGGACTCGGTCGCCTTAAGAAGTTCTTTCAGTTGCCGGGCATCCTCGAAATTGTGCTGTCCAAACAAAATGCCTGAGGGGTCTATGGTAAACCCACTGTCCCTCGTTCGCCATCGGCCAATGGCATCGTAATTCTCCAACGCGAATCCCATAGGATCCATTTGATTGTGACAGGAAGCACACTCCGGATTGGCCCGATGCAATTCCAAGCGATCTCGCAGTGATGCCGATTGGGTGGCTTGTGGGCTTTCGTCCAATTCCGACACTCCCGGTGGTGGTGGCGGTGGCGGAGTCCCTAGTAGCTGTTGGAGCACCCACTGCCCGCGCTTTACCGGCGAGGTCCTGGTGTGGTGCGAGGTGAGCGTGAGAATGCTCGCTTGAGTAAGTACCCCACCGCGTTGTTCGCCGAGCATTTCCACCATTCTAAACTGATCACCAACAACATTCCGAATGCCATAGTGCTCAGCTAATTTATCGTTTAGGAACGTGTAGGGAGCATCTAGCAGCTCCAGAATACTACGATTGTTTCGTAGCACATGGCTGAAGAACATTTCAGTTTCAGCCCTCATTGCCTCCCGCAATTCAGCGTCGAAACTGGGGAACATCTCGGTATCCGGCCGAACTCCCTCTAGATTTCGCAACTGCAGCCACTGACCGACAAAATTGGCAACGAATTCATCGGACTTTGGATCCTCCAACATGCGATGCACTTGAGTGTCCAATTGTTCACGCAAACTATTCTGTTCAGCGGCGTTCAGCAATTCATTATCGGGCATCGTGCTCCATAGGAAATAAGAAAGCCGATTAGCCAGTTCGTATTCGTTTAATTGTCGGTCCTCGTCAACGCCCTCGCTTGGCTCCACGAGATAAAGGAAGTGAGGTGAAATTAAGACTGCTGACAAGGCTACCTGGATAGCCCGTTCAAAGCTCTCGCCGCGATAGTGCGCCCTCTGGAAAATCTTCATCAGTCCAACGACTTCACTCTCGCTGACAGGTCGCCGATAGGCTTTCTGAGTGAATTCATGAATGATTTTTTGCGCACATGACAACCGAGAATCATCTCCAAACCCGGGCTGACACACGAAAATCCGGCGATGTGATTCAGGCAGGTCATCTCGGTGCGCGGCAACAGGACCGCGAACAACCATCGAATCGACGTGCAAGCCATGGTTTTTTCCGTAACGTTGATCGCCACTAACGTTTGCCGTATTTGGCTGATCGGGCGCTAGAAACTGGTCGAGAGGTTCCAAGTCTTCCTGGTTCTGAGCAAGTGATACGTAAACTTGTTTGTCATTCTCGGCAACGCTAAGCCAGTACCTGTAGACTACGGTTTCGTCTTGAATTTGGACCGCTTCTACCGTACGCCGATCCTTGCCAAATCCGATCACCAATCGCGGAGGCGGCACGGACTCGGAGATGCCCGCACGGACCAAACTGAAATCCGCCAGGTAACGCCCTGGTGCTAAGTGGTGTTCAAACTCCACGGGTTCGTCTTCGGGAAGCGGATAGGTGCGTAGGCCGATCAGCTCGATGGGCGCATACCGCTCAACGTCTGGCAGCACAATTGCCGATTGCATGGCAACTTCGGCGGCATCAAGATATTTTTCCAAGTGGACTGGGGAAACATTGAGCGCTGAACCAATGTTGTCAAAGCCAAAACCAATGTCGTCGGCCGGGAACTTGCTCGAAAGCTCCATTTCCAATCCCATCAAATCGCGAAGCGTGTTGTCATACTCTTGTCGATTCAGTCGGCGAATTACTACCGCAGAGGCGCTTGATTGAACACCGCACTGAGTCGAAAGAAACTGTTCCTCGATCCATTCTGAGAACAGTTGTCGTTGCTGAGTCGTTGGTTGGGCGGCATCGCCGGGTGGCATTAGGTTTCTATCCACGGCCTCCAATACCCGAAGCCACGTCTTACCCGCTGCAAAGATATCCTCGGGTGTGCGGAATTCATCCAAAACGACACCCCCCTCTGCGGCACCAGAAGAATGGCAATCCACACAATAACGATTGAAGAAGGACACAATTTGTTGTTCGAAGCGGCTGGAGTCCGATGAATTCTGGGCATTCAGGCTATCGGTCCAAATACTCGAGCTCAGCAGCGTGACCAGAGTCATAATCCGAAGTGTGCCGCTCGATCTCATCTTGTTTGTCCTTGACGACTCCATCTTTGTTGCCCAAGTTGTCCTTTAAGGCGAAGAATGACATCTGGCGAAAACCGTGTATCCAATCGCGGCCGTCAAAGGTTTATCCAACCGAGCGAATGAATCCGTAAGTCGGTATCCCGTTACAAGTACTTTATCTAGAATATCACAAGTTCGCGGCTCGTGCTCTGATTGGACTTTGAAGGCGTGTCAGCACGTGTTTGCCGGTAGTTATGCTTTCCAATCCACAGATGATCGGGGCCAGTTGATGAAACTTCAGGTGTTGCGGCCGAAGGTGATTGCGATGGTTCTTGTTGCATTGTACCACGCAACTTTTGCCAATGCTCAAACGCCAGTGACTTTGAAGGAAGCGTACCGTGACGCGTTCATGATTGGTACCGCGGTCAGCCCCAGCAGTTTTTCCCAGCGCCGCGGCAGCTCGCGAGATATCGTGCTTTCGCAGTTCAACTCGATCACTGCCGAGAATGACATGAAAGCGGGGCCTATTCATCCACATCCGGACGTCTACGAGTTTACCGCAGCAGACGCGATCGTTGATTTCGGCAAAGCCAACAATATGTTTGTTGTCGGACACACGCTGGTTTGGCACAATCAGACGCCAGACTGGTTCTTCATCAATGACCAAGGGGTAACCAACACACCCGAGCAACAAATTGAAAGGATGAGGCAACACATCGAAACGGTCGCAGGAAGGTATGCGGGACGCGTGGATGCTTGGGATGTTGTCAATGAGGTTATCGACAATGACGGTTCATACCGCCCAACAACCTGGGTGCAGAGTGTTGGCGATGGCGACAAACTTGTCCGAGCAGCTTTCAAATTTGCGGGGCAGTACGCACCTGATGCGGAATTGTATTACAACGACTTCAACGCTTGGCGACCGGAAAAGGTTTCCGGCATTGTGCGAATGGCAAAGATGCTCAAGGAGCACGGTATTCGCATCGACGGAATCGGCATGCAAGGACATTGGGGGCTAAACTTTCCTAAGAACCAATACATTCAAGCGGCCATCGATGCCTACGCGGAAGTAGGTTTGCAAGTCATGATCACGGAGTTGGATGTGGATGTACTGCCGTTGACTCGCGAAGGGCAGGTGATTGTTCGTTCTCTACAAGAGCCTCAATTTCAGCTAGAGGAGTTTGAAGAGTATCTCGATCCCTACCAAGACGGTCTCCCGCCTGAAGTCCAGCAGCAGCTGACCGACAGGTACGCAGAGCTGTTCGAGATTTTCTACGCCAATCGCGACAAAATCAGTCGCGTCACCTTGTGGGGAATCCATGATGGCAACTCTTGGAAAAATAACTATCCCGTTCCGGCGCGGACAAACTATCCTTTACTTTTTGACCGCAATCTGCGTCCCAAATCGGCCTTGCAAGCAGTGCTGGAGATTCCGCAGGGCAAAGCAAGTCTATTGGGAGACGAACCATGACAACCAAATTTGCCGTACCCAAAAAACCGGATGCTGACGGCGAAGTCAACCTGTATGTGAATAGCGCCGCCAGCGGATCGCACTATTTTGACCGAAACCGCTACGTCATTTTCATCAACGGCATGGGCAACTCGCCAACCGACCATGTAGAGTCGGCTTTGGGATTGAGTGAATTAGAAATGTGTTCGGTTGTGGGGGTTTACAACAAGTCGTCGGGCACAATCGCGGACCTAATGCAATGCTTGGGTGATAAGCAGCAATTTGATGGTGTGTTGGCTGACACGCCAGCCAAACTGCTGAAAGCAAATCCCAACATGTCACCAGTCGCGGCAATGGAGCAAACTTTATCGCGCAACCAAGCTTGCTTGAGTCTGTTTCGAGTGCTGCGTGACCACCGCTATCGCTCGGCTGACATCTTCGCGCACAGCCAAGGCAATCTAATACTAAGCAATGCTCTCTCGGCAGTCTTGGTCGTTGGCGGACCGGTGGCGCTGCAAGGACGGAAAGTGTATTCCTTTGGTTCCCCCGCGATGAATTGGCCTCCTGGCCTTGAGCGTCAAGAATACGGATTTACGTTTGATCCAGTGAATTGGCTAGCAGGGCTAGACACCAGCTTCACCATTTCCAAAGTTGGTCTGCCAATAAACGGCGACATGAAATTTATTAGCCACTCGTTCAAATCCTATCGGGACAACGACCCGGCTTTTGTAGTCAATCGTTTCCGCATTGGCGGCTGGGGGCTTACGTTCCATTTAGACAAAGCTGGCTTGGCAGCCGCTTTAGTGAAGATGGGTCGCAATGTGCCTCGTGTGTTTGGGGTTTTCCGGCACTTGGATCAATCCCACAACTTTTCCGTGGACGATGTAGCATTACTTTATGTCCAGAAAATCCAAGCTCTCGGGTCGCATTCACCGACCCTAGCTGCCATTAAGCAGCATCCAAGGTTGCGCGACTTGCTAATTCACTCCATGAAAACTGGCTATACCTGTAGTGAGGAGAAGGCAGCCATAAAGTTCTTGGAGAGCCTGTGAATTAACGACGTCCGCACATGTGCGTTTCGGGAAGGTTGTGTCAGCCGACCAAAGACTGACTCGAGCAAATAATATGCAAAGCGGCTATCCCTCTTGAATTTCTGCGACATCACAGACCACAATTAGCCGGTTCTTTCAACACTTCTCGGTAAATACCACCACGCGTCAAGTGTTACTCACAGCGATTGTTCGCGTCGTTTCCGAGGCGACTCTTGAAGGCAAAGGCCGCAGTGCCAGCGATATGAAGGGAATGCCCTTCCAGTTCGCCGACCTGCGGCACTAACGCCCGGGCGATTCTCATGAGAGGGTGTGAATTGGAATGGTGGTGTTTGCCAAGACGTGTTGTTCTGGCTCGGTTTCCTTCGAGTGTGTGGGGTGCCATTTCATGTGTATTGCTTCCTGTCTGAGTGTCTCTAGAAAGACGAATGAGTCACGAACTTGCAACCGCCTGGAGTTCGTTCTTCCAGGGATCTTGCTTGCGTTGGGTATTACCAGCCTAGCGGGATGCGGCGGCGGAAATGCACCAGGCAATAGTAACGCATCTTCGTCTCAGCCGGTCGAGACTCAACCTGGCGAATCCGGCGTCTCCTCAGCCGTGCCAGCTGGTACAGCGCGCGCGCTGCCGCAGAGCGATCCGGCGTTAAATGAACCAAATGCATCATCGCCACCTACTGCAAATGGCGGGGCGCCATCAAGTTCTATCGGAAGAGCTGACGACCAACGAGATGCACCTAAACCTGCAGAAGCCGAGAACGCCAAGGTTTTCGTCGTTCCACAGCCATCCGCGCAACAGCTTGCCAGTTGGGCTGTGGCTGAATATGAGCCTCTGCAGTTGTTAGGCTGCCGTGACATCCAGGATGGCGGGCTTATTACTCAAATTGCCGCAATGCCTGGCGGTGGGCAATTCATCAGCGCTGGCAGCCAGGTCGTGCTTTGGTCGATTGAGTCCGACGATCCGGTGCATACATTCGCTTCCGGGGCGGACGAGACAATTAACTCGCTGGCTATTGCACCGAATGGAAAGTGGTTTGCTACTGCAGGCAACAACGGACAATTGCGGCAATGGAGTTTGACAGATCGGAAAGAGGTTGACACGAAGAAAATCTACGATGGAGAAGTGGTTCAACTGGTGATTTCGCCATCTGGACAAGAAATCGCCACCATTGGACATGACAATACTGTGGCCATCTGGAATGCACAGGGCCTGACCGAAAAACGCCGTTTCAAAGTCAACACCAACGGATTGAAGCGCATTGCGTACTTGTCTGATGAATTGTTGGCAGCCGCAGGTGAATCAACTTCGATTTGGCTTGTCGGTTCCGGTGAAGTCAGCAAGGAGCTGCCAGCAGGAAGGTACCACGAAATGCTGATTGCATCTCCAGGAGGTGAATTCTTGCTTTTCAGCGATGACAGCGCATTGCAGATGTATCATCCAGCGAACCATTCTATTGAGGAAACGTTGCGCGGCGAATTTGCTTCCAACGAGCTGGCAGCGGTCAATCTAAATAATCAGCTCGCTACTGCCAATGGTTCTGTGCTGCGCATTTGGGACATTACCAGTGGCAGGCTGCTGCAGGTCGAAGACACTTTCGGCTGGCCAATCACTGATTTGCGTTACCTACCGCAATCGAACATTCTAGTGGTGGCATCGTTGAACGCTCGCATTCGGTTTTTGGGTACGGGTAGCGATGGTGGAGCTGTTGGGTTGCAACCGATGCAACCTAATGTTGCCGACATAAAAAACGATATTCCAGCCAAGCCAAGCGAATTGCACTCACTGATCGACCTAAGGACTTTCCCCAGGATTCCTAACGGTAAAGAGTCTGTTGTTAGCGATTTCAATGTGATGTACGAAGCCGATGTCTCCACTGACGAGGCGACCTTGTTCTATCAATACTTCTTGGGGCAAGCAGGCTGGCGAGCGGAGTACGATGCAGCGAACCCTCAGGTGTTGCGTTTCCGCAAAGATGGTTCGGCCATCACTGCATCTTTTTATAACGGTGCAGAGCTGAAAACGATGATCAACGTATCTCTAGCAGGAAACGTAGATCTGCGATCGATCCCAAAAATTCAGTCGAAAAAAGTCACAATACTATTTGAGAACGAAGATGTCGTAATGTATCGCACGAGTGCGACAATTGTCGAAGTGGAAACGGAGCTGCTCAAACTGATGCATGCTGACGGTTGGACAGGCTACTCGCAATTGCATTCAGCGCACAACGAACGCGAAGATCAACGCATGCTGACCTTTTTACAAGGAGGAATGTCGTTGCATGTATCGGTGAATCCCGATCCGATGGACAGTGGGCAATGGATGGTACAATACAGCCGACAGTTGATGCCCAGGTCTATACCTATTCCTGCCGATGCTGGCTTTGTTGAATTTGATGGCTCGACTCAACCCTATTTGGTGGCGACAACCTCGTTGGGCTTGCTGGAAGCAGCGCAATTCTATGATCAAGCTATGCAAGCCGACAGCTGGCAAGTGAGTCAAGTGAAACGAGCGATTGGGGAGGAAATGTGTGTCTTGTCGTATTTTCGCGGAGTTCAAGATGTTACGGTGCGGTTAAGTACTCGGGACGGAAAAACGTTGATTCGCATTGGCGAGGACGTCGATCGCGCATCGTGGCAACTGACGAAGGCCCTTCAGTCGGCGCCAGACGGATCGGATGACGCTGGGATCGAAGCCGCCGATTTCCCGTTGCTGGGCCAATCCAAACAGGCGCAATATGATTCGGTTGGCAAATCGCTTGAGTTTTCGATGGATACCACGCCTTTGAAAGCCGTCGGTGAAACCTACAAGAAGGCGTTCAGCGACTTGGGTTGGGAATTGGACGGGGCGGGCATCGCCGAGGATGATTATTTGTTTTTGACGTTCGTAAAAGCCAGGGCGGAGGTTGCCTTGCGTGGCCGCGTTGCGTCGGGTAGCTCAATCATCAATATTCAAGGCGACGGTTTGCTCTGGAATAAGCCGCTGCCTGGTGGCAAAAAAATCGTCTCGTACGAAACTTGGCTTCGCCTGAACCATCATCCGGCAACACTGGACTTGATCGATCGATACATTAGCGAAGTTGCGGAGAACTAGCACTCAGTACACAATGAGAGCTAGGTAAGCGAAATCCCTAAGCAAAGTATCAGATAACCTGTGCGTTGGTGCTTAGCATGAGTACTTCCCTTAGGATTGGCAGGTTGTAAGTCTGTCCTATGGAATCATTTCCCCACCGCCAACAAGCCGAGTGACAATTGGCCCATGAGCTTCCTACGCCAACCCACGGCTATTGCCTCATTGTTGTTAGTCCTTTTGGGTTTTACAGAGTGTGTGAGATGTGCTGACACGTTTCAAGAGACTGTGCTGCCCTTGCTGCAAACGTTCTGCGTGGAGTGTCATTCAACGCAGCGGCGCGAGGGGGAATTGGATTTAGAACAATTTGATGCAGTTGAGGTGGTCAAAAGCCAACCTGCCGTCTGGGGGCATGTTTACGAGCAACTCGAGAACAAAGAAATGCCTCCCAAGGACGCTCGCCAGCTTTCGGAAGTCCAACGACGTTCGCTGCTGAGTTTTTCACGTGAGATGCTGGATGAAGTTGCCCGTGCCACCGCGGGAGATCCTGGACCGGTCGCCGTACGGCGACTTTCCAATTGGGAGTACACTTATTCGATTCGTGACTTGACTGATGTGATGACGCTGGATCCAGCAGCAGAATTTCCGCAAGACGGCGCCGCTGGTGAAGGTTTCACCAATGCAGGTTCCGCGCTGGTGATGTCACCATCATTGCTCAACAAATATCTCGACGCTGCCAAGAAAGTCGCTGAACATGTCGTCCTTCTGCCTGACGGTATTCGCTTTTCACCAAGCACATCATCCCGTGATTGGACGGATGAAGCACTTGCCAAGATTCGAGAGTTCTACTCGCGTTATTCGGTCGCTGAAGGCGGCACAGATGTCGATTTGCAGGGCATTCGATTTACGACAAACGCTGGCGGGCGGCTACCAGTGGAAAGATATGTCACAGCGCTTGTTGGTCATCGTGAATTGCTAACCAGCGGGCAGACAAGCTTTCGAGCTATCGCTCAAGCGGCAGCGTTGAACGAAAGGTATTTGCAGTTTCTCTGGAATGTGCTCAATAACGCCAGTGACCAACCAATTCTTAGTACATTGCATGCGGAGTTTAAGGGGGCGTCGGCAAACAGCACTAAGCGTCTGATTCAACTGATTATTGAATGGCAATCAGCACTATGGCATTTCTCTAGTGTCGGACACATCGGCAAACAAGGTGGACCAACTGCGTGGCAAGAACCGACGAGCCCACTGAACAAACAAGTGGAATTGCGGCTGCCTTTGAATACCGCCAAAGAACAGCAGGTGGTTTCGGTTTTTCTTTCCGTCAATAATGCGGGCGATGGTGACCAAGATGATTTTGCGATTTGGGAGAACCTCCGATTGGTTGCTCCTGGGAGGCAGGACTTGCCGATTCGCGAACTTCAGAGTTTTTGGGCCGAGATCGGACTACGTAAGCAGCAGGTGATAGACAGCACCGCACGCTGTCTTGCCGCTGCGGCGGAAGCCAACGCAGCTGCTACCCAAGCCGACATGGTCCAGCTTTCCGAAAGGTTTCAGGTCGACCAGCAATTGTTAGCTGCTTGGTTTGGTTTATTGGGAATAGACTCAACCGAAACGGCCTCGTTGGGGCCGCTGTTGAGTAGCCCAACCCGGTCCGCCGATGGGACTGTTGCCGGTTGGCAGGAGGCAGAGGCGTTGAGCGTGGTTGCCAATTCGTCGGACCAGGATATTCGCATTCCTGGAAAGCTCAAAGCGCGCGGATTTGCGGCTCATCCGTCGCCAAGTAAGTCGGTCGTAGTCGCCTGGCGCAGTCCATTCTCGGGATTGGTGGCAGTCGAGGGCATCGTCCAGCACGCGCACCCGGAATGTGGCAACGGTGTTAACTGGACCTTGGAAGTACGAAGAGGTAGGACTCGCCAGCAACTGTCCTCTGGTCTTGGCACGGCGACACCAGTTGAAATCGGAGGATTCGAGAATATCAAGGTGCTACCCAATGACTTGATCGCACTCGCGGTTTCACCGCGCGACGGAAATCACGTCTGTGACTTGACGATGTTGGACTTGACCATCCGCAGTGAATCCACGGTATGGAATTTGGCTGAAGACGTGGTCCCGGATATCCTCAATGGGAATCCGCACGCAGACCAACTTGGCAATCCCAATGTCTGGGCGTTTGCTGGCGAATCGATTGTCGACGATTCTTTGCTGACGATTCCAATGGATTCGCTGCTTGCGAAATGGCAAAGCGAATCCAATCGGTCAAAGCAACATCAGTTAGCGGGGGAATTGCAGCGTCTACTGGGCGATGGAGTCGATGCCGAACAAATTGCGGCCCCAGATCGAGACTTGATTCGGCAATTGCTAGCGTTGAACGGACCGTTGCTGCGCATTGATCAGGCCAGGCAAACTTCTGCGAACATCGACGTCTCAAATGTTTCCGAGTTTGGCATTCCTGCCGAAAACTTTGGTCGGCATCCCAATACCGGTCAGCCAATCGCCTTAAACGGATTTTGTATAAGGGCTCCCTCACTGGTCGAGGTACGCATACCTGCTGAATTGGCGGATGGAGCACAATTAGTTGCAACTGGGCGACTTCTTTCCGACAGCTCTGTCGGCAGCGTGCAAATGCGTTTGCTGGACCACAGGCCTGATTCAGAAGAAATATTGTTGGCAGATTGCCCGATCATCAGCAATCCGGATAGCAAAGCCTGGCATCGCTTCGAGCTTGCATTTGCTGAGTTTCGCAGGTGGTTTCCGATATCGATTTGCTATCCCAAGATCGTGCCGGTCGACGAAGTGGTCACGCTGAGGTTGTTCTACCGCGAAGACGAACACCTGCAGCGATTGATGTTGAACGACGCAGAGAAAATGGAATTGAATCGCATCTGGGAAGAACTGCTTTACGTCAGTGACGCACCGATTAAACAGGTGGATGCATTCGAGCAATTGTATCAGTACTCAACGCAGGACAGTGATCCTTCGGCCTTGGAACCTCTGAAGCAACCCTTGCTAGCACAGGCCGCAGCATTCCGTGAAAGCAAGCAGCTCAGCGAAGCCAAGCACTTGGAGTCAGTGATCGAGTTTGCAAATCGCGCATGGCGTCGCCCGTTAACGGATGAGCAACAAGCCCAGTTGCGGCAGCTGTTTGATGTGCTGCGTGAGCAAGAGCTGCCCCACGCCGCCGCCATTCGTACTCTGCTGACTCGCATCTTGGTCTCACCTCAGTTTTTGTATCGCGGCGAGCAACCAGGCGAAGGGGAGTTGCCTTCTGCCGTCAGCGAGCACGATTTGGCGACGCGACTCAGTTACTTTCTATGGTCATCGACTCCTGATCGGGAGGTTCGCGAGGCTGCGGAGGCTGGTCTCCTGCAGGAAACCGAGGTGCTCAGGTCCCACGTACAACGCATGCTGGCAGATTCAAAGGTCAGGCGATTGGCGACCGAGTTTGGTTGTCAATGGCTGCAGATCCGCGACGTTGCCACGCTTGACGAAAAAAGCGAGCGGCATTTTCCGACTTTCATCGACTTACGGTCGGATATGCAGGAGGAAGCAGTGCGCTTTTTTATCGACTTGTTCCAAAATGATCGCTCGTTGCTCGCACTGGTCGATGCAGACTATGGCTTCGTCAACACGCCGTTGGCGGAGCATTACGCATTACAGGGCCTCGGCGATTCGTCAGTTGCTGGTCAAGATTGGCGACGGATCGAAGGTTTGCAAGACAACGGTCGTGGTGGTGTGATGGGATTTGCCGCGGTTCTGGCTAAACAAAGCGGTGCGTCGCGAACGAGCCCGATACTTCGGGGCAATTGGCTAAGTGAAGTTGTGCTGGGAGAAACGCTGCCGCGTCCGCCGAAGGATGTGCCAATTTTGCCCGACGAGACACCAGCTGGACTCACAGAACGCCAGCTGGTTGAGCTCCATAGCAGCGATCCGGCCTGTGCCAGCTGCCATCAACGAATCGATCCTCTCGGGTTCGCTTTGGAAGGATTTGACGCCATTGGTCGAATAAGGACGGAGGATTCTGCTGGTCATCCGGTCGATACTTCCGCTACACTATTGGATGGCACAAGAATTCAGGGTATCGAGGGTTTGAAGCGTTATCTATTGACCACGCGACGCGACGACTTTCTGAGGCAGTTCTGTCGCAAGCTGTTGGGGTTTGCCTTGGGACGCGGCGTGCAGTTGTCCGACCATCCGCTAATTGAGTCGATGCTCTCTGAGCTTAATGACAACGATTTTCGCGTGAGTGTCGCTGTGGAGCAAGTTGTCCTCAGTCCTCAGTTCCGCAATGTACGTGGTCGCGAGTATTCCAGCGGATTTTGATGTTCGATAGACTGAGCGAGAAACAGCAGGCGTCAGTATTGTTCCGCAAGCAAGCATATGAGGTTCTTCTTATGAGAACTAAACACAATCGGCGAGTGTTCCTGCGTGGCGTCGGTGTTAGCATGGCCCTGCCGTGGCTGGAGTCTGTCGAAGTGTGGGGCCGCGAGACGGCTCGTCAACCAGGCGAGGCCCCAATTCGCTTGGCCGTCTTGTTCTCAGGCAACGGATTTCATTCGCGTCAGTGGTGGGCAGAGGGGCAAGGCAAAGAAATGAAGCTGGGACAAGTCCTTGCGCCGCTCGAGGGATTGAAAGACAAGCTGCTCTTCGTGCGAGGCTTGTATCATGAAGAGGCTCGCAAGGGCAATATTCACAGTTCCCAGACAGGCAATCTTCTCTCAGGTGCCCCCATTGCTTCTGGAGGAGAAATCCGATCCGGTCTTAGTTTTGACCAGCTGCTAGCCCAGACATACGGCAAAGCGAATAAGGTGCCCAGTCTGGTGCTCGGCTGTGAAAAATCCAATCCATCGGTGCACAAGAACTACTCGATGCTTTACAGTTCACACATCTCCTGGAGCTCGCCAACATCTCCCACGCCTTTGGAAGTCTATCCCGCGCTTGCCTTCGATCGATTGTTCAAAGATGAAGTTACACCGGGAGACAAGAGTGTACTGGACGCCGTATTGTCGGACGCCCGCGATTTTCGTCGAATTGTAAGTGTGGAAGACCGGAGAAAACTGGATGAGTACTTGGAGTCAGTTCGCGATGTCGAGCGACGGATTCACAGCGCGGGTCGCCGTGGCGAATTGCAAGGTTGGCGTCCGACTTTGGAAGCACCCAATATCACTCGGCCCGCTGACGGAATTCCACAGGACATCGCCGAACATATGCGACTGATGTGCGACATTTCGGCGATCGGATTCCAAACCGATACTACTCGTATTACAACGCTGAAACTGAACAACGACCATAGTGCGCTTCGATTTCCGAATTTGGCCAGTGTGCAGCAGATTGGCTCAGGTATTGACTATATGATTCATCATCTGCTGTCGCATTCGGACGGCGAAGATTGGCTAAAAGTCAATCAATTTTTTCTTGAGCAAACCGCGTACCTGGCCAACAAGCTGGATAGTATTCGAGAGGGCTCACGGACGTTGCTGGACAACACGATGCTACTGCATTGTTCCAGCATGATGGCTGGTGCAAAGCATGATAATGACCAGCTGCCTGTAATTCTGCTCGGGGGCGCTGGAGGGAGAATCAGCGGCGGGCGAGTTCTTGACTATCGCGATAAACCGAACCGCCAGCTGTGCCGTTTATTCTTATCGATCATGGATAAGATGGACGTACGCCCGAGTTACTTTGGTGACGCCAATGAGATGCTCGACGAGGTCTGATGCTATTGACCTGGTGATGCTGCGCAAATTCGTCGTATATCGTCAACTGGGAATAAGTGACCATGGATGTTCGAGGGCATAATCGCATCGCCTGGGATCGAAACGTCGAGGCGGGAAATCGATGGACTCAGCCCGTCACGCAACAAGTAATCGACCAGGCCCGGGCGGGCGAGTTTCAGGTTTTGCTGACGCCGTCCCGCCCCGTACCGCGAGATTGGTTTCCGCCGTTGCACGGTCTAAAGACACTTTGCCTTGCTTCCGCTGGTGGTCAGCAGGGCCCAGTCTTGGCCGCTGCGGGAGCTGAAGTTACCGTTCTTGATAATTCACCCAGACAACTGGCCCAAGATCAATTGGTCGCGGACGACAACTGTCTTACTCTGAGACTGGTAGAAGGCGACATGGCTGATCTGTCGCGATTCGCCGATGGATCATTCGAGTTGGTTTTCCATCCATGCTCCAACAGTTTTGCTGAGAATGTCATCCCGATATGGCGAGAGTGCCATCGCGTTCTGAATACTGGCGGCGTACTGCTGGCGGGATTTACAAATCCGATGCGATATATTTTTGACGATGAACGCGCCGAGAACGGCAACCTGGAAGTTCGGTACGCGCTGCCTTATTCAGATCTCTGCGACTTGGATCAGAGTTTGTTGAAGTCGATCATCGACAACCAGCAACCACTGCAGTTCGGTCACACCTTGGAAGACCAGATAGGAGGACAACTGCAGGCTGGCTTCTTGCTTACCGGTTTTTACGAAGACCGATACGATGCGATGGAATTTGATCCGTTGTCCCGGTACCTGGCAACATTTATGGCAACTCGCAGTTTGAAAGCATGATTTCTCGCCGCTGTTTTCTGACATGGTGGTGCACAATGTCGACGGCGATTTGCGAGACTGTCCGGGCGGTAAGACCGAAATCTTGGACTAACCGTTAGATTTCGCATTGTTCCTACAGCTGACTGCTGTTTCATGTTCTCTACCAGGTATTGCCTCGATCACGGCAAAGCCTTGACGTATCGTTGTTGAACGGCACGGCGAATCCGCAATCCCACCTGGCGACACCAATGCAACCCATATCCTCAACTGCCTTTAGCAATCCAACGGAGCTTTTCGTCGCGGCAACCAATGATCGTAAAAACGAAAAGCAGCCAGTACTTGGCAAAGTGCTGCATGTCATCAATGGCGAGCATTTTTCTGGCGCCGAACGCGTACAGCAACTTTTGGGCAAGCGTCTGGATCAGTATGGATTTGAGACGTCCTTCGCATGCATCAAGCCTGGCAGATTTCGGGAACATTGTGAGCTGAGGGAGAGCCAGCTGAATGATTTTCCGATGGCAGGCAGGTTGGATTTTTCAATAGTCAGTCAGATTGCCCGAAAGGTAGTTGCCGAAGAGTTTGACTTGCTGCATGCACACACGCCACGTTCGTCACTGATCACCGCCATGGTTGCTCATCGCACCAAGCGACCTTGGCTGTATCACGTCCATAGTCCTACCTCACGTGATAGCACGCGAGGGGTTGTCAATCGCATAAATCAATGGATCGAGAGCTACTCGGTTCGCTCTGCGGATCGCATACTAACCGTGAGCAAGAGTCTGCGTCGCGAGATGCTCAAGCGAGGTGTCCAGCGTCGGAGATTGTCAGTAGTCCCAAATGGTGTGCCCGCCATTGAACCGATCGATTGCGCTGCGCGCAAGCACAGTCAACGGTGGCGAGTGGGGATGCTGGCCTTGATGCGACCGCGTAAAGGTGTTGAGATTGCTCTCCAAGCAATGAGGCTGCTCCGCGACAAGCACATACCCATTTCGTTAGATCTAATCGGCGGTTTCGAAACAAAGGAATACGAAGATCAAATCCTGTGGCTGATTGAATCCATGGGTTTGAGCGATTCAGTGACCTGGAGAGGATTTACTCGTGAGGTACCACTCGCCATCAGCAAGCTGGACGCCCTCGTATTACCAAGCCTATTTGGCGAAGGGATGCCGATGGTCGTCCTGGAAGCGTTGGCGGCTGGCGTGCCTGTGGTGGCTACTCGCGTCGAAGGTACACCTGAGGTCGTCCGCCATGGTATCGAGGGCCTCTTGGCGAAACCTTGCGACGCGAACGATCTAGCGACTCAACTGCATCGCCTAGTGTCCGATCGAGACACTTGGTCGAATATGAGCCAAGCGGCCGTCCTGCGACACAGATCGCATTTTTCTGACGATCGCATGGCTCAACGCGTCGCCCGTGCGTACGAAGCAACGCTCTCATAAACGGCCAGCGGTATTCTTACGCAGATGCAACACGTTGTTTTTGCTGCTTAGCCAGCTCGCGATTGGAGAACCAGAGCAGAACTGGTGACGCTACGAAGATCGAGCTGTAAGTACCGACCAAGATGCCGACCAGCAAAGCAAAGGCAAACGTATGGATGCCTTCACCGCCAAAAACATACAGCAGCACAACCGTTAGCAACGTAGTACCGCTCGTCAACAAAGTGCGGCTGAGTGTCTGGTTGACGCTGGTATTGATCATTTCTGCGGTTAGTTTCGGACTGCGGCCACGAACTTCACGGATACGGTCAAACACGACAATTGTATCGTTCAGCGAGTAACCAATGATCGTTAGGAAGGCAGCAACCTCCGTCAGTCCAATCTTGAAATCCTCGATCAGCAAGAAACTCAACGGACTAGCCAGCCAGTGGCACAAGGCCAAGACCCCCAAAGTGATGAGCACGTCGTGAACCAGGGCAACCACGGCGGCCAAGCCGTAGGAGACTTTTTGAAATCGGAACCAAATGTAGGCTACGATAAAAATCAGGCTGACCAAGATAGCACCGATGGCTCGCTGCTGCATCTCGTCAGCCACTCGAGTGCCTATTTGACTGAGGGATAACCAACGGGGCTGAGACTGCATGTATTGCTTCAATTCATCGACAACACGCCCCGAATCTTGGCTGTTCAGGGGTAGGACTACGGTCCAAGTTTGATGACTGCTGACGTCTTCGATGCGCCAGCCATCTGGGACAGGGCTCGGATAGAGCTCTACCATGGGAACGTTCAACGCCACTCCCGCTTTCTGGGCTGCTTCGGCGATGTATTCCAGCAGAGTTGTACCGTTGATCTTCGCGCCTTTGTCCGCTTTCGGTGTATTCGGATCATCATCGTTGCTACCGCCAAATTTCAGTTGAAATTCTGTTTTTTCGGTTGGAGCAACGGGAATCGCTTGTGGCAAATCCTCGTCGGAATTCGGTGAGGCGGAAGCATCGCGACTGCTTGGCAATGCAGCATCAGCTGCAGCATTGTCGGTCGCGACGCTGTCGGTCGCTTCAGCAGGTTTAGAGGGTTCGTCTTGGCCGCTACTCGTTTGCTCAGGTGCTTCCTGGAAGGAAACAAACATGAACTTGTTCAGGCTCCTCAACTGCGAACTACCCTTAGGCAGGTACTCGACGCGATAGGTAATGACCTCGGTATTGTTTTTAGCAAATCCGGCCAGCAGCTCCTTTTCGACAAGTTTTGGGTCGTCGATTGACGTGACCAATGAGTAGACCGTGTTCTCAGGTTCTTTTTCGACCCGCACGAGTGTGGACTGAACGGGTTGTCCTTTGCCGTCGACCGTCAGAATACTACTGATCATCGAACGTAGATCTTCGGCTTTGATGGGTTCCTTCAGTTGAAACGTGATCCCACTGCCACCTGTAAAATCAATGTTCAATATATCTTTGCCTCGCAGACCGACTGCTGCGATACCCGTAACAATTAGCAGAAGGGAGAGAGCGAAACAGAATTTCTGCTTACCCATAAAATCGACATCGGCCTGTCCCAGAAACATACCTTTGAGCATGCCAACGCCGTCCGACATGGATAGGTTGACGAGTTTCAGTTTTTCACAGATTTCGAAGATGAGTCTGGAGCAGAATGTCGCGGTGAACATGCTGGTTGCAATACCTATGATTAACGCGACGGCGAATCCACGAACTTGATCGGTGCCGATCCAATACAAGACGATCGCAGCGATTAGGGTCGTCAAGTTCGAGTCGATGATGGTAGTGAAGGCTCGGTCGAAGCCATTTCGGATCGACATCCGAAGAGCTGCCCCTTTGTTCTTCTCCTCGCGGATTCGCTCGAAAATTAGCACGTTGGCGTCTACGGACATACCTACGGTCAACACCAGGCCAGCCAAGCCCGGCAACGTAAGCGGCTGACCGATGAAAATCATCACGCCGAAAATGAGCAAGCCGTTGATGATCAGCGCGACCGAGGCCACGATACCCGAAAAGCGATAGTAGGCCAGAATGCATGCAAACGTCGCGGCAACAGCCCAGTATGACGCAGTGGTTCCTTTCGAAATGGTCGTGGCTCCCAGTCCCGCGCCCACGCGGTTCTCGCTGGCAGGTTCGCTTTCCAATGTTGCAGGCAAACGGCCAGAACGGAGAATCGTAACCAAGAAATCGACTTCTTCCTGCGTAAAATCTCCCTGGATGACGCCTTGCGTGCTGATGGCAGAGTTAAGTCGAGGCGCCGACTTGATCGTTCCGTCCATGATGATCGCCATCCGGCGATGGAAATTTCCATCTGGGTCTGGGTTGTTGATACCGCCAGTTAACGAAGCCATTTTGGCGGCGCTAGTCGCTTTTAGACGAAATGCAACTTCCGGGGTACCGGTTTTGCTGTTCAGTTCCTTGCTGGCACTGGCCAAGTCATCTCCAGTCACTTCGACAAACGGCCGCTTGGCGTATTCAAAAGCCATCAACATGTCGATTTCGCGAATACTGTTTTCCTTCAGCCATTTCTCGACGGCATTGTCCTTTGAAGTATCGAGAGTGGGCGGAAAATTGATCAATTCGCCGGTGAATGCATTGCGAATCGTATCGTTCACTACACTCGACTGCAGTGGGAAAACGCCTTTTACCATTTTCTCAGCACGACCGACGCGGTACCAACGTCCTACAACGTGGGTTGGATCGTCAGCCGCGACAACGTCCGACTTCACCACCGGTCCGCCCGACTGTTTTTTCGCCAAATCGATGATGTCGTCATGATCGCGGCTGTTGGCAACGATTCGAAACTCCAATTGTCCCGCATTCTGCAGTAAGTCTTTAATACGCTGAATAGCGGCATCGTCCGTATCGGGAACGATGATTTCAATTTGCGATTCACCCAGTGGCCGTATCAGTATCTCTTTAGTTCCCGAGGGATTGATTCTTTGGGAGAGGGCGGATGCAAGCGAGGAAGAATTCGGCATTTCGCCGGTCAAAGCGTCGCTCTTGATGTTGTAAACGAGGTTGGTGCCACCTCGCATGTCGATACCCTGCTTGAGCTGAAATCCATTCATGCCCGCGAATATCAACCCACCAAAAATCGCAGCCAACATAATTCCCAGGCGAGAAGAGTGGGCAGGCATGCGTATCGCGCGGGTAATGAAGTGACTCAGTACGAACGGCACCACAAAAATGCCCAGCACACAAAGTGCGCCGACTCCGTAGACAACCCACGCTGAGGGTTCTGTCGTTTCTGTACCGGTCGAAGTCTCTGCTTGTGCTGCTTGCGCTGCTTGCGCCAGCGGCGCCAGATTCCAAAACAAATCACGACAAAATGAAAAGCCGTCCATTGATAATCCTTGAGGAATGACAAACCCCTGGGGCTACATTCAACCTTTGTTTTCCGGAGCAATAATCTTAGCGATGGCATCTCGATTGATCTTGATACGAGTGCCCGAGCTTTCGTCGATGCGAATCATCACCGTATCATCGCCAGCAACCGCCTGAACGACTGTTCCGTGTATTCCGCTGGCCATCACGATTCGATCGTTCTTCTTCAGTTCTTTCAGCGACTGTTGCAACTGCTTCATCTGTCGTTGCTGGGGCCGCACAACGATAAACATGAATAGTATTGCGCAGACCAAGAACAGATTGATTGGACTGGAAAGGAACAAGACGAATGGATTGACGGTTTTATCTGCATTTTCCGCAGCCGAAGATATGTCGGTTTTTACCTGACCGAGCAAGCTAGCAGCATGGGAAACCAGGTCCATCGACTGGAACAGAATAAGGGAGAATTCAAGTTTCATCAGTTCTATGCATAGCTTGCAAGGGCAGAGGTTGGACCCTTAACGCGAGATAGTTCCGCAGGTCTCGCTTTCTCGGCTGCGAGGCGATCTTTGCGATCTTCAACCGGAAATGATACGAGTCGATCAGAAAACCCACAAGTCCTATGGTTTTCAACACTTTTCCTTGTTCCCCTTTTTTCCTCCTTGTTTTTCAATTGTTTGGCGGAGGCGAGATGCTAACGGTACCCAGGAACCTT
>JAGQPR010000330.1 GCA_020426625.1 Planctomycetales bacterium
CAACCAACTATTTCCTACCGCATCAGGGAACTGGAAGAGCAACTGGGGGTGCCTTTGTTTCTGCGAAAGCGGCAGCTCGTTTTGACCGGCGAAGGTGATGCGTTGGTGCGCTACGCTGAACAGATGATCGGCATAGCGCGAAATATTGACGCCAATATCAGAACGCGCAACACTCGGTTGCCAACGTTGCGTGTCGGCGTGGTCGACAGTTTTGCCGTGATCGGTCTTCCTTGCCTGCTGGACACGCTGGACACCCGTTTTGCCGACACCCGCATCGCCATAACCGTAAACACCAGCCATGATCTTGCTAAGCAACTCTCCGAGGGGCTGCTCGATATCGCGGTGCTTTCGACACCGCCGCATTACGAAAACATCGAGCTTGAATTGCTGGGACTTCAGGAGGTCGCCTGGCTCGCTCACCCCAAACTCGGGCTGGATGCTGGCATCATGTCGGAGACCGATTTGCTACATCAGCGCATTTTGGCAACTCCTGCACCGTCAAACCTGCACCTACTGACAACAAGCAGTCTGCGCGGTACGGTTCAACTCGCATTGCGCCTCAATTACTGCAATAATCTTAACGTCATCGTTAGGATGGTGGAAGCTGGATCGGGTATCGGAATCCTGCCGACACGGCTGCTCCAGGAGCAGTTGCAGCAAGGCAAAGTTCACGTCGTTCGAACAGGACGGGACTTGCCAATGCAGGAAGTCTTCATAGGCTGCAACAAGGGTTCGAAACTAGGTGCGTTGAAGAGAATCACGTCAATGATACGTGAGATCAGTATCGAGCTGGCCTACTGCAAGTAATGCGAGCTCCAATGGGATTCGCGCCGAGAAGGAACCAGCATAAGCGAAGTGTTTTTCGGCTCGTACTCAAAGGCACCCCCGAGCGAACTGTAATAGACAATAGTCCCAAACATCTTGATTGAGTCGCTTAAAACGGCACGTGCTTTATGGCGCCGAACCACCTGGGGTAATGTCCGTGGGGATCTTGACGACTATG
The DNA here is from genome assembly GCA_020426625.1 of Planctomycetales bacterium. GTDB lineage: Bacteria > Planctomycetota > Planctomycetia > Pirellulales > Pirellulaceae > Aureliella. The sequence continues at coordinate 1,004 of JAGQPR010000330.1, forward strand.
TGAGGGTCTACCGTTTCTCCCGCCAATGTCGGGTTGTCAAGCAATGAGACAATGAGTTCTCCGGTACGTCGTCCTATTTCTCGCGGATGAGGATCGATTGTGGTGAGGGCGGGTACGCATACCGAAGCAATCTCGTAAGCCCCGAAACCAGCGATCGCCATATCGTCGGGAACGGCAACTCCACGCCGCATACATTCGGTCAATGCACCGAATGCGGTGAGATCGGATACGCAGATCACTGCGTCGGTATCTGGCAGTTGCTCAAGGAGTTGGCCCATCGCGAGCGCCCCTTCGCGCATCGATATCGGTGGTGTACCGGTGCCGACTAGGCGGCGAGCAGACAGACCAAGTTCCTCCATAGCCGCGACAAACCCTATCCGCCGGTGCGCGCCCCGTGCATCTTGCGGCGCGTCTCCCCCGATGAACCCGATCCGCTCGTGCCCACTCGCAACTAGGTGACCAACCATATCCTTCATAGTTGAGGCATTGTCGAATCCCACCACATGGCCGATGGGGTTGGCCGGCAGGTCCCACATTTCTACAACGGGCAGCCCCCCGTCAGACAAGCGGCTTCGAACCCCCTTGGTGTGGCGACCTCCAGTTAGAACGATGGCCTCCGGCCGCCGCTGCAACAACTGCTCGACGAGGCGCTCTTCCCGGTCGATATCATAGTTGGAATTGCCGAGCAGAATTTGGCGGCCACTCGCTTCCACTGGACCACTTAGTCCATCAATCGTATCGGCAAAGTTTGCATTGTTCAGTGACGGAATAACAACCGCGATGAAGTTCGAACGCTGGGTGCGCAAATTGGCGGCGGTGCTGTCAAACACATATCCCATTTCAGAGGCGGTCTGACGAATGTGTTCCCTAGTTCTCCCCTTGACCGAAGTATGGTCTTTAAAAGCGCGGCTCACTGTCATGACAGACACGCCCGCAGCCTTTGCAACATCCTTCATCGTGACGACGCGCCGCGACAGCGAAGATTTAGCTGTTGGATCTGACATCCCCGCTTGCCTCTATGCTCATGCGCGGGAACAAACACGCGTATGTGTCTGTCCACTCCGCCCCGAAACAATAACAAAGTCCATACCGCCGCCTACAGTAGCCTTCTTCCTCAAGGCTCAAAAATTGTGTGCCTCAGTCACATGATGATGAATGAAACCGTTGAAGTATTCGTTCACAATCTCCGCCGTCACCGTGCGGGACTGCTCACGAAAGTTGCTGTCCAAAGCTTCATCCATGCTGTGCCGGTCGGGATAGGAGATAGCCAGAATCAAGGGGAACTCTGGAGCACCCTCGTCTCGTTCCCGTCCGAATGTCACTTTAACGCCAATCTGGCCGGGAAACTGCGTCCACAACGGCACCAAACGGGAAAGAACTGCCTCCCGAAACTTATCTTTTTGCTCCATTCGTATTTGACCCTGGAAAAATGCGTAACGGGTGATCATTGAAAGCGCTCCCTGTCCGGGCCCTTAAAGAATTCCATCAATGCTGCTTGATCTTCGCCGCCGAGCCCTGCCGCAGCCATCATTCGATGAATTTCAGCACAAGCTGCTGTAAGGGGCATTGAGGTTTGCGTGCGACGCGCCAGGTCCCGAGCACCGTCGAGATCTTTCACCATATTGTCGATACGGCCAGTGCGGCGATAATCACGCGTTGCAAAGCGGGGCATATATTCCTGCAGGATGGCGCTATCTGCTCGCCCGCCTTTAAGCGCAAACGGCACCTTTTCAACGTCAACACCGGCATCGAGAGCCAGTTGTGTAGCTTCTGCAACGGCCAAAAAGCCGAGGCCGCATAGTACTTGGTTTATGAGTTTTGTTGTCTGCCCAGTCCCAACCGGTCCCATATGCGTGATGGTGTCGGCGAGGTGTTCCAAAATGCCGCACGCTTCTGCAACATCTTCTGCATCACCACCTAGCATCAGCGTGAGTTTGCCAGCCAAGGCCTTTGGAGCCCCGCCCGACAGAGGGCTATCAACCCAACGAAGTCCCCGACTTTGCGCGCGGGTAGCCAGCGATCTGGTGGCATCGGGGTCAATTGACGACATGTCGATCACAAGTGAGCCAGCGCGGGCGCCCTCAGCCACCCCCGCTCTGCCAAATATGGCGGCTTCAACAATTTGCGGGGAGTTCAGACTAGTGATGACGCAATTGCATGGTGCTACTGCGTCTGCTGCGCTGGTGCAGGCAGTCGCACCCCTGTCCACCATTGCTGCGACTTTCGAGGTGTCGGGATCAAATACCCGGACTGAGATCCCGGTTTCAAGCATTCGCGTGCCAATCGCTCCTCCCATGGCTCCGGCGCCGATCAGCGCCACGACTGAGGTCATTTGAGAACTCCCTTTATTCGATTTGCCAAAACAGAAACTACGGCGTCAGGCGACTGGTCAATACCAACTGAAATTGCAGGCTCGTCGGGCCCAGGGCGTTGCAAAGTGGCCAATTGACTGTCGAGCAGATTTGCAGGCATGAAATGCCCTTCACGCGTCTCTAGGCGCCGTGCGAGCACGTCTCGTGACCCGTCAAGAAACAGAAACACCACTTCACCCGCGATTCCCCGGATCTGGTCCCGATATGCCTTTTTGAGGGCAGAACACGCCACAATCACAGGCCCTTCGGTTTCAACAAGAGTCTCCGCCACCCGTTTAATCCACGGAGCGCGGTCTTCGTCGTTCAAGGGCTGGCCACCGCTCATTTTGGCGACATTTGCAGGTGGATGCAGGCTGTCGCCATCCACAAAAGCTGCGCCGATTTGTTTGGCAAGGGCTGCGCCGATCCGACTTTTGCCGCACCCTGCCACACCCATAATTACGTAGCGCCCCATCACAGACACGCGGTGATACCGCCGTCGACGAAGATTGTGGTACCGTTCACAAACGACGATGCCTCCGAGGATAGAAACAGGCAGGCACCTACTAGTTCATCCACTCGCCCCCAACGCCCCGCCGGCGTTCGACTCATGAGCCATTCCGAAAAATTGGAATCTGACACAAGCGCAGCATTCAGAGGGGTGTCGAAATAGCCTGGCGCCAATCCATTGCACTGCAATCCGTATCGGCCCCAGTCGGTTGCCATCCCCTTGGTAAGATTGGCGACGGCTCCCTTGCTGGCGGTGTAGGGCGCAATACCGGGCCTAGCTAGTGCAGTCTGAACCGAACAGATGTTGACGATTTTGCCCCTACCGCGTCTGATCATATGCCGGGCAACGGCCTGCCCAGCATTAAACACCGAGGAGATGTTTGTCGCCAGTAAGCGCTCAAATGCCTCGGCTGGAAAGTCCTCAAGCGGAGCTCGGTGCTGAACACCAGCATTGTTTACAAGGATATCGATTGGGCCAGAATTAGTTTCAAAGTCGTCGATGCACCTTCGGGTGCGGTCGTGGTCAGTTACGTCACAAACAAGTATTTCAACCGAACCACCGCCATCGCGAATGGCATCCGCAGCTTCCTCGAGCTTCGCCAAATTTCGTCCGTTCAGCAGGATTTTCGCACCGGCCGCTGACAGGCCCTTGGCCAATGCAAACCCAATGCCTTGCGACGAACCGGTGATCAACGCCCGGCACCCGTCAAGTTTGAATAATTCCACACTCACGAACCCGATTTCCTCTCGACAACTTCCACAATGCCAAATATGGTATCGATAACATTTTTGTGTCAATAGGAAATATGCGGTGATGGTCAAACCCCACATTCTTCAACTCGGCCCCTATCCCGAATGGGATGAAACCCCACTGAAAGCCGCTTTCCAGGTGCATCGTCTTTTTGACGCCAGCGAGCCCCAAGTAATGCTTGAGGAAATTGGACCATCCATTCGTGGCATTGCCACGCGGGGCGAACTGGGCGCGGACAGAAAGATTATCGAGGCCTGCCCAAACCTTGAAATAGTCTCGGTTTATGGAGTGGGCTACGACGCCGTGGACCTTGATCTGTGCAGACAACGCGGAATCTGCGTCACCAATACGCCCGATGTTCTCACCAACGATGTTGCTGACTTTGGCATTGCAATGATGCTAGGCCTCTCGCGGAACCTGGTTGTTGGCGATAACTGGGTCCGCGGCGGACGCTGGCTTCGGGACGGCAATCTTTCGCTCGGCAACCGGGTCTGGGGCAAGCGCGCAGGAATAATAGGGCTCGGACGGATCGGCTTTCAGGTGGGTCGTCGCCTTGCCGCATTCGATATGGAAGTCGCCTACTCCGATTTGTCCGAGAAAGACTATGCGCTCAACTGGACATTCATCGCCGATCCCGCAGAACTGGCCAGACGGTCAGACGTGCTGTTCGTCACCCTGGCCGCCTCATCGGCCACAAAGCACATTATTGGGCCCGAAGTGATTGAATCTATGGGGCCACAGGGCACGATCATTAACATCAGTCGCGCTTCAAACATTGATGAGGACGCTCTCATTTCGGCACTGGCCAATGGACGTCTTGGCGCCGCTGCTCTGGACGTGTTCGAAAACGAACCGAAGATCGATCCACGATTTCTCGACCTGCCCAATGTGATGGTACAGCCGCATCAGGCCTCGGGAACAATCGAAACCCGCAAAGCAATGGGTCAACTGATGCGCGAGAACTTGACTGCGCATTTCTCCGGCCGCGAACTTGTTACACCAGTAGCGTGAGGACTTATGAAAGCGATTGTCATTCATGGCGCGGGAGACCTGCGGGTCGAAGACTGCGACGTCACACCCGTCGGACCTAACCAGGTCCGGATACGCCTCGCAATTGGGGGAATATGCGGCTCAGATCTGCATTACTTCAATCATGGCGGTTTCGGCGATGTGAAGCTGAAGGAACCCATGATCCTTGGCCATGAAGTTGCAGGTCACATTACCGAACTGGGCACAAATGTTGACCATTTGTCGATTGGTCAGCTCGTCGCCATCTCACCATCGCGCCCATGCGGCATCTGTCGATACTGCTCAGAAGGAAAGCAAAATCACTGCCTCAACATGAGGTTTTACGGCTCTGCCATGCCTTTCCCACACATTCAGGGTGCCTTTCGCGAAACCCTCGTCGCAGACGCCAATCAATGCGCAACTGCCGATGGCTTAACCCCGTCTGAAGCCGCGGCAGCCGAACCGCTAGCGGTCTGCCTTCATGCGGTGCGCCGCGCAGGTTCGTTGGTCGGAAAGCGCGTGATTGTAACTGGGTGCGGCCCAATCGGAATCTTCTGCATCCTGAGTGCCCGCTGCGCGGGAGCCGAGCAAATCGTGGCAACCGATCTGGAGGCCTTTCCCCTGGAGATGGCGAAACGGGCTGGGGCCACCGAAGTCATTAACATCAAGACTGACCCATCGGGACTTGCCCCTTTGTCGTCCGAGAAGGGGACGTTCAACACTCTATTCGAATGTTCAGGTTCGCCATCGGCGCTTGCCGCCGGTATCGAAGCGCTGCGGCCGGGTGGCCAAATTATGCAGTTGGGTTTGGGTGGGGACATGATTGTCCCCGTTCAAAAACTCACCGCAAAGGAACTGAGCCTCATTGGCTCTTTCCGATTTCACGAAGAATTCTTCACGGGTGTCGAACTGATGAAACAGGGCGCACTCGATGTGAAGCCCTTCATTACTCAAACATTTGAACTTCGCGATGCAATGGATGCTTTCCGCACAGCAGGGGACCGCTCTTCGGCCATCAAGACGCAGATCGCCTTCAGCTAGACTGAGATACGAGAATGGAGCTGGCCGGGCCACGGCCAGCTACCTCAGCACTTCAAATCCATTTTCTTGAAGCGGGTCTGTGAGGTGGCGAAGGTGCCCAAGGCACTTGCACATTGCCATCAAACGTTCGCCTACGTTGACACGTGTCTTCTACGACCTGAGCTGGCTGATATGCGCCTTCGCACCGGTTGAAATATAATGGTAATCCGAATGCGTGCTCATGAACAAACCACCGTTGTTGATGAACTTCATCTGACCCTTGGGTGTTTTATCGCCGCCGAGGCCTGCAAATTTGCCATGTCTCTTGCAAGCAGACAGAACGGCATCGACAGCCTCCTCCACTGCGGGATGGTCAAATTCGCCATGCAGCCCGAGATCCGCCAGTAGGTCGTTTGCACCTAAGTGGACGACATCCACACCGTCGACCGCAGCGATAGCATCGATATTCTCTAAGCCCTCGCGAGTTTCAATCATGCATACTACAATGGTTTCCCTGTTCAACTTCTCCACCACATTCCCAATTGGCGTGGTTTCAAATCCGAAATGTGGATATCCGCCCCCTACGGAACGGCGTCCGATCGGCGCAAACTTACAGGCGTCAACTGCTTCTTTGGCCTCCGCCGGAGTTCCAACACTAGGAAAAATGATTCCCATCGCGCCGGCATCGAGCAACCGGCCAATGTCGAGATTGTTTGAACCCGGCAGGCGAACCAACGGCGCGATACCAGCAGGCAACGCGGTCAGGCACATTTCAACTGTGGTTTCGATGGAGATGCCGGAGTGTTGCATATCGATGAACAGAAAATCGTAACCAAGCGATTTCGCCAGAAGGACAATCTCGCCGCTTCTGCTCATACGGATCGCCAGACCGATTGCGGCTTCGCCGGCACGCATGCGTGCAAGGGCGGGATTGCAGTAGAGGTCCATGGTCAAATTCCATCTCTTGTTGAGTTTTTGGTGTGATGATTTCGTTGTTGGAAAGCGACTTTCCGAACAAGTTTCAGCGCGGGAATCGCGAGAACAAACACGGCCGTTAGAGCCAGAAACCCGAAGGCGATCCCATCTTCAAAGAAGATGTTGTAGTCGCCCTGAGACAGCAGCAGGGAGCGTCGGAAGTTCGCCTCGATCATCGGCCCGAGCACAACCGCGAGGATCATCGGAGGTAACGGGAAGCCGAACTTGCGCAGGAAATAGCCGATGACGCCAAAGCCCAGCATCACCCAGACGTCGAACATTAGACTGCGCAAGGCGAAGACTCCGACGGCGGCCATGGCAACGATCAGGATCGCGAGCACATGGTTTGGCAAGGCGATGACGCGCGCGCACAGTGGCAAGGCGAAAGACCCCAGCACGTACATGAATGCGACAGCAGCGAAGAGGCTGAGCATCAGGGTATAAACAATGTCAGGCGCGTTCTGGAACAACGCTGGGCCGGGTTGCAATCCGTGCAAGAAGAAGGTGCCCATCAACATCGCTGTCGTTGGAGATCCGGGAATGCCCAGGGTGAGAAGAGGGATAAGTGAACCGCCGACAGTGGCATTGTTCGCCGATTCTGGCGCCGCAACGCCTTTCACTTCGCCTTTTCCAAAGTCTTCAGGGTTCGAAGATAAACGTTGTGTCAGCGTGTAGCTGAACCATCCGCCAACGCTCGAGCCGACGCCCGGCAGGATGCCGATCAGTGTGCCGATGACACCCCCGCGCAACATTGTCGGCAGGAGGTTCCGCCACTGTTCGCGAGACAGAAACAAGTGTCGGAGCGACGTGTCTCCAACGAATTTGGCGGCACCTTTTTCGACCAGGAAGAACGCCTCAGACACGGCGAACAATCCGATCATGACTGCCACCACTGGGATGCCGTCTATGAGCTCGTAGCTTCCAAAAGTGAATCTCGTATAGCCGCTTATGGGATCGCTGCCGACAGTTACAAGCATTAAGCCCAAGCACGCGACTACCAAGCCTTTCACAAGCGAAGAACCGGCAAGAGCAGCAACCATGCTCAGTCCGAAAACACCGACGGCAAAATAGGCAGGGGGGCCGAAACGAAGTGCAACTCCAACGAGTGGCTGCGCCAAAAGAACTAGTGCTAGCCCTCCGATCAACCCCCCCACCGCGGAGGAACTCAGCGACACCCCAAGAGCGAGACGCGCCTGGCCCTTTTGACTCATGGGGTAGCCGTCTACCATGGTTGCCGTGGCGGATGGAGTTCCCGGCGTATTCAAAAGGATTGCGCTTACCGAACCGCCATATTCAGAGCCCATGTAAAGCGCTGCAAGCATCACGACGCTAAATGTTGGCGAAAGGCTGTAGGTCAAGGGTACCATCAGGGCGATGCCAACGGCAGAGCCCAGGCCAGGCATGGCCCCGACAAAGATTCCAATTCCGCAACCAATCGCCACTGCCAAGATGGTCTCAATGGTCAGCAGATTTGCGACACCAATCAGCAACCCATCCATTTCGTTCGCTCCTTAGAAGAGATAGCCTGTCGGAAAACTCGTTCGAAGGAGTAATACAAACACCACGAACACAAACGTGCAGAATATTAGTGAAACGATAAGTGCAAGTTTCAACTCTATTCGATATAGAAAAATGAGAGAAATAATTAGAAATATTGCGGTCGATGAAAAGTACCCAACATACTGAATACCGAGTA
>JAGQPR010000331.1 GCA_020426625.1 Planctomycetales bacterium
AGACCACTAGCCAGTGCTCTGATACGTAGTGATTCTGCCGATTTTTCCGCATGTGCGCGATGGTCGAAAAGTAAACTGCAATTCTCATAGGTGGCAGTTGGGGCAGGTGGGAAAGAGCGAGTGGCCAAAGCTACTGTTCTGCAATGGAGTTGTCGGACGAGAAGCTTGCGATGAGAGGTCTCGCCGCGACAACTGCCAAGAAACGCGAGCGGAATAGCTCTTGTTTTCGCCAAACACTCACCGACTGACGGACTGACAGACGCTCATGCCCACGACAGCAGCAGACAAAGTAGTAGGGGAAAGCCTGTTTTCGATACTTCCACAGCGTGAGGAAATTATCGTCACACTCGTCAATGGCGAGTCGTTCGATATATCACCATTAGACGCGCAGCAGTTACTAGAATTGCAGTACGAACAGGAAGTTGCATTTGCTCAAGCCATCGTGGCTTCACCCCTGGATTCCATTGAACGCAAGGAAGTGATCGCGCTTGCCTATTCCACGGTATGTTCGATTCTTGAGCGGCTGGGGCAGGTTCGGGCGGCCCAAACGACGGGCAGAATGGTGAGCGGAGCTCAATCTGATTTCGTGATGGGGTTGGATGCCAGATACACGGATTTGATATTGAGACTGATGACGCAACAAGCTCAATGCGGCATTGATGGAGCCTTCTTCGAGGTTGGCTTCAGCTCCGGTGTACTTCTGCAGCAGATTGCTAACGCAGGCTACCCTGTCGGTGGCTTGGAAGTGGTCGATTCGCTTGTCGAACAGGCCAAAGGCAGGTTGCACAACAAGCATCATGCCCGACTCTTGGTAGGCGATTTCCGCAAGCTGGACCTTGGCGAGCACCTCGGTCAGTATTCGATCGTCTACTGGAATGATGTCTTTGAGCACATCCCGACAGATGAAATCGCCAGCTACTTGATGGTCATCCGCACTCTACTCAAGCCAGGTGGAAAACTGGTAACCATTACGCCCAATTGGCATATGCGACCCAGCGACGTCACGGTGGAGTTTTGTCCGGCGCGAACCGAGGCCAGTGGATTTCATTTAAAAGAATACACCTTGGGCGAGGTTGCCGGATTGTTACGTGATGCTGGGTTTCGATCGGTGGAGGTTCCTAGTTTCATCAGCCGTCGGCGCATCCACATCAGTTCCGCATTGAGTTTCACCAGACTCAAAATACTTGCCGAGCCAGCTCTCGAATGGCTGCCTTATTCGTGGGCCGTGCAGGTCTGTCGGCGATTGGGATTCAATTGCACGATTGCGACTGCCGAACCTACTTAGCGAGAGCTGTGCGGTGGAAAATGAAGCTATGGGTAAACATTCTACTGGCCGAAAGCACCAAACATTACCAAAGCCAACGTGTTCTTCGCTCGCTTCTTTCTTGAAGACACACACAGTTTATCAACCAGCGGTCAAACATTGCGGCTTAGCGCTGCCTGTCAAGCAAGGTGACGAGCCGTGGAACTGACCACTGAAGCGGATAATCCAAATATCGATAGCGCTCGTGGAAAATCGACAGGTGACTATCTTCTGACCGGCGTAGCGGTGATGCTGGTTGTCAATTTCGCGCAACGCATCGTCGGCTTAGTGCGCGGACTTGGGTTTTGTCACTTCTTAAGCGATGAGCAATTGGGGAACTGGTCGCTGGCAAACAGTTTCTTTGTAATTGGAGTTCCCTTGGCTCTGCTTGGATTGCCAGGCGGGTTTGGAAGGTTCGTTGAACACTACCGGCGTCAAAATCACTTGGGTGACTACCTGGTAAACGTGTTGTGCGTGACTTCTTTGGGGTTGCTGGTCATTTCCGTCTGGATGCTCTGGGCGCCGAACAGTTTCAGCTGGTTGGTTTTTCATCAAGCGGCCGCTGGTTCGTATGTCATCTGGTGTTTGGTGACTTTTATTAGTCTGGTTGTGTTCAGTGTGGTGTACGAGATAGTGGCGGCACTGCGTGAAGTGCGAGTCATGTCCCTTATGCAGTTTCTGCAAAGTACAGTCTTTGCGCTGATCGGGCTGCCGTTGATTGCCACTTACGGAGACTGGCTGCTCTTGCTGCCCAGTTATGCAATTGCTTGTTCGCTGGCTTCGCTACTGGGAATCGCCGTCTTGTGGCGTGGCTACGGGAGTGAACTGGTTCCTCGCGGTTCGCTCGACCGTTGCGCCATGTGGAGCAGGATAATACCGTTTGCGGCCTCGTTGTGGCTCATGAATTTCTTGAGCAATCTGTTTGAAGTTAGTGACAGATACATGCTATTGCACCTGTGTTCGGGAGGTGTCGAAGCCGGGCAGGCAGCTGTCGGTCAGTATCACTGCGGAAGGATCTTGCCTAACTTGTTCGTTAGCATCGCGTTGATGTTAAGTGGTGTGTTGCTTCCCTACATGAGCGCTGACTGGGAATCGGGACGCCGCGAACAAATTGCGGCTAGTATGAGGCAGATGATTCAATCGACCTGCATGGCATTCATGGCGATAAGCATTGGTGCGCTGTCGTTCGCGCCGCTCGTTTTCCAATATGGACTTGGCGGCAGGTATGGTGCAGCGGAGTCGCTGCTGCCGCTTGCGCTGGCACACGTGATTTGGGTCAGCATTTTTCTGATCGCGGAAACGTACCTGTTGTGCGCTGAACGCGGCAGACAGCTGATCCAAGTGCTTGTGGCAGGGCTTTGCGTCAATGTAGCGCTTAATTGGTGGCTTATCCATGCCTATGGATTGATCGGTGCGGTAGCAGCAACGTCGATTGCGGGGCTGTTTACGTTATTGTTGCTTTTTGGGACACTATCGCGAAACGGATGCTCAGTCGACGTCGCCACAGTAGTACTGTGTTGCACGCCGATCGCGGTTGCATTTGGCGCTATTCCAGCAGCATTGATTCTGTGCATTGTGGTGGTAGTTGCGGGACGAACCAACTGGTTGCTAAGTGACGCAGATCGCCAGCAGATTGATCGAGCTCTGCTTCCACGACTTAAGCGGTGGGGGGTGGCTCTTCCCACCATTTGGCCTTAAACCAGAGTTGCCATTTTGCGTCAGGGATTCAATCAAGCTTCTCAGCCGGTAATCCGAGACTTTTCAGAGCTAGCCAATTTTGCCACCGACGGATAGTTTGCTAGAATCCCGGAATCCCTATCGCTGAAATCCCAATGGACAGGTCTGGGCATGATGGACTTGCCCGAGGCGCTCGAACTACAATTTAGAAATAGGTTAAAGCAAATCGAAGAGGAGAATGGTATGCCATACGTATCTTCTGTCGAAAGGCTAGCTCGAGTCGAGGGTAGAGCAGAAGGCAAAATACAGTTATTGCAAGAACTTTTGGGCTTGCCGGTAATGACGGACGCAGACTTGGAGCAACTGGATGCCTCTCAGTTGGAGGCGCTGCTTACCGAACTCCGCAAGCGAATTGATGCTCGTTAGGCTTCTGTTGTTTCTTAGGATCTCAACGGCTACTAGCTGCTCGGGTCTGCCGGCGTCGCTCCGATTCACGCAAACTGATTTTTCTCAATCGAATGGATTGTGGCGTGACTTCCACCAATTCATCTTCTTCGATGTATTCCAATGCGGCTTCCAGAAACAATGCCCGGGGAGGTTTCAGGATCACGTTTTCGTCTGATCCAGCAGCACGTATATTGGTCAGCTTCTTTTCGCGGCAGGGGTTAACCGTTAAATCGTTATCGCGAACGTTTTCGCCAACGATCATCCCTTCGTAAACTTCGTCACCGGGTGCCACGAAAAGGGCGCTGCGGTCTTGCAAGCCGAACAAGGCAAATGGCACTGCTTTTCCGGTAACCATCGAAACGAGTACGCCGTTCCCCCGCGTAGGTACTTCCCCTTCACGTAAGCGGTAACCGCTAAAGCGATGGTGGATGATGGCAGTGCCTTGGGTCGCATTAAGCAGCCGTGTGCGCAATCCAATCAGTCCTCGCGCGGGTATCTCAAATCGCAGCAAACTGTAGGAGCCACGGGGCGTCATCGATTCGAGTGTGCCACGGCGAAAACCCACCAACTCCATAACCGGGCCAACTTTTTCGTCCGGAACCTCGATACTTAATGTCTCGAAGGGCTCGTGGATTTTCCCATCCACGGTTTTCTGAAGGACCCGAGGCTTGCTCACGGAAAGTTCGTATCCCTCGCGACGCATCGTCTCTATCAGCACTGCCAAGTGGAGCACGCCGCGTCCGCAGACAGCGTAGGCCTCGGCGCCGTCGACAGGGGTTACACGCAGGGCGACATTGCGTTCCAGTTCCTTATGCAGTCTGGCCCTTAGCTGGCGAGTCGTGACGAATTTGCCCTCGCGTCCGGCAAAGGGCGAGCTGTTGACGCTGAACACCATTTCCAGCGTAGGTTCGTCGACGGTCAGTCGCGGCAATGGTCTAAGCTGTCCACGCGTGCAAACGGTGTCGCCGATCTCAACCTCTTCAAGACCGACGATAGCCGCGATGTCTCCAGCTGTCGCTTCTGGAACTTCTGTTCGGCCCAGCCGATCAAACGTCGAAACTGAGGTGATCTGCGCTTGGGTGACTTTTCCTGCCGCTTGGGCCAAGTCGATAAGCTGGCCGGATTTGAGTGTTCCCGCCTGGACCCTGCCTACGGCGATTCGCCCAACGTACTCCGACCAGTCGAGATTAGTTACGAGCAGTTGCAGCGGAGCTTCGGGCTCAACTTCCGGTCCGGGGATTTTCTCGAGAACCAAGTCTAACAACGGCTGCATTGAATCACCGCGTTGTTCCGGGGCGAAGGTTGCATATCCTTCTTTCGCCGAAGTGAAAATGTGGTCGAAATGGTCCAGGTACTGTTCGCCGCCCAAATCAACCAGCAATTCTAAGGCCTCGTCGACGACCTCGGCGCAACGCGCATCGGGCCGATCGATCTTGTTGATCACCACAATCGGTTTAACGCCAGCTTCGAGTGCCTTGGACAACACGAATCTTGTCTGAGGCATGGGGCCTTCGGCAGCGTCCATCAGCACCAGGGCTCCGTCGGCCATCCGCACGACCCGTTCCACCTCTCCCCCAAAATCGGCGTGCCCCGGGGTGTCGATGATATTGATCTTCACATTTTTGTACTGCAAAGCGATGTTCTTGCTCAGAATAGTTATGCCACGTTCGCGCTCTATATCGTTGCTGTCCAAGATCTGAGTGCCTTGCAACTGGGAGTCGCGAAATTGCCCGCTCTGTTTGAGCAAGCAATCGACCAACGACGTCTTTCCATGGTCGACATGGGCGATGATTACAATGTTCCTAAGGTCGCTACGTCGCATGAAGAGCACACTTTTAACGGTTCGGCGGCAAATCCGAGAATGTTCGATTAACTGTTCCGCCACTAGCCGCAATTGAGCAGTCGTATGGCGGAAATTAGGTGGAGGACTCTGTGCCGCAGTAGACGCAGGGCCACAGATTTGGCCCTATTGTCGAGCAGACGTTGGATCTGGCGAGGGGGCAGGTCGTAAATCTTCGCTGAAGTCTGCTGAGCTATCCTGGATCGACTCGCGAAAAGGCCGGGCAACGCTTTAGACCTTGTTCGAAATCGGCTTTTGGCAGATACTACCGATTCTATTTAAACCCTGGGAAATTGGCACAACCCACCCGCTTCCGTTAAGCGGACGTATTTTCGGGATTGCGCCCGTCGCCGAGCGACGAAAGGGAACCGATTCTTTTAGTTGAGTTTTTGCGGAAAAAGGGCCTGAAATGGCAAGATACAATGGACCCAAGGCACGAATCAATCGGCGCCTAAGTGTGATGGTTTACGAAAGTGCTGGAGCAGTCCGCGCTTTTGAGCGCCGCGATGCGCCGCCAGGAATGCACCCCCGTGGACGTCGTACCAGCAACTACGGAACGGCCCTTTCTGAAAAACAGAAGATCAAGCACTATTACGGATTGGGTGAGCGACAGCTGCGCCGTTATTTCGATGCTGCCTCCGCAGCCAAGGGAAATACAGCTCAAAACCTGCTGTTGATGTGTGAACGAAGACTGGACAATGTGGTTCGTCGGGCTGGATTTACCAAGACTCGCCCCCAAGCTCGTCAGGGAATCGTGCATGGGCACTTCCGTGTCAACGGCGTCAAAGTCAATAAGCCCAGTTACATTCTTCGTGCTGGCGACGAGATCGAAATACGGGGCCGCGAGAACCTAAAGAATCTTTACCGTGGAGTGATCGCCAACAATCCTCCTGCACCGCTGGATTGGCTCGCTTTTGACTCAGAGGGTCTCAAGGCAACTGTTTTGAGCCAGCCCACTGCCAATGACATCAGTTTGCCTGTAGACGGCAACATCGTGGTCGAATTCTTGTCGCGATAGAAACATTGCACAATGCATAGCCAGTTAGTTGTACTTGGCGGTGGTCCCGGCGGCTATGCTGCCGCCTTTCTGGCCGCCGATGAAGGAAAGCAAGTTGCCATCGTTGAAGCCGAAGAGCGGCTGGGTGGCACTTGTTTGTTGCGCGGTTGCATACCTTCCAAAGCCCTGCTACACGTCGCGCGAGTTATCTCGGAAGTCGACGAATTACGGGCTGATTGGGGAGTCGTTTATCCGCCCCCTCAAGTTGACATCGACCGAGTTCGCGCCCGCAAAGAACAGGTGATTTCAACTCTCAGCGGTGGATTGACGCAGTTGGCCAAGCGTCGCAATGTAACTGTCATCCGCGCCAAAGGGGTTTTCCAAAACAGCACAACCCTCACGCTAGAGGGCGATGATCCAAGTATCCCTGTCGGTGGCCAACTGACCTACGACCACTGCATTTTGGCAACCGGCAGCGTCCCGGCCATGCCCCCCAATTTCAACATCGGTAGCCCTCGCGTCATGGATTCGACCGGTGCGCTCCAGTTGTCCGATATTCCAAGAACCATGCTGGTTGTCGGAGGCGGCTACATCGGCCTGGAAATGGGTTCGGTCTATGCGAATCTTGGTACCAAGGTGACGGTGGTCGAGTTGATGGATGGTTTGCTGATGGGGGCAGACCGAGATCTCGTGAAGCCTTTGCATAAGCGAATGGAAAAACTTTTCGACGGGCGAATCTACCTTAAGACCAAAGTAGGCTCGATGGCGGAAGTTGACGATCAGGTCGAAGTCACCTTTGAGGGTCCGGGTAAATACGGTCATGAACGTTTCGATCGAGTGCTGGTCAGCGTCGGCCGCAGGCCTGTTAGTCGAGGGATCGGTTTGGAGAATACCGGCGTTCAAATCGACGAACGTGGGTTTGTTCGCTGCGACAAACAACAACGCACGTCGGATCCCAATATTTCTGCAATTGGCGATGTGGCTGGCGAGCCGATGCTGGCTCACAAAGCTTCGCATGAGGCGAGAGTTGCCGTAGAAGCCTGGCTGGGTGAGCCGGTCGCGTTCGACAAAGCGGCAATCCCCGCAGTGGTCTTCACAGATCCCGAAATTGCGTGGGCAGGAATGACTGAGGAAGACGCCAAGAAATCAGGCCGCAAGGTAGACGTTGAAGTTTATCCCTGGGCAGCCAGCGGTAGAGCACAGGCGCTTGGTCGCACGGAAGGCCTTACCAAATGGCTCGTCGATCCCGAAACGCACCGCGTGCTAGGCTGCGGTATCGTTGGTGCTGGCGCCGGTGAGCTAATCGCGGAAGCAGTGCTGGCGATTGAAATGGGGTGCGAAGTTCGCGACTTGACCGAATCCATTCACCCGCACCCGACGCTGAGCGAGACCCTGATGAATGCTGGCGAAGTGCACTTTGGAACGGCCACGGAAATCTACAAACCGAAACGCCACTAGCCGGTGCTCCAGTCACTGGAAATGGCGCATTAGTCGCCGCTATAGTCGCTGGTGGCTGGCAGCAAATGAGGTCCGTACAATTTCAATGTTGACGGAGCGTGAGCAGGATCGCGAATTCGTTGAGACCAACTTGGAGATTAAGTACGGGGCTGGTGTGCTTTCAGGCAATCCACCTATCGAAAAAAGTAGAGACAATTCATGAAAGCGATGCTGTTAAGCGAGTATAAGAAATTGGATGTCGTTGAGATGCCAGTGCCGGACATCGGCGACGACGACCTGCTGGTGCAAGTTAAGGCCTGTGGTATCTGTGGCAGCGATATTCACGGATGGGATGGTTCCTCTGGACGTCGAATTCCACCTTTGGTTATGGGCCATGAAGCAGCGGGAGTCGTCGCAAAAGTTGGCGCGAATGTTCAGTCATTTGCCGAAGGCGACAGCGTCACGTTTGATTCGACAGTTTCCTGCGGGCGTTGCGGCTCTTGCCGACGCGGTTCAATCAACTTGTGTGAGAATCGTCAAGTATTGGGCGTTTCCTGCCAAGAGTTTCGCAGGCATGGCGCGTTTGCTGAGTACGTGGTCGTTCCTCAGAATATTTGTTACAAGCTGCCCGAAGACCTGCCCTACGAATATGCCGCGCTAATCGAAGCGGTTTCGATTGCAGTTCACGCTGCCAATCGTACCCCGGTAAAGTTGGGTGATACAGCCGTTGTGGTCGGCAGCGGCATGATTGGTTTGCTGGTCGTTCAGGCGATTCGTTTGGCTGGTTGCTCGACAGTGATTGCCATAGATTTAGAGGACCAAAAACTGGATTTGGCCAAGAGCCTGGGAGCTGATGTGGGGCTCAATTCCAAATCCTGCGATGTTGTGGCCGAAGTTCTCAAACTAACCGGCGGACGTGGAGCGGACGTCGCGCTGGAGGTGGTGGGAGCCACCGCGACGGTCAATATGGCGATCAATTGCACACGAAAAGGTGGCGCCATAACGCTCGTTGGCAATCTGGCACCCACGGTCGATTTCCCGCTGCAAGCAATTGTTACCAGGGAGTTGTCAGTTTATGGAAGTTGCGCTTCCAACGGTGAATACCCTCAATGCATCGAATATTTGCGACGCGGCGATATTCAGGTTGCTCCATTGATCACGGCCAAAGCAACTTTGGAAGAAGGCCCGGATTGGTTCGCGAGACTGTATGCAGGCGAACCGGGAGCCATGAAAGTTGTTATCCAGCCGTCTCCCTGAAGGGATGAATTTGGTAGAGTTCCGCTGAGCCGATGTAGCTCGATTCGAAGTTGCAGATCGCTTCGTTGTGCCAGCTACCTGCTGTGCACGCCGTGGATACCTGATCGTGCCAAATCCTAGGTGCATCAGAGTCGGTTCACGGAGGCGCCAAACTTTGGTTTCACCGGCTTGCCTGGGGGTGAGAATCGCCGAATGCCCCCAGCGTTTTCGGCTTGAGCAAAAACTGATGTTCTGGAATACCACTGCTCAGAGGTGACTCGTGGTGTTCATGTGTTCAGTGTTTGGGCCGGTGGTGAGCCGTTCGGTTGAATGCA
>JAGQPR010000332.1 GCA_020426625.1 Planctomycetales bacterium
TTGCTCGCTTGCGCTTCGTGCTTATATGGCTCAGTCTCGTGGCCCCTTTTTAGGGGCCTTCGACAAGCCACCGGCTTTGCCGGTGGTCATTGACTGGCAAGAACTAATTGGACAGTTTCGTAAAAATGGCCCGGTATACGGGCTGGCTATGAGCTCGGGCCCGTCGCTCAAAATGGGTTGTGTAGTCCATCGTGTGCTGAGCAACTCGTTGCGGAACAAAAGCAGGACCAGCTAATTGTGTCGTGTCCATAGTGCGAGCGCAAATGTGCTCGTAATAGTCCAAAACATCGGTCCAAAAGTGGAATTGTCCCCCGGGGACGAGTGCCCGTTGAATGTCGCCAAGGGTTTGATCATTCAAGACACGCCGCTTCTTGTGCTTGTTGCGCCACCACGGGTCAGGAAAATAGACGTGAATTCCGGCCACCGATTCGTCGGGAACCACGACCTGCAAGAATTGTTGAGCGTCTCCGCGCAACATCTTGACTCGCGTTTCCAGTCCATGTTTTGCGATTCGCGCGGCGGCTCGATTGGCAAACTTTGCAGCTAATTCGACTCCTACAAACTCATGTGCGGTTCTCTGGCTGGCCGCAGTTACCAAGAATAGTCCCTTTCCAGAGCCAATTTCCAATTCGACTGGTCTTGAGCCGCTGACCAGCTCGGGCCAGGTGGCGGGTTGGTCAAACAGATCCCGTGCGACTACCACCTCAGCTGAAATCCTTGAACTGCTCTGCGGCATTGCGTTATGATCAGGTTCTAGTGTCATGGCAATCGAGGAATAGTCCAATTGTGACGGGATGCGGATTCAACTAGCCCTATTGTCACTATCAATTAGTCAATTAGCTAATTAATTGAGCCAGTCGATGTTGAGTTTTGTTACGCCGGGAGCCGGTTCTGTTAACCTAAAGAGTTGGTGGGAAGGCGAATTGCAGGCGACCTGCGGTGGTTTTTATTGAGACGCGTCCTATTTCCTCCGCTTTTCGTCGACAACGTACGCCTATCCTACACATATAATCACTATTTAAGAATCAAGGCTGCTGCTACATGCGATTTGCGATCTGCAACGAACTGTTTCAAGACTGGCCATGGGAAAAGGCTCTCGAATTGACGCGCGAGTGCGGCTATACGGGATGGGAAATCGCCCCATTCACTTTGGGACGTCGTCCTGAACAAATGCCCGACGAACGCCGTCAGCAATTGAACGAGCAATTGCAACGAAGCGGTATCGACGTTGTTGGACTGCACTGGTTGCTGGCCAAGACAGAAGGGTACCATCTGACCACGGACGATGCCGAAACTCGCGACCGCACAGCCAAGTATCTGGGGCAGCTGGCCAAGTTGTGTCGCGATCTTGGCGGTTCAATCATGGTGTTGGGCTCGCCGCAACAGAGAAATTTTCCCGACACCATGACCCACGCGCACGCTGAAGCCAATGCCGTTCAGGTGCTGGAGGCGACTCTGCCGGAACTTGAGCGTCATGAGGTGACTTTGGCTCTGGAGCCGCTGGGACCAGGAGAAGGCAATTTTTGGAATCACGCTGCCCAAGCCGTAACAGTGATCGAGCGGCTGGCTTCTCCGAACATTCGATTGCACCTGGACATCAAGGCGATGAGCACCGAAGACCAGCCCATCGACGATATCATACGCACGCACGCGCAGCATATGGCACACTTCCATGCAAATGACCCGAATTTACTGGGACCAGGCATGGGAGAAGTACCCATGGAACCTATTTTCAAAGCGCTGCGCGATGTCGACTATCAGGGCTGGGTTAGCGTCGAAGTATTTGACTACTCACCCGGTATAGAAACGATCGCACGGGAAAGTATGCAGAACATGCGAAACGCCTTGAAGCCAGCCTAGGTGGGCCTATACATCAACACGGTCAGCGGCTCAAAACCCGTAGCGATACTCGACTCTCAGGATGTTGTCGTACCACTCTTCCTTCGAAAGGGCAGTTCCCCAGCCCGCATACAGCGAACCTAGAGATGAGTCCGAGATGCGAGCGCCGGCTTTCAAGTTGATGATTGTGTCTCCATCCACTTTCTCAAGCAGCAGTGTGCCCAGCGTGCCATCCGTTGAAGAACTGCTAAGTCCATCGAGAATGGTCCACCCCACAGCTTCGATTACAGGTGTGACTCGTTGCTTACCATCGTTGAGCAGGTCGTAGCCCAATCCAACTCCATAGCTGAGGACGTTTCCAGCAAAGCGAGTTTCGCCTGCGAAGCCGGTGCCGTCCGCAGAGGAGCCACCGATGGCGATCCAGTCCTTGATTTCGGATTCCAGCGTCAATCGATCGCTCAAGCGATGCATGAGCAGGAATGCCGGTTCCAAACTCACGTGGTTGGTGCCTAGACCGCGCTCGGCGATTCCAGTGGGAATGTAGGTTCGCAACTGCATGGTGAGCACATCTTCCGGTGTAGTCCACAGCGCGCACTTGAATCCCGCCTGCAAATCGCCGATACCGCCAGTGTTGGCGTTGACTTCCGGATTGATCAGCCGAACGGGAGCAGCGAAAATCACTGAAAGATTCTCCGTCAGCAAGAATTCAACATCTGCTTGGAAAATCTGATAGTCAACGTTCGTTTCAATCAAAACGGGACCCGACGCTGGTGCCGGACCAGGCGCGGCGGGATCCGCACCGAGCACGCGAAAGCAACCGCACTTGGCGTAAAAGTACTCAGCTCGGTCAGGTTTGTTGTTTCCATAGGCTGCATCAAAACGGAATCGTATTTGATTGCGAACTATGGCGCTTTCAACGTAGCCGCCGATACCACCACCGGTACCTACGCCCGATCCCAATCCAAAGCCTTCGTCTCGCTGAGGCTGGGCCTGAAGAGGCTGGATCAGCAGGGCAGTCACCGTGGCGAGCAAGCACCAGCAGCGCAGCCTGCTCTTTATGCTTTGGGGATAACTTGCGCCCATGCCAAGCTCGTCTGAAAAAACGTCTATGCCCATGTTCGATCCCTTCAAGGAAAGCGAAAATCCCACAGCAGAACAGCATCTCCAAAACGCGAACGCCCCGGAACCGCTCACCAAGTTTTTTCGCTTTGTGCCCTAATTGCATGCACTCGGGATCGAAAATGGGCCGTTTCAGAGATTTTCGGTTTCCAAAGTGGCATCGGTGTTTCGGTTGTAGTGGCTTTAGCGGCTTTGCGGATATTAATGGCAAGTAGGAGTTCTCGCCGTTGGTCCGTTACAATGGGCTGTTTGTGGATAGTTTGAGCTTGGGTTAGAGTGACATCTATAGGCGCCGACACGCCGTGTCCAGTTTTGGTAGTGGCTCGCAGCGAAATCCGGCCAGATGAAGCAAATTCCAAGGTTTACAATTCTATTGTTCGCGCTTTCCCTTGGCTTCTTTTTCAGGGCCGCACCCCTGCTGTCGGCTGACGAGAACTCAGTCGAGTTGGTGGCTCGCTGCGAAGCGGCAGTAATGCAGTGGCAGGCGGCTATCGACCGACATTTGCTGGACGAGTCGGTTGATGCGTCCAGGTTAGTCATAGACCTGCAGCGACAGATATTGCAATCGGCGCGAGATGAGCTGCCCGCACAGTTTGATTTCTATCTTGCCGCCAACAAGAGCTATTCCGACACGCTGGTGTGGCTGGCAGAAACTCTCGAAGAAGCTGGCGACGAACAATCTCTGGCGATTCGCCAAGAGCTGGTGAGTCTAACCGAATCCCGAGTGGCGGCAACCGATGAACATTTACTTGCCAGCTTGACCGAACAGTCTCGCAGTGAGGTTCGGCGAGCTGAGATGCTGTACGGTGAGGGCGAACAGGCGTTTGGTAATCGCGACTTGGCCCTCGCGTTATCCAAGTTCTCGCAGTCTGCTGAGATCCTGACAGAGCATTTGGGAGCCACGCACTCAACGACGCGTAATTCACTCGCCTGGATACCCTACCTGCATGAAGAGCTGGGCGATTTTTCTGTAGCGGCCCGCGAATACATTCGCGAGGTCGAGCTGAAAACGGATCTCTTGGGCGAACACCTCAATACGGCCAAGTCGCTCCAATGCCTGGCCAACGTGCTGCAACGGTCGGGCGAATTCAGCAAAGCAGAATCCTATTTCGAACGCAGCTTGGACATGCGGTTGCGAGTCGCTGGTGAATCAGCCAACGAAACTGCAATTGCCCACACCGCGCTCGGGATCAATTGCATGTGGCTGGGCAACTACGCCGAGGCCTTGCCGCATCTTCAGCGCAGCCAGGAGATCGTCAGTGAGTTGCCCTATCAAGCACGAGCCGTAGCAGCAAACTTGCAGAACATAGCACTGGTATTGTCCATGATGGGGGATTACTCGCGGGCAGAGCCGATGTACTCGGAAGCGCTCACGCACGCAGCCGAGTTGCCGGACGCCAGCGGGCAGATTCACGATAATCTTGGCTTGCTCTACAGCGCATTGGAAGAGTTCGAGAAAGCGGAAGAGCACTTTCACAGCGCCCTGGAGTGCTACCAAAACTTGGATGTCGATCAGCTGAAGATCATTGCCAGCGCGGACGAGCCCACAGATCTGAGCAACGATAAGTCCTCGGATCTGAGCAACGATGAATTGCGAGCTGCTTTGGACGTAGCCGTCTTACGGCACCGAGAACCACTGCGGAAGATCGCTACGGTGATCAACAATTTGGCTTGGCTCTACCGTTCTAGGGATCAGCTCGAGCATGCTGAATTCCTGTTTAACAAAAGCCTGCAGATCAATCAGGCGATCGCTGGCCAGCGTCGCCCAGAGGCGGCAGCGTGTTTGGACAACCTCGGGTGGTTGCACATGGAAGAAGGACTATTCGACAAAGCCGCCGCTGAACTCGAGCAAGCCCTGGCCATTCGTACTGAAACGTTGGGAACCATGCACGTGGAAACCGCCGTCAGCCTTAGGCACTTGGGCTTGCTCAAAATGAGTCTCGGGGAACAGCGGCAAGCTCGCGAGTTGATCAGCGAATGCTTGGTCGCTCGCCGTCGCTTACTGGATGAAACGGCCTGTGTGCAGAATGAACGCCAGCAACTGTTGATGAATCAGAGTCTCAGAATTGCGCTGGACGATTGGTTGTCAGTCACGGAAGACGAAACTGCCTACCGACAAGTTCTGGATTGGAAAGGGGCAGTCTTCCTGCGACAGGCCAGCTTGCGCAGCGTTCGCAGCGACCCCGAACTAGTGCCTCTGGTCGACGAGTTGCGAAGTATCGGCAGTCGAATCGCCAGCATGGCATTTTCCATTCCCAGCGATGAAACAAAGCATTTCGCGGAAATGAAGTCGCTGCAGCTCGATCGGGAGCAACTGGAGTCGCAATTGACCCAGTTGAGCACGAGTTACCAGGATACTCGCCAACACGCCGAATTAACTGCCGAGGATTTGCAAGCTTTCATCGCCGAACAAGATCAAGTTGCCTTGATTGATTTTATTGAATATAGCCGTTTTGTTCCCCCGTACCGCCGGACGGATGAAACTGCGTCTATTTCTACGGAGCTTCCACCTCCGTCCGGCGGTCAGCTCGACCGCCAGCGTTGTTTCGTGGCGTTTGTAGTGACCGCTTCGGGGCCGGTGAAACGCGTTGAGCTGGGATCGGCGGAGGCGATTGACCAATTGGTCGATGACTATCGAGCCAATTACCTGCAGCGTGCTTTTGCGGCAGACGCAGCTTTGTCCAAGACTGGTATCGAACTACGCAGATTGCTTTGGGAACCTCTGGAAACTCACTTGGGCGATGCGAAAACCGTTTTGATTTCGCCCGATGGAAGCCTGGGCAAACTGCCTTTTGCCGCTTTGCCTGGAAGATCCTCAGGTTCCTATCTCATCGAGGATTTTGCTACAGCTGTTATCCCGGTACCGCAGGCGATAACACATCTATTTGGGGATGCAACTACCGAACCCGACGGGATGGTACTTGCCTTTGGAGGTGTCGACTACGATGTAGCTGGCAATGTGCCGCCAGCGAAACCCAAACGAGCCTTTGGCAGCCGCACTAGAGCCGCTCCCGCGGAATCGCCAGTAGGTGCTGGCCGAAGTTACGAAACTCGACTGGCCAAGTATCCGTACTTGCCTGCCACGAATACCGAAGTCAACGACCTGAAGCAAACCTACGAAGACGAGTTTGGGGAAGATGGATTGGACGTGTTTGTGGCATCTTCGGCAACTGAAGCTGAGTTCCGCAAACAGGCGCCACGGCATCTGTTCTTGCACATGGCAACTCATGGTTTCTTTGCACCTGAAGAACTGGTTTCCTCGCTTCAAATGCGGCACGATGGCAGCCGCAGCTCTCAATCGAAGAGCGGCTTCGTGGGATATGATCCGGGAGTACTCTCGGGAATTGTGTTGGCTGGCGCGAATCGCCCCATCCTAGGCGGCGATGATGGCGTTCTTACAGCGCTGGAAGTTGGCGAGTTGGATCTCAGCGCAGTGCGAGTCGCTGTGCTCAGTGCCTGCGAAACAGGGTTGGGCAAAGCAGCGGGTGGCGAGGGAATCCTAGGTATTCAAAGGGCTTTTCAAGTAGCCGGTGCACGCACGGTGGTAGGCAGTTTATGGGAAGTAAACGACGATAAGACGAGTGCACTCATGCGTGACTTCTACTTGAATTTGTGGAAAGAGCAGAAGTTCACGCTCGAAGCCCTACATGAAGCCCAACTGGCCATGCTCTACGACAAAGGGCGCGGAGTCCGCATATCAACAGCTGACAATGCGCCAGACATTTCCGCCGGTGCTGGTCGCCGCACTTCCCCACACTTTTGGGCGGCTTTTGTACTAAGCGGCGACTGGTTGGGAATGTGACGCTGGCCGCAGTGAGGTAAGCACCAACTGACTTTCGAATAAGACTTGTCTGAGAAGATACAAATTGATTGTACGCTACACAGTGACCGACAAATTGCCGCTGCCTGCCAGGACAGCCATTAATGTTATTCAAGCTGCTCTCAAAGTTCGCAGGGGTGAGGCAGAGTCGTTGATTCATGATGGGACCGTCCGCTGCGCTGGACGTGTCGTTTCGCAATCACATCATCGCTTCAAGATTGGCGACGAGGTGGAAATTGACTATGCTCCGCAACCCATTGCAACGGGCAAGAAAACAAAGCTCAAGGGGCGCTTTGAAGTTTTGCACGACGACGAACATATTGTTGTGGTCAATAAGCCCGCCGGTTTGTTGACGGTTCCTACTCCCAAGCGCGAAGGCAATACGTTGCAATCACAGGTGCGCAAGTGGTTGGAACGATGTGGTACCGGTCGCCACGCGATCTGCGTGCATCGCTTGGATCGCGGCGTCTCGGGCGTTCTTGTGTTTGCCAAATCGCATGAAACGGCCGAACTGATTCGAGAACAATTTGCTGCCCGAAAGCCGCAACGCAAGTACATTGCTATTGTGCAAGGCAAACTGACACAGCAAACAGGGACTTTCAAGTCGTACCTATGCACCGATGCTTCGTTGAACCGCTATTCTCAAGATGATCCGAACTTAGGTGAATTGGCGATCACTCATTATGAAGCGAAGGAGGTTTGGAAAACGACCACTTTGGTTCAGGTCCAACTGGAGACCGGTCGACGCAATCAAATTCGAGTCCACTTTGCCGAGGCGGGGCATCCCATCGTGGGAGACCCGCGTTATCGACCCGAGCAGGCGGCCCACCCCATGTGGCCCTTGGAACGCATCGCCTTGCACGCGGAATCGCTTGGCATCGTGCATCCTCACACCCGAGAATCGATGCAATTTCAACTGCCTTGGCCCCAAGAATTCCGCGATTTTCGTCGCAGAGAACAGCTGCGGTAGCAAGAATCGTTGCCGGTGACTAATCTATCAGCCAGCGAGGAAGCCCTCTGACTTCCCGCGATTATCCCTAGTTCATAAAGAAATTCATGTCTGCAAAGTGGCTCGTCGATTCGTGGAAGTCCTGCGAAGCGCAACAACAACCTCACTACGATGACGCGCAAGAATTGAATGAGGTGCTGGCCGCATTGCGACGCCTTCCGCCGCTGGTAACAAGCTGGGAGGTCGATCGTCTGAAGGACCAGCTCGCGCTCGCGCAAACGGGCAGGGCATGGTTGTTGCAAGGTGGTGATTGCGCCGAATCATTCGATGACTGCGGTGCGGAATCAATTGCCAGCAAGTTGAAAGTACTGCTGCAGATGAGTCTGGTCTTGTTGTACGGCTCCGGCAAAAAGATCGTCCGTATCGGTCGAATCGCTGGACAGTATGCGAAACCTCGCAGCAGCAATACCGAGAGCAGAGAGGGCCTCACGCTCCCGTCCTATCGCGGCGATTTGATCAATCGCGCTCCATTTTCAATCGACCATCGCCGCAACAACCCTCAGCTATTGCTGCGCGGCTATGAACGCTCGGCCCTAACGCTGAATTTCATTCGGGCTCTTAGTGAAGGAGGCTTTGCCGATCTTCATCATCCCGAGAACTGGAAGCTAACCTTTGTTGCTGAGAGTCCAGAGTGCGAGCTGTACCAGCGTTTGGTACAGTCGCTCGGTGATGCGTTGCGTTTTATCGATGCGATTTCGTCGAGCCCTAATCCAGACCTCTCGCGCGTAGACTTTTTTACCTCACACGAAGCGCTCCACTTGCCCTACGAACAAACGCTAACACGCGAAAGTGTTCGTGGTACGGGATGGTACAACCTGGGAACCCATTTCCCCTGGATCGGTGAGCGGACTCGGTCAATTGGTGGTGCCCATGTTGAAATGCTAAGGGGGATTCGCAACCCTGTTGGAGTGAAAATTGGTCCGACCGCCAAGCCCGACGAAGTCGTCGATTTGGTCCGCGTGCTGAATTCTGAAAACGAACCTGGACGCGTGACGATCATCCACCGTTTTGGTAGCGATAGGGTAAAGGAGGTTCTGCCAGGGCTCATCGAAGCAGTTACCCGCTGTGGTACATCTGTTCTTTGGTGTTGTGATCCTATGCACGGAAACACAGTCTCTGCCGCTGGTGGTAGGAAGACGCGGCGATTTGGCGACATACTCAGTGAACTTCGTAGCTCCTTTGCCATTCACCGCAGCTGCGGTTCGTTGCTGGGCGGTGTCCATCTAGAACTGACGGGCGAAAACGTCACCGAGTGCATTGGCGGATCAACGGGGTTGACGGAAGACGATTTGAACACGGCTTACAATTCCCACTGCGATCCACGCCTTAACTACGAGCAAGCGATGGAAATAGCCTTTGCCATCGCCGATGAAATCCGCGCCGACCGCTGAGAGTGGCTCAAAGTCTAGCTATAGTTGGCTTTGTAGCCGCTAGTGTCACGAATCGTAATTCCGATGCCACATCAGCCTCTAGCGCGATA
>JAGQPR010000333.1 GCA_020426625.1 Planctomycetales bacterium
CAAGAACCGCGTGCTAGCGCACAGCGGCTAATTTTGCGACGCGCACTTAATACAGCGAGCTATTGAGGGGATATTCCTAGATCAACAGCGTGGGTTCACCGCCATCACGATCTTTTCGCTCCCACTCGCGTCTTATCTCTCGCAACCCGTAGGCGCACATCTCAAACTGCTCACTCATGCGTTGAAGCAGTGAGCCGGGCGCAGACCGCTCATCGCTACGAATCGAGCTGGCAATCAAGTAAGCTCGTTTGCCCTGTGCACAATAGTTAACAAACTGGTCCGTCGAATCCGAGCTGCGAAGTTCCCGTAATGCTTCGGGATAGACTCCCGACCAAAAGAGAGTGTAGTCGCCGATATGTCGGTGGACTTCACGGCGAGCTTCACCAACTCGCTTCTCTGCCTCTTGAACCATTGTGACAACCTGAGAAGCTGGCTGCCCATCGATTTGCCGGACTCGCATCAGGCCGTCGAGTCGCGAGCACCGCAGAAGAAGATCGCTAACGTAGTCCACCAGCTCGGTATCGACAACTCCAAGCTTAGAATGGAACACATACTCGCTCAAACCAGCAAAGAGGCGGCCGAGCGTCGAATTAGATTTGCCGTCTGTCATAAGGCAATTCTCCCGAGGCGCGAGCTATGCAAATGTCCAATTCAACTTTAGTTCGAGAAATGTTTGTATGTCAAGGTTTAAATACTGAATCGAAAAGAAAACCACGGTCCACAATTCGCTGCTTCTCGATGCAAAAGTCCAACAAAACGTGGTGGATCTTGCCCCAAAAAATCAAGCTACTGGCATGGACACTCAGGCAGTCAAGCAGCACTGAAGGTCTGAGGAGGGAATGTTATCTTCCGCTTCTGGCAATTGGCGGTCCGCTCACGCCAATTCAGCCAGATAGCCCGTCGAGTCGCCAAACTGCTCAACCGGTACCCCGCAAAGATTGAGCATGGAGACAAATAAATTCGACATCGGTTGTTTGGAAGCTTGCAAAAAGCGACCGGTCTTAATGGCACCGCCTGCATGCCCGGCAAGAATAACTGGCAGATTTTCGTGGGTGTGACGATTGCCATCTGCAATAGCGCCCCCATAAACGATCATCGAATTGTGCAGGAGTGAGTTACCATCGACGTCTTGTGTCTCTTGCATGCGTTGCAGGAAACGAGACAGTGAGTTGATGTAGTACTGGTCAATGCGAGCGACTTTGGCGGCGTACTCGGGAACCCTTTGGTTGTGAGTCATGAAATGATGTCCCTCGGCGATCCCCAAGGACGGAAAAGTGCGATTGCTCCCGTCATAGCTCAACAGCAGTGTGCCAATCCGCGTTGAGTCCGATTGAAAGGCCAGTAGCAGCATGTCGTACATGATGTCCATGTAATCGGAGAATTCAGTTGGAATGCTATCCACAGGTGCATCCGCGTGAGTCCTAGGAGGTTCGGCAAATCGCTCCGTTCGAATGAGCTGTTGCTCGGTTTCGCGAATGACACTGAGGTATTCGTCGAATTTCCGTTTGTCGTAGGCGCCCAAGCTCAATTGCACAGACTTGGCCTCATCCAATACGAAATCTAGGACGCTGCGATCCGATTCCTGACGCAGGCGGTAGTTCTTAGCCCGTTCAGTTGCATTACCAGCGCCAAACAGCCTTTCAAAAACGAGCCTCGGATTGGGCTCGGGGGTTACCGGCGTGGTCGCCGAACTCCAAGCCATGTTGTATTGGTAAGCGCAGGCGTAACCGGAATCGCAGCCGCCCGAATTGCGAATCAAATCTGAGGTCAACTCCAAGCTGGGTAATCTTGTTTGGTTGCCGTAGTGTTGGGCGGCAACTTGGTCGATGGAGACGCCAACATGGATATCGCTACCGGCAGTCTTGCGGGCTCGCATGCCCGTCAGGAATGTTGCCCCAGCCCGCGCGTGGTCGCCCGCACCGTCTGGACCTGGAGTTGCATTGATGTGATCCAGGCCACCGATGACTTGAAAATGTGCCTTCAACGACTGCAGCGGTTGCAGCGTTTGCCCAAGCTGAAAATCGGCCGAAGGAAACCAATGATCCTGCTGGACACCGTTGGGGACGCACATGAACGCCATGCGCAGGGGAGCACCGCTTGACGTCGTTCCCGGGCTTACCGTAGCCACCTGCGCGGCGAATCCTTGGCGCCATACCAGTGACGGCAAGCAGGGCAGTGCGATGGACACGCCAGCGCTGCGCAGGAAATCTCTTCTGACCAAATTGCCATGCTTCTTGTCCTGGGAGCGGAGCTTTTGCGTTGAATTACTGTGTTTCATCGTGTTATTCCTGGTAGCTTGGAACCGGCGTTGAAGGAGAGAGCGTGCTATGGCGATGTAAAGCGTTGTTTCTGAAAAGGAGCGGATGCAATGATTCCATTAAGCAGTACGCTGAACCTGCCGTCGTGTTCCAGTAAGTCCATGACGATCAGGTCAACCGAATGTTGATCACCATACTCCAATCCTCGTCCAATTGCATAGGTTAACATTTTCTCAGTGATGCAACGGTAGAACGCTTCAGCGTGATTTCTCTTCAAGACAACTTTCAGCTCGCTTGCGTTGGAGAATGCTTCGCCAGAAATCAGCTGGCCAGCAGCTTGAATTGGATTGCCATGGTCTGTTTCTCGCCACATGCCCAGCGCATTGTAGTTTTCCAGGGCTAACCCCAGAGGGTCCATCCTGGCATGGCAGGATGCGCAAATTGCCGCTTCGCGATGGGCTGAGAGCAGTTCTCTTAAGGAGGGCTCGCGATCGCCAAAACGATTGGCAGATTCAGCCAGATCGGGCACTCCCGCAGGTGCTGGAGGAGCGGGGGTTCCCAGGAGATTCTCCAAGATGAAAAGGCCTCGCTTGACGGGTGATGTCCGTGTTGGATTGGATGTAATCAACAGCATGGAAGCTTGTGTCAGTACACCCCCTCGCGGACTGTCGGTGGGCAATTCGACTCGCCGCATCTCTTCACCTTTAACACCTTCGATACCATAGTGCTCCGCTAATTTTTCGTTCAGAAAAGTGTAATCGGCATCAAGCACCTCCAGCAGACTGCGGTCTTCACGGATGATGTAGGACATGCACTCCTCGGTCTCTTGTCGCATTGCACGACGCAAGTCGGCGTCAAAGCGATCGGAAATCTCGCGCAATTCGCGATAACGGGCGAAACGCTGCTGCTCCTCGCTGCTCATTTCCTCTCGTCGGCGTCGCTGCCCAAACCAACTGCGAACACTGGCTTGCAATTCGTCGAATTCTTCCTGCAGCCCCAGAACAACCAGCGGATCGATGGTCATCTCGCTGACATCGCGCGTTCGCAGCCACTGCCCCACGAAATTGGTTAAGAATTCTTGGCTGCGCGAGTCTTTCATCATTCGATGAATCTGTTCCGTCAGGTGCTCGCGGAGCTGCCCCCGATTGGCCAAGTCCCAAAGTTCTTCATCGGGCAGCGTTGACCACAGGAAATACGAAAGGCGGCTGGCCAATGCCGTCTCACTGATCGGTCCGTAGGAGACGCCCGACTTACTTACAGAGTCTGTCTCTAAATGGAATAGAAATCGCGGTGAGGTGAGTACGGCCACCATAGCGCGAGCGGCACCGGATTCGAAGCTCTGGCCGGGCTGGCTGTACGTGCTTTCAGCCATTTCCACCAAACGATCCAAAGTATCCTCAGGGACGCTGCCACGAAATGCTCGGGCGGCGAACTTGGCTAGCACTTCTCGGGCGTAGAGACGTCGTTCGATTGGCGAATCGGGCGGGGTGTCGCGAGCGAAAAAACGTTCGTAGTTTGCTGGATGAACCAAATTCGTGGTACCCAGCGGTCCCTCTATTCGCACTTGCTTCAAATCAAAACGAACTCCACTGTCATCCGACCTTGCTTCGTCGACCACCTCAGATTCAGCGGCCAGCGGCGTAATCTTGATCGCAAGCTCATGGTTGCCCGGCTGCCAATCTTGTCGGAACTGGTACGAGGATTTCTTGTTTTCGTTCCATCCGCACTCTTCCCTGCAGACTTCTTCACCGTCGATGAAAAAAGTGGCCAGATAGCGAGCTGGATCGTAATCGAAGGTACCATCTTGCTCAAAAACCAAGTCGATTTGGTAGGTGCCCGCATCGTCAATTTTCAATGTTTGAGAAACCGTTTGAGCAGTTTTTCCGTCGAGTGACGACTGACGTGACTTAGAGTCTTCGCCAATAAACTCACTGCCACTGAAGGCTATCAAAGGAATGATCTTTGTTTGCGTTGGCACTGCTTCGGCAACTACGGTACGGGCAGCTTTCAGAGACTTGCTCATCAGCAGTGGAGAGAACGAGAGGGCGTCACCTACATTGTCAAAACCGCTGCCCGAATCATCGGCTGGGAAGAGAAGCTTGGCATCAAAATTCGTCCCCATCAGGTCGTTAATCGTGTTCTCATATTCAGCGCGGTTTAGTCTTCGCACTGTCAGCCTGCCAGGATCTGGATCGTCCAATTGAATTTCAAAGACATCTTTCTTGATGAAGCTGGCGATCGCATCTAGTTGATGTTCAGTCAAGCGAGGCTCATCCGCTGGAGGCATCACGCCTGCACGGACATTCTTGAGTATCTTCCACCATACTTCAGGCTCGGCGATGGTCTGCTTTATGTCAGTGAACCGGTCGAGCTCCAGACCACCTTCGGCCGCACCGGACGAGTGACAGTCGAGGCAACTAGAGGCCAACACAGCTTGCATTTCTGCGAAGCGTGCTTCATTCGTCGATTGGGAGAATCCTACGGTGCAAAAAATCATCCCAACTAGCAACGGAAGAATCACTGGTCGCAACGCGGTTTCCCGGCGAAGCGCGCGCACTGATCGCTCAAGGTTGGTACGCATGTGCCGGAATCCGGTGTCTAGAAACAAGACCCATAAAAGTCGAACAGTTAAGGCGGTGAATGAACTCACGTATTTTGCTCCGAAGACGTTTGCGGGCACTGTACCTGATTCTCAATCGACGCGAATTATGTAGTATAAGCACCGAAGAAGAAGTTTTGTGATATTTGACAAGAACGAGCACATGATAATGGATGATTGCAGCAGCGTTGGTTTGTTTGATGGTGGTTCCATGCCAAGCGTGGGACTAGGTCTATGGAAAATCGACAACACGCAAACTGCAGACTTGGTTTATTCTGCCATTAAGTGTGGCTATCGACACCTGGACGCGGCGTGCGATTATGGAAATGAACGCCAGGCTGGGGAGGGAATTCGGCGGGCGATTTCCGACGGATTGTGCAAAAGGGAAGAACTGTGGGTAACCAGTAAGTTATGGAATACTTACCATCGCGGTCGACATGTTGCGGAAGCCTTGGAGCGATCCTTGGCGGACCTTGGATTGGAGTATCTCGATTTGTACTTGGTTCACTTCCCAATCGCGTTGCAGTACGTGCCGTTGGCGACTCGTTATCCGCCAGGATGGTTGTTCGACCCTGAGGCGGATGAGCCAAAAATGGTCCCCGACAGCGTCCCTATTTCGGAAACTTGGTCGGCGATGGAGCAAGAGAAAACTCGCGGAAGTTGTAGGTATATCGGAATCAGCAACTTTGGATGTTCGCTCATTCGAGATCTCCTTTCGTATGCATCTACCAGACCCGCCGTGTTGCAAGTCGAATCACACCCCTTTTTAGTTCAGGAAAAACTTTTGCGATTCTGTCAGCAGGAGCAGATCGCGTACACCGCCTTTTCGCCGCTTGGCGCTAACTCTTACGTTCCGCTTGGCATGGCCACTCCCAGTCAGTCAGTGCTGGAAAGAGACTGTATCCGGGGCCTCGCCGCAAAATACAACAAATCGCCAGCGCAGATTGTGTTGCGATGGGGTGTGCAACGAGGAACGGCGGTGGTTCCCAAGACGTCGCGTGTCGAACGTTTGGAGGAGAATCTCAGCATTTTCGATTTTCAACTGTCGAGGGAGGATATGCAGAAGATCTCTGATATGGATTGTGGCCACCGCTTTAACGATCCTGGTGTATTCTGCGAATCCGCCTTTGGCTGTTTCTTTCCGATCTATGAGTAAAGCAAGCAAGAGTTCCTATACTGAGAAAGATCGTCGTGCAGTCAACATTGGAAGCCGCGTGTGAAGCGGCCAGACTAGGTGGCCGAATTCTGCGTGAGCAACTGGGCAAAGCGTCTGTGCGGGAGAAAGCTCCCTCCGATTTGGTGACCGATGCGGATGTTGCATCTCAAGCTGCAATCGAAAAACTGTTGACGACTCGATTTCCGCAATTTGCCTTCCTGGGTGAAGAGTCGACGGGTTCGGACCGTGAGGCTGCCCGCGCTAGTGGTCGCCCGATGTGGATCGTAGATCCGCTCGACGGCACAGCCAACTACGTCCATCGCTTGCTCAGCTTTTCTGTTTCGATTGCTTTGGTTGATGGGGATTTGCCGATTGCGGGCGTCGTTTACGATCCCATGCTGGATACAATATATGCAGCAGATTCCGATGGCCTAGTGACCAAAAATGGAAAGCCGATTCGCGGCAGCGGATGTGAATCTCTCAGCCGAGCGATGGTTTGCTGCAGTTTTCGGCCGGGGGTAAGTCGCAACGACCCAGAGGTCGAACAATTCCTTTGCGTGCTCGAAAAGAGTCAATCATTAAGGCGGTTGGGCTCAGCAGCCCTCAACTTGTGCTACCTTGCTGAGGGGTGCTTAGACGCATACTGGGCATCGTCCGTAAAGACTTGGGACGTGGCTGCTGGCTATCTCATCGCTCGAAACGCAGGTGTGCAATTCTGTGGTCCGGACGGATCGGCGTTCGACCTTTGGCAGCCAAAATTTGTCGCTGCCAGCACGAGACAACTGCAAGAGTCGATGTTGGCATGTTGGAACGTTCGCACCGGCGCGATTCCGCGCCCATAAAAAGCGTCTCTACAGTTGCGCAACTGGACGACCCACCAAGTCAGGGGCAGGAAAGTCATTCATATAGCGATTCCGTCCCGTGCGTATCTCACCCCGAAAACACGTCGAAGCCGGTTCGGCAGCGGCTCGTCGAAGTGCAAACCCTAAATAACGCTTTAGAGCTGCCTGTTTGTCCTCTAGGGCGTTTGACACTGAGAAAGGGCCCTTTAGAATAGGGGTTTGATGAAGCTCCATCCACTGGTTCCGGCAGTACTCTCACGGTGAGAGTGTCTGACCCGCCTTCGCCAGTATTGGGACGTGACACGCTTGTCTAACAGCGTCCTCACGCGGAAATCGTTCGAGAATACGAAGGTTGTTATGTCTTTGCTCGCTTTCGGTATGCCTGGAATGCAGGAAATGATCGTCTTTATGGTGATCATTTTGATTCTTTTTGGCAGTTCAAGGCTGCCTAGCTTAATGCGAAATCTAGGACGTAGTGCAAATGAGTTTAAGGCGGGCATGCGAGAGCCCGTCGATGATTCGCCATCCAAATCCGACGAAGACTCAAAAGAGTAGTCCCTTCCCCCAAAAACTCTAGCCACGCCTTTGGCCGTTCTGCGTTAAGGGGATGTCGATGTTCAATGGACTTGGTACCCAGGAGATGGTCCTATTTGGGATCATCGCGCTGATGTTGTTCGGTAGTCGGCTGCCCCAGATTGCTCGCCAATTCGGCGGCACCTACCGCGAGCTGCGACGCAAAGTTGACGAGTTTCAGCGAGAATTTCGCGAATGGGACAGGGAGCCATTGCCTCCGTCTCGCGGTAATCTGCTGCCCCCAGAGGACGATGCGGAAAAGTCGGCACCGACGACTCCCAAATTTGTCCCTCCCTCAGACGATGACGATTGATATGCTCGCACTTGAGCATCAACACGCTGCGAACGCATTACATCCCGCTAACAACTACGTGAGGGCATGGCATGTTTTTCTCATTACTTTGGGCTATTGCCTTCTTGTGTGTTGAAGTCAAAACGGATGCCGGTCCTGATCTTCTAGACCAGTATCGAGCTGATGCTACGACGCAATGGGAAAAAACGATCCAGGAATTGGAAGCCCGAGATCGACAAGAGAAAGATCCTGACCACGCCATACTTTTTCTTGGCAGCTCCAGCATTCGTCGCTGGAATACGATTGAAGCAGATATGAAACCGTGGCCGGCAATTCAACGAGGTTACGGGGGAGCTCGCTATTCGGATCTTGCTGTCTTTGCACATCGATTGGTTAGGAACCATCGGTTCGATGCTCTGGTGATTTTCGTCGGTAATGACATCGCGGGTAATGAAAAAGACAAGTCGCCGGAGCAGGTGCAGCAATTGTGCGTACGGGTCGTCAAAGAAGTTCGCCGCACTCACGCGTCCCAACCGATATTCTTCGTGGCCGTCACTCCAACGTCGTCGAGATTTCAAGTTTGGCCACAGATCCAGCAGGCAAATGCGTTGATTGCAAAGCTTTGCAGCGAAGATGACAAACTGCATTTCATTCAGACGCACGATCACTTTCTGAACGAAGCCGGCGCTCCCAACGACGCTCTGTTCGTTGACGACAAATTGCATCTAAATGAACAGGGTTACGAGATCTGGGCATCGCTCATCAAGGGAGCACTGTCAAAGGTGCTCGACGCCAGCGGCAAATGACGAGCTGCGGGTAGATAATTCGAAATTCTCGCTGATCGCCAGCGATTCAAGGTCTTAACCGTTTAGCTACATGCGGTTGCGGGTTAGTCGGCATTTCACGTAGTCGAGTCTCTCTAAGACTCGAAGAAACGCTGTGTTGCCACATCAGCCTCAGGTGGCGTCGATTCTACAAATGAGGAATTCCGCCTAACCGACCAAGTTAGCTTGACCGATTTGCGTACCCTATTTTTATAACCTAACCTTGCTTTATCCGCATAAAATTGATTTAGGGGATTCGCATGTCATTTTTTAAACTTGTAGATGGCGTTGATAAACTTATTCTTCCAGCCATCATCTTGGGCGCGATTGCTTATTTTGCATTGAATTCAACGACGCCGCAAACAGCCACGGACACAGAGAGCTGGTTCGAAGATGCTGTCGCTGGCGGCCCAGTGTTGGTCAAGTTCGGTGCGGAGTGGTGTGGGCCCTGTCGGCAGATGGACGCTGTGATGGATGAGTATGAAAACCAGCCGGAGCACCTGCGCATCTTACGGGTCAATATCGATGAACATCACAGTTTGGCACAGCATTTCGGAATCCGCTCTATTCCACACATGTTGGTATTTGACGAGGGGCGTGTAGTTTCTGAAAAGCGTGGCTCAATGAGTCGGGAGCAGTTCTTCGCCTGGGCAGACGCGCAGCGCTGATTCCGATAAAGGAAGGGGCGA
>JAGQPR010000334.1 GCA_020426625.1 Planctomycetales bacterium
GGTTAAGGATCTTTACTGGAAACTGCGGTGTGCAATTGTAGCGGTGAGTAAAGAGTTTAGACCCATATGGTAAGCGCAAAGGGGCTGGCAAATCAATCGTCCGGATGCGGCATTGCAAAACTTTTCGGACTGTTCGCAGCTTGCCGATCTCATGCAGATTTCAATGATCGTACCTGGACGATCCATAGTTTGTCGTAACTGTCCGATCAGTGTCAGTAGTGCAGGCAGCCTGCCTGCAACTCTCGTAGACGGTCCCCTTTTCTGAATGGACTCTGAAAGTGCGTTGTCCAATGAGGATCGTGCTCACAACAAACTGAAGCTAATTCAGCGATTAACTATTGCCTGTTCTGCAGCCAGTTCCAAGCGTCAGCAAGGGAAGTTTCCAGTTCACGGATCGAATAGCCCAGGGCCTGTGTTGCCTTGTCCGACGTGTAATAATGATTCAAGTTTCCCATTGCCAGAGTTGCACCATTCACATCTCCCTCAGGCAAGTGGAGTGTTCGCACTGCGAAATCGAAGGCAGACATGGCACCTCGAATTCCTGGTCCCACTCGCATCGCTCGCCAGCTCTTGCCAGCTTGCTGACGAATCATCCGCCAGAATTCTGCGTAGGACAGGTTTCGCCCAGCCAAAATGTAATTCTCGCCAGATTGCCCCAGTTGGATGGCTTCGACGGTGCTATGTGCAACATCACGAGCATCACACACACTGCAGCCTCCAGACGGGAGAAATAGCATGGGCGCTTTGGCAACTTCTAGTAGCATTCTGCCGCTGGAGGGTTTCCAGTCGTTTGGACCGAGCATGAATCCAGGATGCAAAATGACTGCATCCAATCCCCGCTCAGAGACGTAATTGCGGACAACCTCTTCGGCTTCACTCTTGCTGACGACGTAAGCACACGGCGTCTTGGCGATGCCGCCTTCGCCTGCTTCCGTGATTGGATTTGCCAAATCAACCGCGGCGGGCAAGGTATCAACTGTCGAGACATGGACTAGTCGCTTGGAATGCTCAACACAGAGTTCCGCCAACACTCGTGTGCCCTCTACATTGACTCTCCGGGATGCGTCCAACCGGGTCCAACCAATGTGAATCATTGCGGCGCAGTGAATCACCGCACTACAGTCTGCCACGGCTGCGGACAGCGCTGAGCGGCCGCTCAAGTCACCTTCAACAAGATTCAACGCAAGACCATCGAACGCTTCGCGGCTGGTTTCGGGCCTGCATAACGCTGCCACGCGTTCACCGCGATGGAGCAATTCTCGAATCACCGTGTTGCCAAGCAAGCCTGTCCCGCCAGTAACAAATATCACAGGTTCCTCTCCTTTTGGGCTAGATTTGTTAGCATATCAAATTCAAATTCCACGAGCTGGCGGTCTGCGTCGAGTGCAACATGGATTTTCTACTAGCTGGTCCCTAGAAAAAGCGATTTCTAATGAACTTCCCAGTGCGTTGCTTTTTGTTGTTATTGCTGTCGATGTTTGCGGGCGTCTGTCCGAGAGCGATGTTGTCAACGCCACAATGCATAGCGGCCGACACCCTCGAGGTCAAAGCTTGGCTCGATAATGCACTTCCTGATTTGCTCGAAGTCTACCAATACTTACATGTCCATCCAGAGGTATCCTTCCAGGAAGAGCAGACGGCAAGTTATCTCGCTCAGGCCTGGAGACAAGCTGGCTTTGCGGTCACCGAGCGAGTAGGTGGATTTGGAATCGTGGGGATCCTGAAGAATGGGGCAGGGCCAACCGTGATGCTGAGAACCGACTTGGATGCATTACCCGTCACCGAAGCAACAGGATTGGCTTACGCCTCGCGTGCGACCGTAGTTACTGAAACAGGAGCCACTTCGGGAATAATGCACGCCTGCGGCCACGACATTCATATGGCCAATTTGATCGGAGTAGCGAGATTTCTGGCTGCGAATCGTAAATCCTGGTCGGGCACATTGATGTTGATCGGCCAGCCAGCGGAAGAACGCGGCGCAGGCGCTCGAGCCATGTTGGACGATGGGTTGTTCCAGCGATTTCCCAAGCCTGACTATGCACTGGCTCTGCATTGCGAATCGGCTACCGCAACCGGTAAAGTCGCCGTAAGCCCTGGATACTCCCTGGCGAATGTGGATTCGGTTGACATTATCGTCCGCGGTAAGGGAGGGCACGGCTCAGCGCCTGAGTCGACCATCGATCCCATCGTCCAAGCTGCTGAGTTGATCATGGCGCTGCAGACGATTGTTTCGCGTGAAGTTAAGCCCAGCGAGCCTGCCGTAGTGACCGTAGGTTCAATTCACGGTGGAACGAAACATAACATCATTGGTGACGATTGCCATTTGCAGTTGACCGTTCGCAGCTATTCCGACGAAGTTCGCAAATTGGTCCTTTCGGCCATCAAGCGAAAAGCGATCGCGGTAGCTCAAAGCTTTGACGCTCCAGAACCGGAATTGACTTTCTCTGAAGGCACACCAGCCCTGAAAAACGACGCGCAGTTGACGGAACGAGTCGTGTCGAGCTTTCGCGCAGCACTGGGAAGCGATAATGTACTACCAATGGCACCTGTCATGGGCGGTGAAGACTTTAGCCAGTATGGACTCGCTGGAGTGCCAATCGTGATGTACCGACTGGGTGTCGTGACACAAAGTCGGCTCGATCGATTCCAATCGCTTGGTGTTTCACCACCCTCGTTGCACTCGGCGTATTTCTACCCCGATCCGGACGAAGCGTTGAGAACGGGCGTGATGACGATGGTCTCAGCGACGCTCGACCTAATGGCACCCTAAAAACGACACTGCTCGGCGAACGCCACAGCTGGGCAAACGTATCTAACCCTCCCGCGGCATGTTGCATTGCTTTCATGCAACTTGCGGAAGGGAGGGTCAGAGACCCAGCGACAAGGAGGCAATTCCCCCCCCTCACCGATCCGCTTTTGTGTGCTCGCTCGCGACTCTCCCAAAGCCAAAGAGAGAGTTAGTCTTGGTGGCGACTGGCGAGAAGTGTCCTAAAAACGGGGTCATTGCCCCCTGTTAGAAATCCGGGTTGGCTTCCAAGATGGTTTCCAGCCGGGCTGGACGCCCTTGCCTGAGGATAACAATTGCTACCTTTTGACCCACCGGCGTCAGGCCTACCGTCTGAACCAAGTGGCCGTCGTTTTGAATCTTGTGGCTGTCAAATTCAAGGATTACGTCGCCCTCCTGAATGCCTGCTTTTTGAGCCGGTGAGTTGGGTATGATCGACTTGACCAAAGCGCCTACTGCGGTGGAAAGGCCGTGTCGCCTGGCAGTCATAGCGTCAAACGTATTTTCCAACTTGACGCCCAGGTAGGAACGCTGCAACCTTCCGCGTGAAACAAGCTGTTCCGCCACTTGAAGGGCCATATTGATCGGTATCGTGAAACCGATTCCCTCATTGCCGCCGGAGTTGCTGGCGATGGCAGTATTGATACCAACGATTTCACCTCGCAAATTCAGCAACGGGCCACCACTATTGCCAGGATTAATGGCCGCGTCGGTCTGAAAGAAGTCCTGTATCTCGATTTCCTTGGAACCCAATTCCAGATTGCGGCGGCCTTTGGCACTGAGGATTCCATACGTTACCGAGTGGCTGAGACCAAACGGACTTCCCACGGCCAGCACGAAATCTCCAACCTCCATCAAGTTACTATCGCCGAGCCTGGCATAGACCAAATCGTGTTCCTGCAGTCCAATCACCGCCACGTCGGTAGCGGGATCCGTCCATACGTTGCTTGGAATCAATTGTCGACCGCTGTTCAGTTCGACCCGAATCGAGTTAATATCGGCAGGATGGATTACATGCCGGTTAGTGAGTACATAAGATGAGCCATTGAGATTGATAACAACTCCCGCGCCCGCTTCTTCGATTCTACTGCTGGCGAATCCCTTGCCCGGGTCGGTGCGTTTGGTGGCTTCGATATGCACAATGCTAGGGCTGGCAAACTTGACGATTCGCCTCATGAAGCTCAGCTGGCGATCCAAGGCATCTGCTTCGGATTGCAGTTGCTGGAATTCCAAGTCACGGTCGTTCGTGTGTGGTAGCACGGGCGTGTTGAGACCAAGCGGCAGCGTCGCATTCCGCTCGCGAGAAACAGGCTTCTGCCGTCGGCTGGAATCAGCCCATGGTTCGCTATTGCTTCGGGTAGGATCCTGGGCGGGGTGCAGCATTATTTGCCCCTGCACCGGTGAGACCGAGCATTGAAGTGCAGCAACGCAAATTGCAGCACTAGCGATGTACTTGGATCGATTGGAAATTCGCACTAGTTTTTCCCCGGCTGGCAGTTGGACACTTTCGCTCTTCAAAGGAGCGTACAGTGGAATCCACAGCACCGACGAATCCATTGCAATGTCGGTGCGAACGATGTGAGTCGTATGCAGTGGAATCGGCTCTCCCGCCGAGACGCGTAGAAACTATTCTCGTTCCAAAACTGGGATTGCTAGCTTCGTACGTCAGATGTGCGAAACAGACCGCATTTGTCGGCAGATGCGATTGTGTGCGAACTTCCGCTCAATCCGATCGTATGTCTAGCGACCTAGCTAGACGGAATCATACGCGGCATCCTGAAGTTCAGACCAGTTGCTAAATCCGGATTTTTCCAATTTTACCTGGCAGGCGATACACAGCGTCGCATAAGGTAAAGCATTCAGCCGACCGATAGGTATCGCCAGATTACAGCCGATACACGTGCCAAAGTCCCCCTGGTCGAATCGATCGAGCGCGTCCTCGATTTGAGATAGTTCGAGACTCTCTGCTTTTGCTAGTTGGCAGCTCATCTCGCCATGAGTTGAGTCCTGGGCACAATCGGCCGAATCCCCGGCCGACAAGTTCAGTTTTTGCAGTTCGTTGAGGTCGCCGCGCAGCGCCGCACGAATGCCCTCACGGCGATTGAGCAATACGGTCTTCAAGTGAGCAATCGCACTGGATCGTTTCATGGTCAATTCCTGTAGGTAAAATTCAAGATGCTTAACTCGTGAGTGATCGTTACTTGCCACTGTGCGTTAAGTCGCTGCTAGACACCGCAAGCGATGAAATCTGGGGCGTTGACGTAATGAGCGGCTGCAATTCCCTGTTTGACGTAGAACTGTTGGGGGTAGAATCTTTGGGAGTACAATCAAAAGACGGATCTTTATTGTGCTCAGGCACAAATTGCGGTCGGTGGACAACTACGGCCTTCTGGTTGTAGAGGCGAGTAATTAGCTGTTGGTAGCCAGCAACCATGGAGTGCAGACTCGCTTGCTTGCACACAAGACTGCGCCCTCGCTGGCCCATGTCAGCTGCCAAACCCGGATCTGCCAACAAGCGAAGCAGGGCATGGGCCGTATCGCCTGCATCGAGCGGCTGCGTGAGCAAGCCCGTCCTTTCATGCTGCACTGATTCGTGGATGGAGCCCACCTTGGGACAAACAGCAGGGACGCCACAAGCCAGTGACTCCAGTACCGAAACTGGATTGGCTTCGTTCTTACTGGTCAGGCAAAATAGGTCAAAACCCGCTAATAATCTTTCTGTATCGTGGCGGTTGCCCAAGAGATGAAAGCTGGAACCTATGCCAGCTTCCTGGGCAAGCTGCTCAATCCTGGCTCGCTCTGGCCCCTCGCCAACAACGACGAAGTGAACATGCGGCTGCCTGCGCAGAACTTCGCGAGCAGCGGCAACCAATTGAGCATGGTTCTTTTCCGGCCTCAAAGCTGCCACAATTCCGACAATCGGACAGTCTTGCGCAATTCCCAATTCTTCGCGAAGCTCGATTCGCATCTGTGGGTTGGGGTGGAATCGATCCGTATCGACGCCATTGGGGATCATGAAAACTCGTTCGGCCGGGAATCCTTCAACTTCAGCTAGGTAGTCCGCGTGGCCCTGTGCACAAGCAATGAAGCCGTCAGTGATTGGCGTCA
Source organism: Planctomycetales bacterium (assembly GCA_020426625.1). Taxonomy (GTDB): domain Bacteria; phylum Planctomycetota; class Planctomycetia; order Pirellulales; family Pirellulaceae; genus Aureliella. The sequence continues at coordinate 5,894 of JAGQPR010000334.1, forward strand.
GCATCCGATTCAGCTTGCCCACTCCATCCGGCCAACCTGTTGAGTGCAAGGCGCTGCATATTACTGGCACTCGGGCCCAACGAGCCGCCAAACGCCCCCAAAACATCTTGTCGCCCGCCCCAACTGTGATCACGGCATCCGTTGCGGAACCACGAAACAACCTGGTGAGCCTGGGAAAAACCCGCACATCCCATTTGCTCCGAAGCAAGTTGGCATGCAGGGGAACATCGTTCTGAAAACTGGCACCAAGCTCGCCCGTGCCCTTCAAACACACCACTTCCGGAGCTAGCACGTTGCGGTCGATTCCGCGCACCAAGTTCAACAGCAGCATTTCGGCGCCGCCTACCGGTAGGCTGGTCACTAAAAATTGGACACGCAGCGGCGACGTGCGCTTTGTGTGTCGTGTGGCCGGAATCTTGTTCACGAATAAGCAACCTTGTTGAATATCAATCTATTCGCGTCAGCTTGCTGAAATGCGGGAAAATAACTTGGCTGTCTATCCGGTCAATCATCCTGGCGGAGCGTGACGGTCAGAATAGAAACACGCATGTTGTTTTTTCTTGGATCCAAAGAGTTGGTGGGACAAGCCGAAGGCCTGTTGGCGAACGAGCCAAGTAGGCTAAGCAGCGAGCCAATTCAACAAATCGGATCGAGCCTGCCCACGCGCTATCGTTAACTAACCGGCGCCAACTGTTGACAGGATTGCGGTTCAACAAACGGCAGCGAGTATTTTTCGTCTAACTTTCGCGGATCGAGCGTCAACCAATTCTGCAATCGTATTAATCCCGGGTCAGCGTGAATGCGGCGCAAGTGAAATCCGTTTTGCGAAGGCCAGTTGTAAGCGCCATAAGCTGTGCAAAAACCTGAGATTCCCTGCGATTGCAAGAGATCAACCGCCCGCTGGGAAGTGTTGTTGGGCATGCCGTAAGGGAAAGCGAAATAACGGACGCTGAAATCCAGCCAGCTGGATAAATCCTCGATGCTGCCCACGATCTCGTCTCGCAGTAGTTGCTCTTCAGTGATTTTTCCCAAATCGGGATGGCTGCGAGTGTGAGCTCCAATCTCAATTCCCATCGATTGGTATTCTCGCAATTGATCGATCGTGTTTGGAGCCAGAGGTGAGCCAGCCGCTACGTCATGCGGAAAGGGCTTGCCCTCGCGCACGTAATCCGTAGCTACGAAATAGGTAGCTGGCAACTGCCGCCGCGACAGTTCCGGAATCGCAAAATCCGAATTGTCTGCGTAACCATCATCAAACGTAATCGCTACTGTGGGACGATCTGATCGATTGGCAATGATGCGGTTTTGCGCTTCACTCAAGCTGACGATTTCGAATCGATCTTGCAGCCAATCCAAATGCATTGCGAAGTCGCGACGGGAAATCGTCCAGTCATTTGGCTGATCATCCGCCACTCGATGGTAGAACAGAATGCTGATTGGCAATTTGCCCGCAGCACGGAAATTCGACATCAGTTCTTTGCGTTTGTTGGCGGTAACCCGTTGGTATACCCACAGAGCTTGATTCTTCATGCCTAGTCCAATTCATGTACTCAACACTTTACGATCCGAATGCCTGAATACTGGTACAGAAACAGCAGTCAGGCTGGTTGGTTGTTGCAATCCGTTGCTCTCGCTGAAACACTCGCGTCGGAGATTAACGATTGGTCTAATTGTGCGGCTGCCGTTCTACAGGCAGTGGATTTTGGTACTGGCGAACCGAGCAGCTTCATCGAAGCGAGAGCTACGTTTCAGCACGCTGTGGCAGAGTTCGCCATGCGTCCCTTTGATCAGGATCTCGCGCGCTCGATAACTCTGGAATCCACAATGCCATGCCGTTCTTGATGCTCACCGCCGCCCTCGCACTGGGCATTTGGGCCATAATCGCACTTGTCCGCGGTTCGGTTTTTATCTCGACAGCGCTATTTCTCTGTTCCACTAGCTGTCTTCCCGCCGAGTTTGCGTCTGTGGACCTGGGTGGACTGACTTGGACACTCGATCGCTTGTGGTTTGCCACGCTATGCGCGCAAGCAGCAATTCGCTGGTATCGGGGCGAATATGTGTTTCGCGGACTGGAACCTACCGATTTGGCAATAGGCCTTTTCTTCATCTGGCTGTTTGCGCGGACGATCACCCAGCCACTGGGATCTGTTCTGCCCGGCCAACCAAACACACTAATGCACCTGGTCAATGGTTATGGAATTCCGTTCGGTTTGTATGCCATTCTGCGCACATCAAAACTAGACGCCAAGCAACTGGTAATCCCGCTGTGGATCATGTCAGCCATGGGGGTCTACCTGGCCGTCACCGCGGGACTTGAAATCGCCAAAGTCTGGAGCTTGGTCTTTCCACGCTTTATTGGCGATCCCGCGCTAGGAATCCACTTTGGTCGCGCTCGTGGCCCGATGCTACAATCGGTGCGTTTGGGAATCTGTCTGATCGCCTGTTGGACTCCGATGGTGCTGTATAGCGTTTGGCTTCACCCTCAGAATCGAATTCGTTGGGTCGCAGCCTTAGGGTCCATTCCATTGATGTGGGGCGCTGTGTTCCTGACCTATACCCGTAGCGTTTGGATGGGCTTGGGCCTCACAATCTGCATTTTGGTGACGTATTGCTTGCGCGGTCTGCCGCAGCGTGCGGCGGTGCTGTGCATCCTGTTTGGCGTGCTGGGAGTAATAGTTATCAAGGGCAAGGATCTAGTCGCATTCAAACGCGAGTATTCGGCCGCCGAAACAAAGGAAAGCACCTACATGCGAGCTGCGTTTGCCTATGTGTCGTTTGCCATGATCAAAGACCGACCAATTGCTGGCTTTGGATTCAACCAGTTTCAAGTCTACAATCGCCCTTACTTGGCGGACCGGTCGACAAACATTCGGGTTGAGAGCATTCGCGGCTATGTCCACCATAACAGCTACTTGAGCTTGCTCGTAGACCTAGGAATTGTCGGTTTTGCCCTATACATGTTTGTGCTAACAGCCAGTGCGATGCAGGTTTGGCGACTGTGGAGCAACCAACGGGCGCCGCGTTGGGCACGCGGGCTTGCGGTAATCGCCATGTGCATTGGCGGCGTACACTTGATTCAAATGGCCTTTCACGAAGTTTCATTCTCTTCCATTGAGAATGGATTTCTGTTTAGCGCCATTGGCCTTGTGATGGCTGCCAACCAGCAGTTTCGGCATGATCTCACTCCACCGCAGAATCGCGATGCTGTTGCATCGTAGAGGTACCCGCTGTCCATCGTTTGCCAACATCATCAGTCCAAGCCGCTTTTCTATCTAGTAAGTGTGCAGGGGCGGTTGGCTGCGGGTTCCATCGCTAGATCTACATTCGTGCTTGT
>JAGQPR010000335.1 GCA_020426625.1 Planctomycetales bacterium
AGCGCACAGCGGCTAATTTTGCGGAAGGATTACGTGGAACTGAACTTCCAATTCTTGACACTAGGACGTAAGAACCCTGGCAAATACAACTTGGCATAGGCCTTTTTCCATGCCAGGTCTTACTCTCGCTCGCACTTTCCCAGTGCGGACACCCATGAGGACTCGCTTACGTCCACTTCCCGGATTGAATCGCTAGAGCGGGTCGAGCGCGTGGTGCATGTCGTAGAAGGCAGCTTCTGCTTGTGCGTTTCGGCTGGGATAGATGTGTGTCAGCTCGGCATAAGCAGAGCGCGTAGCGATCGACGCTTGGCGAAGTATTTGCTCGTTGTGCGGCTCGCCAACACTCGGCTGCGACCACAAGTACATTTGGTAGTACTGTCGCAGACGATCTATGGATTCCTGCGTCAATGCATTGTAGCGACGCAGGTGTGCAGGGGGACTAAGCAAATCAAATCCTTTGACCAGGTTTTGACCGGCAACGACCCAATTGCTGCGATCCTTTTCATTGCGTTTAAGTGCCTGTTCGGCGGACACTCGCCATAAAACAGCTTGCTCGACCAAAGCTGCAGATTGAAGCAAGTATTCGCGATCGGAAGGCAATATCGATTCGTTGGTAGGGTCAAATTTCGTGCGTCGGCTGCCTATTGCAGCGTAGGCACGGTCGATCGGCGAGAGTGCAGTAATGACCGGCGGTTCAAAGGGTAAATCGGCTTGTTGGTCGCCGGACTCTGGTTCGACGCGAGCTTCGACTTGTGCTTGCGAGCCAGTTGAGCGGGCAAACTCAATGCCTACTCCAAAAATTAAGAGGCCAACGGTAAGGATTAGGATGCGATTCATCGCCATGATTCTCGGACATGAAACTTTCGAGAAATACAGAAACCTGGTGTCATGAAACCGTAGCTTACAATCTGCGTTCGCAGCCTACGGAAATTTTCATGCCAAGGTAGCAGGGAGACGATCGCTACGCGCGTGCTGTCTTAGCGTAACGATCATGCGGATTGCTCCGCCTTGGCAGCCCGCCATGAATCGCGACTTTACTGCCCAGCTAGTGGCTGCGCGTCCAGCAGCGGCAGCTCGTCGACAGATCGCTGTGACATACCCCGTTTGAAGTGCAGTCGACAAACGGAAATGTATCGATCGTTGCCGCCAATTTGCACTTGGTTTCCCATTTTAATCGCTCGCCCCTGCTCATCGATGCGAAGTACCATGGTGGCCTTGCGACCACAATGGCAAATGGTCTTGATTTCGCACAGTGAGTCCGCCCAGGCCAAAAGATGTTGGCTGCCTTCGAACAAATTGCCTTGAAAGTCGGTTCGCAGACCGTAGGCCAGGACTGGTATATCCAGCAAATCGCAGACGTCACTCAGCTGCCGCACTTGCTGCTTGGTCAGGAACTGGGCTTCGTCGACGAGAACGCAGTGCAAAGGACTGGACTCCGTCAAGTTGCCAATTATCGAAAGCAGATTGTCCGCCGTGTTGAAAGTCAGCGCCTCACTTTCGATGCCGATCCGCGACGCAACTTTACCGACGCCAGAGCGTTGATCGATCTCCGGCTGGAGAATGATCGTATGCATTCCACGCTCACGATAGTTGTAGCTCGATTGGATCAGCGTCGTAGATTTTCCCGCATTCATGGCGGAAAAGTAGAAATAGAGCTTGGCCATACGCGAACTTGTGCAAGGCAATCGTGTCCGTGGAATTGAAATAATTCTTACAAAAGATAGCAGGAGCAACATTTTCCGACGAGCTGTAATTCGCAAGCGGACAATTCGTGGGACCGTGTAGTTTCTTCGTCGATTGGCCGCTACTTTCGCCGAATCGAAGTCTGCTATACAGTTTTAGGGCGTTTTCCATAAGTGTTCTTGCGTTGACAGCCATTCTTGAGACTCTTACACCCGAGACTACATTGATGTTTGAGACCCTCTCACCTGCGCCCCCTGATCCAATTCTTGGACTTGGCGAATCCTTCCTGGCCGACAATCGTCCTGGTAAGATCAATTTGTCAATCGGCGTTTTCAAAGACGAGCAGGGTCAAACTCCTGTATTGAATTGTGTGAAACTGGCCGAACAACAACTGTTGGAATCGGAGCGGACAAAAGGTTATTTGGGCATTGACGGCCTGGCGGATTTCAATCGCCTGGCCACCGAGCTGATGCTCGGCGGGATCGTTCCGCCCCAACAGGTAGCGGTATGTCAAACACCTGGCGGAACAGGTGCGCTGCGCGTCGCCGCTGATTTTCTGGCCAAATCGTTGGCACCTTCGCGGGTTTGGTGCAGCGCGCCAACGTGGCCGAATCATGGTCCGATTTTCGAAAGTGCTGGACACGAAGTCAAAAGCTATCGCTATCTAAGTGCGGATCGGCGGACGCTGGATTTAGAAGGAATGTTCGACGATCTGCAGCAAGCATGCCCCGGCGATGTAGTTTGCCTGCATGCCTGTTGCCACAATCCGTCCGGGATTGATCCGACGGCTCAACAGTGGGCGGCAATTGCCGAACAGACTGCCTCACGAAAGCTTATGCCGCTGATCGACTTTGCTTACCAGGGATTTGGTGATGGTCTAGTCGAGGACCAAGTCGGTATTCGCGCCATGGCTCAAAAGCATGCCGAATTCTTACTGTGCGGGTCATTTTCCAAGAACTTTGGGCTATACAGTGAGCGAGTGGGAACGCTGATGGTTGCGGTACCTCAGGTTGATTCAGCGAATAGTGTAGCCAGTCGAATCAAATTGGCGGTTCGCAGCAACTATTCCAATCCTCCACGGCACGGCGCGGCAGTTGTAGCTACCGTGTTGTCCGACCCCGAGTTGCGACGCCAGTGGGAGGACGAACTGACTGGCATGCGGCAGCGTATACATCGCATGCGAAGCGAATTTGTCGCTGAAACAAAGCGCATCGGATGCGCGACCGACTTTTCTTTCTTGATGGACCAGCGGGGAATGTTTTCCTTCAGTGGACTGACTCCGCTGCAGGTAGATTGGCTGCGGACTGAAAAGGCAATCTACATTGTGGGTAGCGGTCGTATCAATGTTGCCGGTATTACGCCGCAAAACCTGGAAACGCTTGCTGCCGCTGTCTCTGAAGCATTGAGTGTCTAGGCAATCGTCTCTATAACAAATGACTGCAACAATTAACAAAGTCTGCGTCAAGACCCCAAGGCCAAGTCCAAGCGATGAGAAATTTGATAACTGGAGGTTGCGGGTTCATCGGCTCGCATCTGGCTGACGCATTGCACGCCGATGGCCAAGAAGTCATCGTGTTGGACGACTTGTCGACCGGCAAGATCGAGAACATCCGACATCTGGAAAACAAACCTGGTATGCAGGTGTTGATTGGTTCTGTCACTGAACAGGACTTGGTTCATGAGGCGGTTCGCAAATGCGATCGAGTATTTCATCTCGCATCCGCCGTGGGTGTCAAACTGATCATGGAACGGCCGGTGCAGACGATCGATACGATCGTAACTGGAACGCAAGTTGTGTTGGCTCATGCAAATCGTTACCGCAAGCCGGTACTACTCACTTCGACATCAGAGGTCTATGGAAAAAGCACCGCGGTCCCATTTGAGGAAGACGGAGATCGCCTTTCGGGGCCCACTACGAAGCATCGCTGGGCCTACGCGTGCGCCAAGGCACTGGATGAATTTCTAGCCATGGCGTATTGGAAATCCAGTCGTTTACCGGTAGCAGTTGTTAGGCTCTTTAATACCGTCGGCCCACGACAGACCGGTCAGTACGGGATGGTCATTCCCAATTTCGTTCGCTCTGCCAAAGCGGGGCTCCCGTTGCAGGTGTATGGCGATGGTAATCAGTCCCGCTGTTTCTGTCACGTTGCAGACGTGGTCCGTGGGTTGATCGCCTTGATGGATTGCTCTCAGGCCTACGGTGAAGTGGTGAACTTGGGGTCGACCGAAGAAGTGACGATCATGGAACTAGCACGTAGAGTTATCAGCGAGACGAGCAGTCAATCTGATGTGCTGTTAGTGCCTTACGAACATGTTTTCGGCGAGGGGTTTGAAGACATGGTTCGCCGTGTTCCATCAATCGAAAAGGCCAAGCGTCTAGTTGGTTGGCAACCAGAACTTGGCCTTTCTCGAACAATTCGAGACGTTGCCGCATCGTGCCCGTAGATGAATAAGTGCCGTATGGCCACCCGGTTACTGTGAGCCACGTGCCGTCAGGCGCTTACGCATCACGCTTTGTGAGCCGCGGGCCGTCAGGCACCGGTTTCTTATCAAGTGATCTTCAGGCCGTACCCCCCCGCGTGTCGCCCGTTAATTCCGGAATCATCTGCTCCGCGTCTCAGGGAACCGGCCGCTTACGCGTCACGACTCACAAATGCAACTGGCTACCGGCCGCTTACGCGCCGCGGCTCAAAAGACTTTGTGGGCCGTAAGGCGGCGACTGATTACGAGGCTTCCTTTCGCATCGTCGTCGAAGCCTCGATTGTGTTTTGTAGGCTATACAAGGGTTTCGGAATCCAGCTGATGTCAGCAGCTGGAACACTGATGAGAATCGTAACCGCAGTGCCTTCCGCAGCGGAAGACAAGACACTGGGAGTGATGGTGATAGTGGCCCCGCTGATAGAGGCAGCAGCCAATTCCGCTTCCACGCTTGCTTGAACGGATTCTGAAGTCGCTCCGGGCAACACGGCATCCCTGGCCCCTTCGCGGCTCGCGTTGACCATGATCTGTTTGACCATAACCATCCGCCCCAATTCCAGCATTCCCAAAGTTAACAAAATCATCAGTGGGGCCACGAAGGCGAATTCGACGACTGCGGCTCCACGTCGTTGGCGCTGTGCCATCTTTTTGCGTGTTCGACCTAAGCTCATGATTCATTCCTAAGCATATGTTTTTCGATAGAGAGTTTGAGGGCCGGTCTACTAACTAACTAACTAACTAACTAACTAACTAACTAACTAGCGGGCCAAGTAAACGGGCGACAGCACATAGTCGCTCGATTCACTGGATGTAGACACTATTGCATTTCGAGCTAAGACAGGAGCTGGCTGAACAATCAGCTTCTTGCCCGACATTTTGCCTGTCAATTTCACATCCAAGATGCGGACCCCAACCCAGCGCACGATCGTATAGTTCGCATTGTTGCCGTTTCCACTAACACTCGAAAACAGCGGAATGATTCTCTTCTGGCCGATGATGCTCGCCAATTCATCTTTCACGCCCGCGCTGATTCCGGTGTCTCCGTTTAGGGTCAATCCTCCCTCTAGCGACAGTGGCTTGCCTAGGTCTTCTAAATCACCTTTGGAAATGCCGTCAACTATTTGTCGAGCGATATCATTCGTGCTGTTATTGGCTCCGCCGATATCCACTGTACCGCGATTTCCGGGAGACCCCGTACCCTGCGGATAAAGGTTGACTTCGTAGATGCCGTCTGAACCGCTAACAACTCCGCCGGATTCGTAGCTGAAGTCGTCATCCATTGTGGTACCATCCATCATGTTGTTCCAAGTGTCGACGTCTAATGCGAACGGTAGCACGTCCAAGGTGGAGTATTCATCCGGCGTCTTGAACCCGCTGATCCTTCGTGCAAAAACTGCTGTCGCACTGCTGTCCATCGATCGGCCAGTGTCACCGAAGATCCGGCCAAAGAAATAGGGTACCTGGCCGTCGTGGTCAGGAGTCTTGTGTATGTCGACTTGCACAGCGTAGTAAGGGAGCGAATCATCCGTTGAAATCGTTCCGGACAAGTCGCCCAGGAAACCAATGGCGATTTCCTGCGTCGTTTCCGAATCGTCCACTGTTGGGTTGACCCGGCACACTGGATTCATGCCAGCCATGGCAGAAGCTGCGGAGCGCACCGACTGATAGGACTCGTCACCCTCGACTCCTTGATCCATTTGACTGTACAATTCCCAGCAACCAGCCATCGCGGCTGCATCAGCCGTTCTGCGGATTTCTGCTCTGGCCTGCGACAGATACCCCGTATCAATACTGAACGCAAGCACGCTAAAGAGTACGAACATCAACGCAACTGCCAGAATCAGTGCCGCCCCCCGTCGACGACTGGCGGGACGAGACATTCGCACTTCGCGGCAAACTCTATTGTTGAACATGAGAAAGGCTCCTTTACTTACGATTCACTGGTTAAGCAGCGTTTCGAACTCGCTGCCACTGGACGATGACAATTGCAGAGCGAGCCGACTAAAGCGCACTTGCATTCAGGGTCGTTTCGGTGACGTTGCCAGCCGAATCGTAGGTGCGGACTCTTTTCAGTTTCAGATTTGAAACGCGATTTCCAGCGAATGTAACACCTGTGTTACGGACCGAGTCATCCCAGCTATAGTTTTCCAGGCTTTCGAATCCAGCGTTCACGTGCGACAAATAGACAAAGCTCTCCTCGCCACCAAACAATTCCCAAGTTGTCCCAGTGCCGTTGACGATTCCGAAATAGAATCCAGCTGCAGTCAGTTGAACAACTTGTGTCCAGCGAACGGTCTCGGAACCGTGCGAGAGCGCCTGGCCAGCGTGCTGTCTTCGTTGTTGCAAGTCAGTGCCGTCTACTGTGGAGATTATCTGTAGTCCACCGGCCGAGAAGGTCGGAGTAGAAGCGTGGTTTATCTTCAACTGAAAATAGACATCGTCATCCTCGCCGCCTGGAAACAGCATGGTAGCGATCTGGGGAGCATCGATTTGCGAGTCGGGTTGAGTGACCTGCAATTCCCAATCTTCTTCAATCCGTAAGACCGTTTGGCCGTGTGCGCATGGCGTCAAGACGCCAATCAAAAACAGGAACGACCAGCTTGCCAAACACGAGCTCTTCATAACCTTAGCCTCCCTCCGCGGCTGTCAGCGGGATGTCCGCAACACGCCAAGAAATAAGAAACGTGGAAAAGGTTCCCGTTCGGTAGCCTGGCGGTCCAAAGTCTTCTCTTGAAGAGCTGGACCCATAGCTTTGCGTCCTGGCCTCGCGACCAGTTTGCCTTTTTCGCTCGGACACGAAGAACTTGAACCAAGAAAATCTAGGGCCAAATCAGCCGCATCTGAAGAGTACGTCACGTTTTCCGGGCGAGCAAATCAATCGGCTGCGAATTCTTTTGCATTTTGCGGAGTGTATTGTGCGCTTGGGACTGGAAAAAGCTGCGAGATCCCAATCAGGCACGGTCGCCTCCCCGATTCAAGCCCAAGTCGATACAATTCGGTCTACTGCATTAAGTTCGAGATCCTGGGAGGAATAATACATTGACTACCGCAGCTCAAGCATCGGAGCGAGTTCTTATCGCTGGAAAATGGGTGGAATCGCAGGCGAGTGACTACTTTCAATCGTACAATCCGGGCACTTGCGAGACCTTGCCGGAACAGTACCCAATCAGCGGCTGGGCAGAGATCGACGCCGTTTTGGATGCGGCTGCGCTGGCAGCAGAACATTTGAAAGCATCGTCGCCGGAGATGATTGCTGGTTTCCTAGAGGTTTATGCAGATTTGATTGATGCCAATGCACAAGCGTTGGGAGAGATTGCCCATGCAGAAACCGCTTTGCCGTTGACACCGCGTCTGGTTGCAGTTGAGTTGCCACGTACAAGCGGTCAATTACGCCAAGCCGCAGCGGCCGCCCGCAGTGGTTCGTGGGCTTTGCCAACGATCGACACCAAGGCCAACATTCGCTCTTGTTACGAACCCATTGGGCCGGTCTGCGTGTTTGGGCCCAACAACTTTCCTTTCGCGTTCAATAGCGTCGCGGGCGGAGATTTTGCAGCCGCCATCGCAGCGGGCAATCCGGTGATTGCGAAAGCAAACACATCGCATCCAGGCACGACTAAAAAGCTAGCTGAGCTGGCTCTCCAGGCGATTTCTGAAAGTGGCTTGCCATCCGGCACCGTGCAGCTGGTTTATCGTATGTCGCACGCCGATGGTAGTCGACTGGTGGCAGACCACCGATTGGGGGCCGTTGGCTATACGGGCAGCCGTCGAGCCGGATTGACGCTAAAGTCGGCTGCGGATGCGGTGGGCAAACCAATTTATTTGGAACTATCCAGTGTCAATCCTGTAGTCTTGTTGCCCGGAGCGCTGCAAGAACGCGGCGCAGCTCTGGTGGATGAATTCGTTACTAGCGTACTGATGGGTACCGGTCAGTTCTGCACGAATCCTGGCTTGGTCCTGTTGTTGAAAAGCGAAGCTGCGGATCAGTTCATTGCAGCCACGCGCGAGAAGTTTGAGGCAGCTCAGCCGGGAACGCTACTTTCGACTTCGGTGCAAGGATCGCTGACTTCCGCTGTTCAAACTTTACTTGCCGCAGGAGCGGAGCTCGAGTGTGGTGGAGCGGCGATCGCGGGCAAGTGCTGTGTGTCGAATACTTTGTTAACGGCAACGGCAGAGAAATTCCTTCAAGATCCTGCAGAATTTCAGACCGAGGCGTTCGGCAATGCGTCGTTGATCGTCTTGGCCGACGATACCAGTCAGCTAGCGGCCGTTCTCGACCAGCTTGAAGGAAACTTGACAGGCTGCATCTACTCAGCTACCAACGGAAGCGATGATGAAAACTACGCGACCCTCGCGCCTCGATTGGCCCGCCGCGTCGGTAGATTGCTGAATGACAAGATGCCAACTGGAGTTGCGGTCAGCCCTGCCATGAACCACGGTGGACCGTTTCCAGCCACTGGGCACCCCGGTTTTACGGCAGTTGGAATTCCAGCCAGCTTGCTCCGCTTTGGGAAGCTCACTTGTTACGACTCGGTACGACAAGATCGTCTGCCACTGTTGCTGCAGGACAAGAATCCTACCGGGAAGACATGGAGACACATCGACCTAAGTTGGACGCAAAGCGACGTTCAGTAGCCAATTGACAGCGTTTCGGACACTTCTCGCTAAACGCCAGCATGTTTTGGTCGCGATTTTTCACCGTCCCACTGAAAGTTTAGGTCGTTTTCGACCTCACTTTCGGATGGGAGGATCGGAGCCCCAGCGACGGGTAGGGAGATTCCCTCGCCGACCCGCTTCGCGTGTGCCCGCTCGCGACTCTGCCGAGGGCCCTCGTGAGAGCAAATGGAATTGGTGGCGATCAGCGAGCAGGTTTGCGGTCTGGGGGTAAATCGTTAATCCACAAACGCTGAACGGCGACACTTGGTTGGTGTCGCCGCTTCGCTTCTCATTGTCTCGGCAGGGTATGCCGAAGTCAAATTACATGCCACAGCCGCAGCTTGGGGCAATTTCGCAACCGCAGCTAGGAGCAACTTCGCAACCACAGCTAGGTGCAACTTCG
>JAGQPR010000336.1 GCA_020426625.1 Planctomycetales bacterium
GATCCGGAGTCAGCACGAAGCTGCAACTGGATGTATCCTTGAATCAAGCCTCCGAACTTGCTGACGCAGCAATCGCTGCAATAACGCTGTCTTGCGATATCCCTTGAACCAATTCGACGTGCCCTAACCTTGTTGGCAGCACAAATCGCAGCTTACCCATTTCAACTTTCTTGTCGTGTTGCATGGCATGCCATAATTTATTTGGAGACAGATTCGGGAATTGGATTGGTAGTTCCAATTGTTGCAGTAAAGCCCTTTGTCGGTCGACAAATCCTTGATCTACGCGGCCCAAGAACATCGCCAATGTAGCAGCCATATGCATCCCGATAGCGACTGCCTCGCCATGCAGCAGTGTTCCGTAGCCGGTCACACTTTCGATTGCATGAGCAAATGTATGTCCGTAGTTGAGGATTGCGCGTCGGCCGGAGGTCTCTCGCTCGTCTTCTTTCACTACGCTGGCCTTACAAAGGCAAGACTGTTCGACGATGTTCACCATTGCTTCCCTATCTCGCCCCACGACACGCGAAGCATTGTGCTCCAAGAATTCAAATAACTCTGGCAGCATGATGATGCCGTATTTGACAACCTCGGCCAGACCCGACAAGTACTCGCGCTGAGGTAGTGAAGTTAGGCTCTGCGTATCGATTACAACCAGACTTGGTTGCCAGAAAGCGCCCACGATGTTCTTGGTACCAGGCAGGTTGATACCAGTCTTACCGCCGACGCTTGAATCGACTTGACTCAACAGCGTCGTCGGAACCTGAACCAAGCGAATCCCCCTGGCAAACGTCGCTGCGGCGAATCCCGCTAGATCCCCAACAACACCGCCTCCAATCGCGATCACCACGGAACTCCGATCGGTATGCTCACTCAGTAGGAATCTCCATATTTCCTCTAGCCGTTCAACCGATTTGCTGGACTCACCGCTTGGTATGGCTGCGGAAGATATACGGTATTCAGCCCGTTCCAAAGACTTGCCTAGTCGCAGGGCAATAGCGGCAACATTCTCGTCGTACAGCAGAATCGTATGCACACACGATTCGCCAGTGGCATTGAGCAGCTCAGGCATTCCGGACAGAATCTCGTGGCCTATGTGTATCGGGTAGCTGCGTTCTCGCAACTGAACTATGATTTCCCGAGTTGCGATCGAGTTTGAGGTTTCCATACTGAGATCTTTCTGAGCGGACGAAAACGAAGTTTTTGTATTGTAAACCAATCTCTCTGCTTCACAGCGCGTGTTGCGTTTTCGCTCGTCGAGAGTTGCGAAGAGAACTGTTGGAATCATGCGCTGAATTGCCCAACCACCAAACACGTTCTTTTTCTATGCTAGTGTCGCTTAGATCGATCTTCAAATGACATGCATTGTTGCCGAATGGATTGAGTTGAATTAGCCGCTGACGCACCGCGTTGAGGGTGCTGGAGAAGGCATTCTTGTCCGGAAGAAAATTCACATTGCTCTTCATGTTGTGCTGCTTGGCTGCCGTTGGCTTTGCCCTGTGGCATCAATCCAGAACCACCCGCCATATCAGATCGCTGTGGACCGCGCGGGGAGCAAAGTTAATTCAGCATGCTCAGCAAGTGTTCATGTCGAATGAGGAGGGGACTCGGGACATAAGTCGGGCGCCCGGACTAGTACATCTCAGGGCAACGTTAGTCGACGACAAGTACTTTCAATGGAAAACTTGGCAGCGTTCGTCGGCGACAACCTTGCCCGCGGATTGGGTCCTCTTGCAGTTTTGCCAGGAGCCAAACTGCGTCGAGTTGTGGTTCAATCCGGTTGATGGGCAGATCGTTTCGCCACAGACGCGAACTCGCGTTTATCTAATTGACTCTAGCAAACAGGCGATGGCGGCGTATTTGAGTAAGATCAACGGATCCACCCCGGGCGTCTCGGGTGTCAGTAGTCAATGACCACCGGCAAAGCCGGTGGCTTAAAGAAGGCCCCTAAAAGGGGCCACGAGACTGAGCCATGCAAGCACGAAGCGCGAGCGAGTGAATCCCACCTTGACCGCAGCGCTGACACACTCGCTTGCGTTTCGTGCTTGTAGCAGCGGCAGAGCCTGGTTGGTCTGCACCAACAGAGCTGGTGGTTTACGGTTTTCAAATAGTCATAAGGCATGCTGGCGCAAGTGGTTGCGATTTGATGGAGTTGTTGAGTTGAAGGTTCGTAAAAACAAATGAGTGAAATCCGAATCACCGATGAAGGCCAGGAGCAGACTGATGAACGCAGCCAGTTCTTGATAAAGGCTGGCGTGTACCTCCATCGATATGGCACGCCCTCACATCGCATCGAACGCGTCATGTCGCAAGTGGCTAGTGCTTTAGGAATGGAAGGCGTGTTTCTCTATACACCCACAGCTTTGATCCTTTCGCTCCGTCGCGGCGGCATGGAACAGACGTACTTGAGGCGAGTCGACTCTGGTGCTTTGGATGTTGACAAGCTGATACGATTTGACGAGACGCTGGAGCAGTTGGAAGCGAAGCAACTGACGCTCCGCGAAGCTGGGATACTCTTTGACGAAATTGCCAACTCTGCATCGCCATTTGGCGCCGCCGTTACCTGTGGCGCTTGTGGTCTCAGCTGTGGTGCTGTTGCGATCATGTTTGGGGGGGGACTAATGGAGGTTCTGGTAGCTTGTCTACTGGGACTATCCGTGCGGCTGTTGGATCTTGTCCACGCCGCTCTAAAAATGGAGCGTGGGTTCCTCGAGTTGGTGGTGGGTTTCTTCGCTTCGGTAACGGCGATTTTGATCTCGCGCTTCGCTGTGCCCATGGACGATCGCCTGGTCACTCTGGCCAGTCTCATTATTCTCATTCCGGGATTGGGAATTACGGTGGCCCTGACTGAGTTGGCTGTCGGACATCTGTCGGCAGGAGTCGCGCGCCTAGCCGGCTCTTGCGTGTCGCTGCTCATGTTGACGATTGGCGTCGCGCTCGGCTGGCGGCTAGCCGGAATGTTGAGGGTAATCCCCGAGGTTGGCCCCTGGCAATTGCCAGACTGGTGTTACTGGCTCGCCGTGGCGGTAGCCCCACTCACGTTTGCCATCGTATTTGGAGCTCGCTGCCAGCAGTGGCCAACGATCTTCGCGGTGGCGACCACAGGCGTGATCATTAGCCGAGTTGCTGGCAGCCAATGGGGCGCTGAAGTCGGCGCTTTCGCCGGCGCTCTTGCTGTAGGAATCGGCAGCAATCTGTATGGTCGCCTGCGTGATCGGCCCGCACTTGTTCCCTTAATGCCAGGCATGATTATCCTGGTACCCGGTTCCCTCGGGTACCGGTCGCTGACGGCATTTGTGAACCACGAAACGATGATTGGTATCGATTTCGCAGTCTCGATGCTGATCGTGGGCATCGCGTTGGTTGGCGGAATCTTAACAGCCAACGCCGTCTTGCCACCTAAAAGAATCCTTTAAGCCTCCCGCTGTTGCTTCATCCGCAGTGCAAAGCGCGCTTATGTGGCTTAAACCCGGGGAAATTTCAGAAATCTGCGATTTTTCCTGCATCTGGGGTGCGCACAAACTTCGTAAGGCTTGCGAGTTCAAGCTGTATTGGGGTCGGAAGGCGTGTGCAACGCCGTTTTTCACCGCGCCGGCGCAGGTTTGCCGCAGCCTTTCGACCCCAATACAGCTTAGCGCCACTGCCCATTTAACATGTTGCCGATCGCTCATTGCTCGTTGTCTGAAGTCCAGCAGCTTTGTCTGTGAAGCACAAACAACAAACTCTCCCTCTGCAAGGGAGAGTAAGTTGAATTGGTGACGATTAGCGAGAAGTGTTCAAAATATGTGGTTTTTCTTGCTTCCGGCCGCGATCTTCCTCGGTTAGATTGCTGACTACGCAAGAAGTACCGTTAAGTCCGTTAGCAGTTCATTTACGGAATCGCGGATGCAGTTCAACAAGTGGTTCGCCTTATCATCACTGTTGTGTTTTTTCGCAGGAGCTGGCACTTGGTTCAGCATACGTAGCGGCGCCGTAGTTACTGCGGCTGGCAAAAACCTGGACAGCGGCCAGATCGTTGACAGCGATTCGTTTGTGGACCCGAGCATTCCGTCGACTGCTTTTACTCCGGGAGACGTAGTTCGCATGCAGGTTGAGTCGATGCGATCTGCGGTTGATGATCCCGACCAGCTCCGAGTATGTTACAGTCTGGCGGCCCCCAGTAACCGTGCGCACACGGGTCCAATCGAGAGATTCTCGGCCATGCTGGCAGCCCCCCCATATAATAGCCTTGCTACCTCCCCGCGGTGGCAAGTAGGCGAGGCTCAATTCGAAGGCAATTTTGCCGCTTTGTTGGTCACGACAGTTGACGATGACTTGGCCCCGGAGGCGTTTCATTTTCTACTTGAGCGGCAGAGTGAGGCACCCTATGAAGACTGTTGGATGACGGTCGCGGTTCAGTATGTGCATGTAGATCCCTTGGAAACGGCAAGTACCAAGCTTCAGGACCTGCGGCGTGAGTATTGAACTCGTTAAATACACTGAAAACTCAAGAACGTCCGTGGAAGACAACTACCTGGTTGAGCAGCTTGTCGTCAAGAATGAAGAAGCCCTGGTGTGTCTCATAGATCGCTATGGCCCGCAGGTTTGCGGACTTTGCGAATCGATCTTGAATGACCAATTGGATGCCCAAAGCGTGATGTCCGATGTGTTCCTGGAGTTATGGAATAGGCCAGAGAACTTTGACCCGCATCGTGGCAGCTTGAAGACCTATTTGATGCTTATGGCCAGGAGTCGCTCGTTGGACTCACTTAGATCACGCAAGATACGACGCAAGAGAGAATGCAATGGTGCTTTCGGCACTTCCGAAGATGCGCCGGCAGCCACCACCGATGCTTCGCCGATTCACCTAAGTGTGAAGACGGAGAGTTGTGAGAAAGTTACTGAAAGCCTACTAGCTCTTTCCCAGTGCCAGCAAGACACGCTGCGTTTGGCTTTCTTTTCCGGCCTGTCGCACAGGCAAGTTGCTGCTCAACTTGAAATGCCACTGGGAACGGTAAAGACACACATTCGCAAAGGTCTCTTAAGGCTCAAACAGATGCTATCCGAATTCCGAGAGGCTGGTGAAATCCAATGAATTGCCAAGCCGTTCAGGATCAACTGGTTGCCTTCGTTCTCGATGAGTTGAGCGTGGAGGAGCGCGCAGATTTGGAGTTGCACATTCAGGAAGGCTGTGAAGAGTGCAATCAACAACTTCGTGATGTATACGATGGGATCGACTTACTATTCGACGCAGTGCCACGATCCCAAATTAGCCGAAAGGTTGTAGATCGAACGTTAGCTCTTGCGAGTGGAAGTATGGCTAAGCCATGCAATAAGTATGATGAGCCGTCCGTCTCCGAGCCGAGGACTATCGCGAGATTTCGGGACTACGGCCTATCGGATGCTCACTTCACTCCGCGAACTTCGCCCGGCTCTAGCCTAAAGTTCCTGTTGTGTTCTGCCGCTTCGTTCTTGGTTGGCATTTTTGGTATGGCTTGCTTGCTGTCCCAGTCACCTTTGTCGAAACAGCAAGTTGTCAATCATCAAGAAGGGTTGAACGGCTCCCAACCTCCAGAGTCAGGTTCTATCGATTTTGGTGGGGCCACTCCGCTGCCGCCTTCGGTCCGCATCGCAAATGACGCCACTGGTTCGACTTCGTTCGTATCGCTACGTCAGACAAACAGCTCTTTGCCAGACCAACTGCGGGGCTGCGTCATTTGGGACTTTATTGGAAAACAAATCCATTTTTACGGCTCGCACTTCCCTCGACCTTCAGCGAAACATGAATACGTGCTGTGGGTCACTAATAAGGCAGGGTCCGACTTTCGGAGACATCCGCTTACGATTGGCTCTGACGGAAGCTGCGAACAGGTTGTGGAGATGATTTCCTCAGACGTTCCTTCCGTATATGTTTCACTGGAACAAGTCGCGGACAAGTCGCTTGTGCCCACCGGTGAAATCGAGCTATCCGTTGAAGTCGATCCTTAACGGTCCACTAGTCAAAAGCGGGCCATTGGAACACGCATTCATCATGGTCCGGCTTGTCGCGGGCTAGTGGGTCCGGCGAAGTGCAAGCTGGCCCAGCCCAGGGAGACGACGCTGCCTTCCTTGGGCCCCAAAAAACGCTCGCGACAGGCCTCTCCAGTGGTCTTATGCCAGTCGTCAGCCTTAGTGAGACAGGTGTTCGATGAGCCTGCGGCCGACATTTGTACTGGTCAGCAATCTTCGGCAAACTCCGTATGCCGCAAGTCCGATGAATACCCCTGCTGAATCTGCTGCAAAGTCCCAAAAATCACAGCAGCGACCTGGGATCAGTTTTTGCGTCAGTTCGTCCGTGGCAGCATAAAGGATAGCAATGGAGGCAGCCAGAGTTAGCTGCCTGACGCGTTTTCCCTGCCGAGTTGGTATTGACCAGCACAACAGGAATGCAAGTCCCGCAAAGGCTCCCGCGTGGTAGACCTTGTCTGACCAAGACAGTTTGGGAAGCGCCGAGCTTGGCAAATGAGTCGCCAGGAAAATCGCGATCCAATATGTTGCCAAACAGGCAGTGGCTAAACGAATCATGATGCGGACATGCTTTGGCAGCTGAACCCCTTGAAGCAGGGCTTGACGAACAGACTGGATGGAATTGGAGTAGGCAATGCGGACTCTAGACACAAGCATTTCCTGATTCTTAATACTTTACGGTTGCGCCGTCTGGTAGCGAAACTGCGCTGGACCGGTCAAACTACTGATAGCTGAATGCTCGGGACAACATCATGTCGCATCTGACTTCTCTCAGGCTTCTGGCAGCATAACGCCTCAGGCGATTTCCACATGGATTCGCATCGTTGAGGCCTGAATTTTGTCGCGAGAGAAAAGCCTAGCTCAGAGATCGGACTTGGGTCTAAAGAAAGATGATGCAAATCCAGATTCAAATTCAGCAATCAAAGCAAACCAATCAAAATCAACCAAGACATTGGAGTACTTCGATGCGTATTGTGACGGCTATGGCATTGATTCTCTCGGTTAGTTCTGGTTTTTCCGGCTTGGCCAATTCTCAGGAGAGTGCGGGAAAAACCGATTCTGCAATTCAAAATGCGAGGGAACGACAACGGATTAGCGAGTCGACGGCTGCTGAAAAAGGGGAAGATAGCGAGCGGAAGTCGGCAGACAAGGACGGCTGGAAACCGATGTTACCGCCCAAGGGAATGGAAGGTTGGAAAATCACAGATTTCGGCGGCCAAGGGAAAGTCGAATGGGACGGAAAAACGCTGGTACTGGAACGAGGTGAGCCGCTCACGGGAATTCATTCAGAAAGGAAGGATTTCCCAAAGACGGACTACGAAATCCGCTTCGAAGCCCAGCGAGTTGAGGGACGTGATTTCTTTTGCGGGCTGACATTTCCAGTCGGAGAAGGGTTTTGCTCGTTAATCACCGGTGGCTGGGGTGGGGGCGTGGTCGGCCTGTCAAACATTGACGGCTTTGATGCGTCAGAAAATGAAACGTCCGCCTACAAGGAATTTGAAAACAATCATTGGTATTCGTTCCACGTTGTGGTGAGTCAGAAGGAAGTGGTCGTGACAATCGATGACAAGGAATTTGTCCGATTGGAACGCGAGGGTCACGAATTCTCAACTCGAATTGAAGTTTCGATTTGCGAGCCATTAGGCTATTGCGTGTTCGGAACGAAAGCAGCAGTCCGGAACTGGAAATGGCGTCCGCTGGCAAACAAGGTCGATGCCAAAGACTCTACAGATTCGGTCGAGCGTTGAGTTTGCTTTGGATTTGGACCGACAGTCTCGGATATTTTTCTGCACTCGCAATTGTTGGAACGCATGGATATCTTCGATCCTAACTTGCCACAAGGTCTCGGCGAAGACGATTTCGTCGACTGGGACCAGATGTATATGCGCCGCGCTCTGGGACTGGCCGAACAAGCTCTGCAAGAAGACGAAGTGCCGGTTGGTGCAATCGTGGCATTTGGCAATCGTGTGATCGGATCAGCCTGGAATCAACGGGAGTCGCTGCAAGACCCCACGGCTCACGCCGAGATGATTGCGATCACGCAGGCGGCTGCCGCACTTTCCAGCTGGCGACTGGAGCTTTGCACCTTATATGTTACGCTTGAACCTTGCACGATGTGCGCCGGGGCCATTTTGCAAGCTCGGGTTCCAAGGGTCGTCTACGGTGCTGCAGATCCCAAAGGCGGAGCTGTCGACTCGCTGTTTCACCTTCTTGACGACGAAAGACTCAACCATCGTAGCGAAGTTACCGGTGGCGTCCTGGCTGCCGAATGTGGCGCAATTTTGAGTCACTTCTTCCAAGAAAAGAGACGGCAGGGGAAAAAATAATCCTCGCGCGTTTTCATTCGACAAACAACGTTCCAACGAGAAATTACTCTGAAATCATGAGCAATACGGACCAGACTCCGACGATTGACCCCAGTTTGCTGGTGCGATTGAAGCTGACGGCCCATCAATTTGATCGATCATTTTCCGATCGCCCAGAAGCATTACCGGATGAAGCGATCCTGCCTTGTTTGAGTTGTGATTTGGCCGGTGAGCCCAAGTTTGCGCAGGTGCGGGTGGCAGTGGGCACAAACGCCTTATTTTTCCAAGCCGATGTACAGGGAAAGCTGCAATTGCCGTGGTGTCGCGAATCGCGACTGGAAGACAGTGACGGCCTGCATGTCTGGATAGACACTCGCAACTCGCGGGAGATTCATCGAGCTACAAAGTTCTGCCATCGCTTTGGTTTTTCACCCATGGGCCGCGGCCCCAAAGCAGATTTGCCGTTTGTGGGTTGGGCCCCAATCAATCGCGCGCGAGAAAACCCGCCACCACCACCGGACGATCAATTGGCAATCCGAGCACGTGTGGCCGACGGTCGCTACCGCTTGGTATCCGCATTACACTTTGACGCCTTGCATGGCTTGGATATCAACGATTTCCCGACGATTGGCTTCTACTTCGCCGTCTCCGATCGCGAATTGGGCTGGCAATCACTAGCACTTCAGCCAGACCTGCCAGTCATGGACAATCCTAGTCTCTGGGCGCAATTGGTTCTCAAGTCGCCCAGCTAGGTCAACAAGGATCTGCCAGTCATGGACAATCCCAGCCTCTGGGCGCAATTGGTTCTCAAGTCGCCCAGCTAAGTCAAGAAGACAATAGGGACATGGAGAAAAATAGCTTGAGTATTTTTCATATGCCTCTCCTATGCCTCGCAGCAGAAGC
>JAGQPR010000337.1 GCA_020426625.1 Planctomycetales bacterium
CATCCCCTAGATTTCATTCGAACCGCAACACTCGCTACCAAGGCCTGCCATTTCCGTGCAGGCGGGAACCCAGTCCTCAATAATGGGTACCCCCCTTAAGTCGATTCAATGATCTGGGAAGCAGTTGCGGGCGGGACAATCAGGGATGTTGCAAACTCAGAGACGCAATTTGTGATCGTCAAGCCAACGTTCGTTCGCTCTGCGGCGCTGTTAACTAACCTGGAGCTGCGAGGCACTGATCCATCGCCCGTGGGGCAGGAGCCATACTGTGTGGCACATCGCTTGAATAATTGTCGAGCTGCCAGGACCATCCGACCCTTTTGTTTGACATGCGTTTTTAATCTTGTTAGCTTCAATCGAAGGCTCGTATTTGCTACAGCTCTGTTGAGCCTTATGCACGTGCTTGCTACCTCTCACCTCATTCCGCATCCATGCAGAATTTTTCTCGCACAACTTGCGGCTTTTGCTATTAGCTGCGGTAGTTCAATTATCAGATGACTTGTGCTGATGCTTAACTCTCCCAATTCGAGGAATGTAGCTATGAAAAGAAAGCGACTGGCTCGAGACTGGAATCGCTCGCTTGTCCTAGTCCCCGTTTGCGTCTTTGCACTCGCAACGGTTGGCGATGCTGCCGAAATGACTGACTGCCTGCGGCAAGCACGGAACCTGCCTGCTGCGATTCAATCCATAGATTACAGTTACACAACAAACTCGGGCCGAAGCCTCATTAACGGCAGGTTTGTCATCCAAGGCGATCGCTGGTACCACGGCCTTTTTGAAAAGCCCGGGGATGAAATCGCTGATACGGAATTCGCATTCAATGGGGCTAAGTATGAACACAAGAAATCTGGAACATATTTGAGATTTTCCGATAAACCTCTCTCGAGTGTGGCTAAAAGCGGACCGCTTGTTCACCCCTATGTCTGGTTCATAAGTCAGCCCCCCGAACTCTCGCTGGATGCGCTTCAGGACCAAGAGAAATGGGAAGAGGTGATCAAACAGTTGAAATCTGAAGGAAAGAAAGACGTTGATGGCAAAGAATGCGAGGCCTATTCCTTAGTGCGGGACAAAGGAGTATTCACGGTATATCTTTCATTAGTCGACCATGGTTTCCCGATTCTCGTTCAGTTTGATGGGAATGATGGGCTTAAAGCAGAATGTCGGGCAACTGAACTTGCGGAGTTTCCGGGTCCAGTTGTTGTTGCCGTACGACTGGAGGGAAGTAATACGTCACTTCGCACACAATATGAAATAGAAAAAGCAACGCTCAAAGTAAACCAGCCAGCCGACCCAACCATTTTCTCGCTCGATCCAACTGGTGTTCCCCAAATCTTACAGGTTAAGAAAAGCCAAGACTGACCTTGTTCAATCCAAAGAACATTTGCTTCGACTCGCACCAAGAAGGAGAAATGCGGCCAAAGGGGGAAATGTGGACTCAGCGGTCGAGGGAGAAAGGTGGACAGCAGTCTGGTGAGCGGCATCTGCACTCAGCGGCGAAGCCGCGCCAGCATGTAGCCGTGAGCGTCAGCTCATGGGAGACAGAGATTAATCAGCACCAAAGACAGCCTCGAAGCGGCGACAGCAGAAGACTCGCAAACAGGGCCAAGCCTGTGGTGGCATTCCGCAATATTCACTCCTGCGCGCGATCGAGTGAATCGTCGTCTTCGCGCGACGTCAAGAATTGTTTTGCTAGTTCAGCGCCAGCAAGAGTCGCGTAAACTTCGTTATTGCGGCTCTGTAGCAGCGTATCGCGATACAGTTTCACTGCTTCATCGTTGAATCCATTGGCTTGCAGTTCGCGCGCAAGCATAAACATGTAAACGCAGTGCGTGAACGCTTCCAAACCTTCCAAGTCGTCGACGATTTCCTGCGCGTTCACTGGATTGACGCCATTCTCTCGCACAAGCTTTAGGATTAGCAGTCCTTCCTCCAGCTCCCGGGGCATGGTGGTGTTCACAACCACTCGTTCGATATCATTCAGAATCTGAATTGCCGCTGCTTCATCTCCCTGCTGGCGCATTAGGCGAGATAACATCAAAGCGCACCGCAGCCCGTTTCTCATGTCATAGGCAGCTTGAAACGCAGCACGAGCACCAGCGATATCCTCTTGGAGCAACAGGTAGATTCCTTTGCGTTCCAGCTCAAAATCATCTTGGGCCGTCCGCTCTGCTTCAAAGTACTGCTTGGCCAGAGCTGCAGCCTGGTCAATTTGCCCGCGCCCAGTTCGCATGCACCAAAAATACCACTGGAATCCGCTGTAGCTCGGATATTGAGTTGCAGCAAGCTGAATCCAACGCTCAGATTCTTGCCACTCGGCCAAACCCTCCGTGACAATCGATGAATAAAGTAGCCCCCAGCCAGAGAAGGTCTGTCCAGCTTCGACGGCGTAGGGCTTTGCATCCCGCCAACGGCCTTGAGCGACCAGTCCTTTGGCTAGCTGCTCTGCAACCTGGGCACGCTCCAATCCAAAATCCGGAGCGTCCGAGTTGAGAAACGACACGAGCGTTTCTTCCCACTTTGGGAAATCACCTTGAAGCCAGTATACTTGGGCTAGCTCTAGGACAGTGTCTTTGTTGTACAGGATTTCGAGCGAACGCTGATAGCAGCGCCTGGCTCCTTCGAGATACTGCTCGTCTTCGGTGCTGGCGTACAACTGCCGGTACCGATACCCGAGAAGTGTAAAGGAATAGGGATCGTTCCCTATCTTTTTCTCCCAATCGCCGACTCGATTGGCGTAATCTCCCTGTGTGTATAACATCTCGAATCGAGTATTGAGATCTGACTGCGGAACCACAACGGAGAATATTCTCGCGACATAGCTTGCCCATTCTGTCAAATCTGAAGTTAGTAGGCCCGTTCCGTCGAGTAGTCCGCTGTAAGTAAAATCGCACACGGCTCTGTACATAGGATCATAACGATACTGGTCGGGATCCTTCTGCTGCCGTGCCAGTTCAGCCGCTCGCCACATGGGTTTCATATTGCCACGTATGTCGCTTAACCGCAAATCGTGCAGCAACTCAACCCGCTGCAGCTGTTGAGAACGATCGCGAACGGCGTAGACTCGCAGCCAATCTGCGTAACGGTGATTTCCCACTTGTTCGAGAATCGCCTCTACCTCGTCTTCCAGTGAGTATTCGACCGCGTTGGTGGCTACATGCAGGTAATTGCTGGCTTGAGTAAACTGCTCTTCTTCGATCATGTAAGCCAGCGCTGACCAAGAGATCGCCTTCGACTGATCAGCCGTAGACGCGTCGCGCGCAGCTTGGGCCAGTTGCTTGGGGCCCGCAGAGAACAAACTACCGTAAGAATCAACCCGTGGATTAAAGACTGCAGCCAATAAATCCTCGCACTTGGCCTCAAGTCCTTGCGGCAGGTCTTTCAATCCGCTCAATTTGCTGGGTAATTGTGTTGCCAATACCACAGGTCCAGTGTGTGAAGCGAATCGCGTGATTCCCAAGCTCTCTCCGTGTCGGGCCAGCATGGCATAGGCGCCGTACGCCGAAGGAATGTGATCGGGGAGCAATTGAATTGCCTTCTGTAGCCATTGCTGATAGTTGTTTGGCTTTAAGTGCTCTATCCACAGTCGTACCGCCCAAGGTTGAATGCTCGATTCGCTGCTAGCCAGCTTTTCCATGGCTGCCACGTCGACTCGAACATAGGGATACAGCAATTCAATCCAGGGATGATCGGATGCAAGCTCCCGATAAGAATCTGAGAGCCAACGTTCGGTTTCCAATGCAAGTGAAAAATGACCGACAATCGCCCATACATACAATTGATTCAGCCTGGCCAAGTCATCGTTGGGAAACAGACGCGCAGACCTGGCTGACAATATCATCGCCCGTGCAGCGTAAGCTCGACAGGCGGTGCTGGCATGATGATCGGTCAACAGCGACAGATTTGCATAGGCCCGGGCCAGCATGTAAAGCAACGTTTGGGACTCACCGTGTTGTTCGATCGCTCGGTGCAATTCCCGAACAACTCCGAACTGCGTGACAAAATCCACGTCCAGTAATGCCTGATTCCATCTGTTCAGGTCGGCAGAATTGGGCGATTGTTTGAGCTTCTGCTCATTGGTGAGGACCTTACTGCTGGCAATTCCAACAGCCTTCATGGCGACAGGGAATTCATCAAAGGAAGCGCAATCGAATATCGCGGCAGCAAAAGCATACATACCTTTAATCGACGTTTCGAAGAAACAGCTCGACTGCCAAGCTGGGGGAGTGTTCCAGAGATCCTCGATTTGGCTGCGCTCATCGACTTGGAAAAGCCTGAACTCCCAAACGGCTTTCTGGTTGGCTCGTTCCGCTAGCAGCAGGCGCATCACATCTTTGCCAGCTGGCATCGACTCACCGAGCGTTTCGTCTCGAATGAGCAGACCGTGGTCCAGCCAGGCAGACATCAAAAAGCCCTGCCTTACCAACTCGCGCATCATAAAGTACTGGTAGCCTCCTTGAACGCGATGCTTGTATGGAATTCTTTCCGTCTGTAGAAAGATCGAGCCGACTGAGTTTTCGGCTACCGGCTCCTGTGCCAAACCAGGTCGCAAGGGCAACCAGGCTGACAATATAAAGACAATCGTGCCAACGAAACTCTGAGACAGTGAAAGCCTAGCGGTAGACACAAAGGGCCCCTTTCTGCGTCAACAAAATGCACATGGCGAGACTTTCAGCACCCATTCATTCCCATCGCTGGCGGCATTGTCTGGTGCAGCTAAGGTTGCGAATTGCGCTGCCGAAGTTGAAGTTCTTCCCTTTGGAGCTTGTCGAGAAGTTGACCATAGCCGGCCATGGCGGCCAAATTCCCCTCATCCTCAGATCGCGATCTTCGACGTTTCAATGCGTTGATGAGCGGATAATTCGGCTCGTTGAAATCCAGCCCACCTTCTGAAGCTTCACCGCGGTCACCGATAATCTCCCTAAGGTCATCCATACTCGCCAAATTAGAAATTACGTTCACGGCCTCCGGGAATGCCTCTAAGGCGATCAAACGCGTTGCCCGTTCGCGTGCGACGCGGCTCTTGGTGGACTCTGACTGAGCAACTTCTGCTGCTTCACTTAACCAACGAGCGTTAGGTTTCAAGTGGTGGCAGTTCGTGTAATACACCGGCGTGGCTCGACACTGACGAATTTCCTCGGCAAAGTTGCGAGCAATCAGCCAATTCACGCGAGTGTCACCAGTAACCTCCTCATCAGTCAGACGCTCGTCCAACCTCCCAATCCATTCGTCCATCGTTCCACCTACCGAATGAACGTAACCCAGCACAACTGCGGAAGCTACGCTACAACCGCCATCTTCAAGGGCAAGGTAGTCCTCCATCAGCCACTGCGAACTTTGTGGATGCTCCAACAGTAACGGGATGATTAGATGGCGCAGCGGTTTGTAATTGGATTCCAAATAACTGTTGACGGAGTCTGCCGGTTCCGGAGTTCGATTGGCTTGCGAAACCAACCATTGCCCCAGCAAGTCCAACGCCGGTCGCTCAGCCCCGTAACGAACGGAGTCATGAAAATAGATCATCGTCCATTGGTCAGTCGGAGCAACCACATCCGGATGCTTCGCCAACTCCGCAGCTACCTTTGCTCGTAATTTTGATGAACATTTATTCATTACACCACGGTAGTTGGCGACGGAAATAAGTCGATGTGCCTCGCGTTCTTCTGGATGGGCCTGAGCGACTTGCCGCTGGGTTTCGAGCATGTAGTCGTCTGAGAGCAAATGACCGACACAATGCTCGATGTACCGATTCAACGTGCGTTCGTCTTGCACAATAGCGTGCTTGCCCAAAACCTGGTCAATCGCGTCGACCGTGGTTTTACAAGTGTGTAACCCTAGTCGATCGACGCGTTCCACACTTAGCGCAACTCCCCGCTCTTGAGACCCAGGTAGGCGACAGTACTCAGGTGCAACTACCTGCGCATCTATCCCAGGGCCCGACCAGAACAATTGACCGGCGGCTGGTAAAGGGCCGTAGCCGCCCAGTCGATAACGGAGTTCGAAAGTCAACGAGGCGGGCTTGCCTTCTTCGAGCCTTATTGGATTACCATACTGTGTCCACTGCTCAGATGAAGACTCGAGCACTTTTTTGCCATCGATCTCGACAGTCGACCACAGCCGAAAATACTTGGCCTTGCCTTCTTCTCGGGTATTTGTCAGGTTCAATGGACTGATCGAAAACGTATATTCGCCGCTACGCGGTACGGTTACGCTGGTTTTCCAAACCGCGTTGATCTCCTGCGCCGGGGCCTCGGCCATATACTCTGGCAGCATTTGCATCATGACCCATTCAGCAGCTTCCGGCTCCAGAGAAGCTGGATCATGGGACCGAGCCCAATTCGCAACGAATTCTCTCCGCACAAATGCGGCGGCTTCGGGAGCCCGTATCGAAAGCCCTTGCTCTGATTCGATTTTCGCTCGCAGGCTTTCGTACGACGATTGGCCATCATTGCCTAACCGCGCGATTACTTGCGATGTCAACTCTTTTCGCAACTGGTCCACATCGGTCGTGGGGGCTTGGGCTTGCGAAGCGTTCGGTGTGCCCGAAGTTGACGTACCACGACCGTAGCAACCAGCGAACAAGAGACAGCTAGACATTAACAACACATAGCGTCTGTGAGCAATCATTTGCCGCCTCCCAATGTCGCCAGCCACAAACCGCATTCTATCTGTTTTTGACTGCATGTCAAAAACTTGTTAGCTTGCCTGTGGGAGTTGCATAAGACGATCGGGCTGGTGTAGCTTTGTTCCATATAACGGCATGGCTGTTGTCCGACGAATGCGTTGCGATTCGCGTTTAACCTCTTTACTTATCAATCTGCGGTATCCAAGTCGGAAGCCGCTTTTCAAGACCCGACAAGCTTCTGGGCCACGATTGAATCACAGTGGAACACTGGCATATGTTAGACTGCGGCAGCCTTCTATCGAGATGTCAATGTTGCTTATCCGCCACTATTGGTGCTTACCATGCTCACTTTTCTAAACGAACGGCGACGCTGCGCGTGCTTGGTGATGTTTTCCTTGCTTTCTGCACACTGCCTGGCCTTTGGTCAGCAAGCAGCGCCTGAGCAATGGTCAAAGATTGCAATTGGCTTTGCCAATCCAGTCGACGGGGAAAGTCGTATTGACGACGCCCGCCCCTTTGCGATTTCGTTTGTAAAGGCTGACGAATCTGCTGTGTTGCGACAGCGCGGCAAAGATTCCGTGATGTGGCATTTCGATGCAGATCGCGTACTAGAGAACCTCGGCATCGAGCATCCCACGCCACAGATTCGACAGCTTGCCCAAAAGTTGGGCGGTGTTCTAACTATGGAATCCATTATTCGCACTATTGAGGTCTATGGCTTCGACGAATTGTCACCGGAAGTACCGCTGTTTTTTAAGCACGAACCAGATATTGCAAAGCCATACGTTGCATCGATCCAATACATCGTTGACGCCACTGAGGCGAACGAGCCGAGCTCAGGCGAATTGTGGTTAGCCGAAATGGAGTTCGACAAGATGAGTTTTTCGGAGCAGGTAGTGGATGTACTAGTCAGTAGTGCCATGAACGCAGCACGATCGCGAGCGACAATTGGCATGATCGTGCAGGAATTTCAAAAAGTAGTCAGTGCGCAGCGACGCGACGCCTGGAAAGAGATTCGTGAAGAGATTGGCAAGCGAGGCCAATCTGTGACTACTAAATCAGCGGACTTTAGCATTTCAATAGAAGTTAAGGCAGGAGAGGAGCAAACTAAACTGTTGGTTCGGAATGCTTCCGACCGTGTGCTGAACGATGTAACGATCATCATCGAGAATCGGGAGGATGTGTCGATAACAGGGCAAAATATTCAGACATGGAATTCAAAAAAGGGCTATTACTTGCTCTTGCCCGTGTCACATCGACTGTCAAGAAATTTACCGCTTTCGCCCAATAAGCAGAGAACGGCAACGCCCTTTCGCGTGTCCATCGTAGACGCTTCAGGCGTCGTTATGGACGGCTACTTGACACAACGTCCTGGCTCTCGCCTGAGTATCGTACAAGTGGGCGTTGAAGAGGTCATTTTGGAACATTATCCACTAACCTCTTCACCTTCTTCTATTTCCAAGATCCTTAGAGCCACTATCTTGGACCACAACAGATTTCTCGTGGATATTACCAAAGGCATCCGCACGCAGCAAAGCAAGATGATGAAAGCCAAGAAGCGGCTGAGTCAAGAGCAGTTAGAGTTGCTGGAGACGGATATCGCAAGACTCAAGGAAGGTCAATTGCCAAAGACTCTGTTTCCGTGGGTTGCCAGCGAACTCATTACGCGCAGTGAAATGCTTGCCAATCAGCTAGAGCAATACAGGGCGCTTTCAGAGTCTCTAGAATACTCAACACTGGCTGCTGAGATACAAACTTGTCTGGAGCTTGTTGAGTCAGGCAAGTTGTTGGCCCCAATGCCGATTCCTGAAGAGACGTCTGATGAAGATGTCTCAAAGGTTGCCTTGAAGGCGAGAGGGAATCTGGAAACACTCATTCGAATCGCTGAATCAAAGCTCAATTCGATTGAAAAGCGGTTGTTGGCTCAAGCGATCAAGAGTAAGTCCGATCAGACAATTGGGGCAGCGATGTACAAGATTGGCGAACTACGTTTTGAGGCTAAGCTACCCTCGGAGACAACCGAATCCGAAATCGCGTACCTCAAAGACCTAGCCGTCAAATTTGAAAATTCGCTTTCGCAACTGGAAACTTCACTAGCTTCAAGCGACAAGCAAGGTCGGAGGGCACTAGACGAAGCTGCATTTGAATATGAACAACGCTACGGGAAGCTACTAAGTAGTCGCTAATGAAGTCGGAGAGACAAGAAAATTGCGAACACGGCCGACTGAGGGAAACAGTGAGGAATGCGGCCACAGTGAGGAATGCGGCCACAGTGAGGAATGCGGCCACAGTGGGACACAGCGGACACAGCGGACACAGTGGACACTGCACAGCGGTCAGTAGTCTAGCGAGTGGAGTTTCTTCGATTCGGAAGTGTATTCAGGGCCTGGGGCCCGGAACAGCATCTGACAGCGTCGTGTGGGCGGTGCTTCTGCAACATAAGGAATGCGGGTTAAGCATCTTGCTTGCCCTGAGCATCTTCACTAAGTATTGACAAGACTAAGAATTGACAAGCTGGAAGCTTATCCCGCGTAATCAATGGTAAACATTCGCCGAAGGGGTGAACGG
>JAGQPR010000338.1 GCA_020426625.1 Planctomycetales bacterium
TCCAGCGGGTCACCTATCAGTCGGTTTCGCCAGAGTCCTTTCGCCGTCTAAGCCCGAATGATAGCGAGTCGACTCTTTTCGCTGAACACTGGGAGCAACTGCCAAAGGAGCTGTCGGCGCCAGACGAGCCGCAGCGAGTTTTGGTTTTGGGAGACGGCAAGACCGTTGCTGGAATTTCTGAGGCATTGGACGAACTCGGATGCCAGTCGGAGATGCTCCCGATCGCTTCACTACCGTCTTGCACTCCCGATCAATCAACAATCGTCATGGTTGGCAAGGGCCTGAACACGGACGGCATAGTTTCTGCAGAAGGTGCCATTGAGTCAATCTACGCGCCGTTGTTGCAGTTGCTTTCGAATTCAAACCAATCGATCGAGCGCCTCGTTTACTTGGAATCTGTAGACGACCCATTGGATGATTTTGGAACGCTTGCTAGATCATCACTGCACGGCTTTCTTCGAGTCGTTGAGATGGAGTATCCCGGCATCCAATGCAGGACAATCCGTATCAATGAAGATTCGAGTCCCCAGCGAGTCGCCCAAGAGGTACTTCGGCCAGAAAATGAAACCTTGGTCATAGTTGATCGAGATCAGTCTCAAGCCATGCGATTGCTACCGCTACCAACGGATCCTGGTCCCGTCGGAGTGTTCCATTTGCCGAAGTCGACGGACGGCTCTATCAGCGGGCTCCAATTCAAATCGACCTCGCGGCGAGCTCCGCGGGCAGGAGAAGTTGAGATACGTGTTGCCACCGCAGGCATGAATTTTCGCGACGTACTGAATGTCTTGCGACGATACCCCGGCGAAGCGGGGCCGCCGGGTTGCGAGTGTGCGGGAGAGATCGTTTCGGTTGGATCGCAGCACTCCCGATTTCAGATCGGCGATTCCGTTTTCGCGCTTGTTGCGGGATCATTCGCCAGTCACGTGACAGTCCGTGAAGAATTTGTCGTCCATCGACCATCCAAACTTGATCAACAAGTTGCCGCTGGAATTCCGCTCGCCTGGGTGACTGCAAAACTGGCGTTGGAAACGCGTGCGAACATCAAATGTGGGGACAAGATCCTCATTCATCAAGCTAGCGGCGGCGTGGGATGCGCGGCGATTGCAATCGCGAAGGATGTCGGGGCAGACATCTGGGGAACTGCCGGGACTGAGTCAAAACGCCAGTTCTTGTCGCAACTTGGCGGCGTAAACGTTTTGGATTCTCGAACTCCAGACTTCTCAGAGGCGATTCTGCGAAAAACCAATGGCCGTGGCTTGGATGTCGTTGTCAATTCCTTGAGTGGTGCTTTGGCACGAGAGAACTTGAAAGTAGTGGCCACTGGAGGCTGGTATGTCGAACTTGGAAAAATCGACGTGCCGAGCGAGGCGGAGTTTTTAGCGCTACGTCCGGACGTCAAATACAGTCGACTCTCGGTTGACGAGTTGTTGTCGACCGCTCCTCAATTGATTCAGGCTTGTCTTGAGGACTTGGCCGATTCCTTTGCGTCAGAACGATTTTGGCTGGGGCCATGCAAGTCCTATAACGTGAGTGAAATCCAAGCTGCGTTTCGTCGACTGAGCGAAGA
The DNA here is from genome assembly GCA_020426625.1 of Planctomycetales bacterium. Classification (GTDB taxonomy): domain Bacteria; phylum Planctomycetota; class Planctomycetia; order Pirellulales; family Pirellulaceae; genus Aureliella. Next base: position 1,568 of record JAGQPR010000338.1, read on the forward strand.
TGATCACGTTGGCAAAGTCGTTGTCGCTGGTTTCGGAAACTCACATCCACCACCCAGGACTCCGATACGGTCGGATCGATCTTACTTGATTACTGGGGCGCTGGGCTCAATTGGAAGGGAAGTTTCGCGGTGGCTTGTCGATCGGGGAGCCAAGACATTAATTCTGGTTAGTCGAAATCCTGACCGCGGTCACGGTCCGGCCTTCGTCGATGAATTGCGTTCGCAGGGCGTCCAAGTGAGGGTTTGCCAGGGCGATGTGGCCAACAAATCGGTCGTGGCAAGCGCGATCGCTCCGTCTATCGAAGGTGACATGGATCCACTCGCTGGCGTCTTTCATCTGGCGGCAGTCGTAAACGATTCTAGTATTCGTACCATGAGCGTTGCTCAGTTAGAGGAGGTCATGAGGCCCAAGCTACTCGGGGCTCACCACCTCGATCTTCTGACACGCGATTTGGAGATTGAAGTCTTTTGTCTGTTCTCTTCCATTGCAGCGCCATTCGGATCACCAACGCAAGCCGCGTATGCTGCTGCCAATGCAGGCTTGGATGCACTTGCCAGACGTCGTCGCGCCTTGGGATACCCTGCGCTGAGCGTACAGTGGAGTCCCTGGGAGGATAAGAGCGGGATGGCCAGCGGGGCAGCCAATAACATGAAACGAATTTGGCGACGCTTCGGACTAACGCCACTCACTTTCACTAAGGGACGATCGATCCTCGATGCCTTGTTAAATACGTCGGAGGCCGTCGTCACGGTGCTACCGATTGACTGGGAGAGTTTCAGCGGTGGGTTAGGAGACAATCCAACGCCAGCGATTTTGAAACGCTTCGTGCAGACATCGAACAAGTTGCGGGGAGACCGTGGCAGCCTTCTTGAAACGATTCGGACCACGCCCCGCTCTCTGCGAGAATCGCTGGTGGTCGAGCGTTTGAGCGCGGAAGCCGGGAATCTCATTGGCGGGACCGTGCGTCAAGATCAGTCTTTTGCCGAGCTCGGCTTTGATTCCATTCTTGGTATCGAGTTTGCCAATCGACTTGGGACGATACTGGCGCATTCGTTTTCGCCGACACGCTTATATGAGTATCCAACCATCGCGCAGTTGGCAAAATCGATCCTGAGCAGTTTTGATTCCGAATTCGAACAGCATCCGGTAGGTCAAAAATCGAAGAAAGCTTCCCACAGATTTCGTAGCGCGACGGATCTTTTGGCAGACATTGAGTCAGATGCTGATTCGTCTGCGATGAAATCCAACGATGAGCGGGGTGCAACGCAATGAACCAGAGTTTGAGCGAACGATTGCGTAGACTGCCACCTGAAAAACTCTTGCGTTTTGCTGAGGCTCTGGCGCAACAGCTTGACGAGTCCAACGAGGCCCTCTGCGAACCCGTGGCGGTGATTGGGTTAGGATGTCGATTTCCCAACGCCGAGGGGCCACAAGCCTACTGGCGATTGCTGCGTGACGGAGTCTGTGCGACTGAGGAAATTCCTTCAGATCGTTGGCGCGCCGAGGAGTGGTACGATCCGGATCCGAACGTTGCCGGTAAATCGATTTCCAAGTTTGGTGGATTTATCAAAGGCATCGATCAATTCGACGCGAGTCATTTTCGAATTAGTCCGCGCGAATCCGAGAGCCTGGACCCACAACAAAGGCTGTTCTTAGAAGTCGCGCATGATGCTTTGGAGATTGCCGGGCAGTCGCGAGAGATGCTGGATGGATCGCTGACAGGTGTGTTCCTGGGAATCGGCCTGAGCACGTATTCCGGTGGGATCGCTGGTCGAAAAGCGACGGAGATCGATGCGCATTGCGGTACCGGCAATACCGCGAGCACGGCATCGGGCCGCTTATCGCATTTTTACAATTTGCGCGGTCCCTGCCTTTCCGTGGATACTGCTTGTTCTTCTTCACTGCTCGCTGTTCATTTGGCGATGCAGAGTATCCGACGTCGCGAATGCGACGTGGCAATCGCGGGGGGGGTGAGCCTGATTCTGGCGCCAGAATCACACGTCTATTTCAGCAGACTCGGCGCCCTGTCGTCCGGCCCAATGTGCAAGACTTTCGATCAATCGGCTGACGGTTACGTCCGCGGAGAAGGATGCGGGGTTGTAATCCTGAAACCACTGTCAGCTGCAATTGCAGACGGGGATCATGTTTGGGCAGTGATTCGCGGTAGCGCGACGAATCATGACGGCTATACCAGCGGATTGACCGCACCGTCCGTTTCTGCTCAGCAACAAGTCATCGAGCGCGCCTTGTCGGACGCACAGATTCATCCGGATGAGATCGATTTGATCGAGTGCCATGGGACCGGCACCCCATTGGGAGATCCGACGGAACTGATGGCGTTGAACAGAGTTTTTGCCACAGCCACGCGTTGCCGCAAACTCTTGTTGGGAGCCGTCAAGCCAAATATTGGTCACCTCGAATCCGCAGCGGGAATCGCAGGTGTAATCAAAGCCGTCTTGATGCTCGCCAACAACAAATGCACGCCTCATATCGGATGCACTCATCCGACCAATCGATTTCCATGGCAGTCCTCCACGTTGCAAATCTGCGATGGTGCGGAGTCAATTGCGCAATCGACCAGCAGTGTCGAACGCGTGGGGGTTAGTTCGTTCGGTTTTGGTGGGACCAACGTTCACGCGATTTTGGCGAACGCGCCGTCAGATCTTAAACAGCGTGGTGGCGGCGTTGGAGACGACGTTGAGTCTATCATACGACTACCTTTTCTCATCAGCGCGCCGGATCATGAGCTGCTTCAAAAACATTGCCAGTCCTGGGTGAAATGGCTTCAGGAACACGAGCAGGCGTCGCTGGTGGACGTTTGCTACTCAGCTCTGGCCCGACGAACACGACATTCCAGCAGGGCGACGTCTTTTGTTCGCGATAGCCAAGAGCTAATTGCCTTTCTTAACTCCGTCGCCGATGGAAAATCCGAGCTCAAAGTCGAAACTACTCGGAACGGTTTGCTATGGATCAACGATGGCTTCACGGACACTACGCAAGTTGATGCGTCAACAGCGGGTTGTAGAGATCGCCAGCATTTGAAAGACGCATGGAGGAATCTAGAGCCTTGGTGCCAATTTCGTGGGTTCGTTGGCAGGCTGGCGCAGGCGGAAAACTTGCTCGCTTGGGGCTCTGGATGGGAAGCAGCTTCCGGATGTGGACTCGGCTTCTTCGTCGCTTGCTGCGCAGCGGGAGCGATTCGCCCGGTCGATGTTGCGTTGGATGGAAATCGCATTCGGGTTGCGCAAGTCGTCAGTAGCAACTTGGCCGTTCTTCACCCCGAAACCTTCTCGGTAATTCAACCGACTGAATTAGTGAACGAGTTGGAGCGACAAATCGAGGGCGTCCAAAGCGGGGCTGTCGCAGCGTACGATCAGAATATTTCGTTGGATCCGAGCGATCGGAAAATCATTTTAAGCGGCGATCTAGGCATCGAGACAGTCTTGTCGATCTGCCTTGACTTGGAAAACATGGATCGTCGCGTTTCCTGGCGCGAAGTGTTTAAGGAACTCTTCCCCAAGCGTCCGTATGTCAATCTTCCGCTGCCCCCTGTTCCACTGCGAAGAAAGCGATATTGGATTGATAGGCATCCTGAGTCGAACAGCAACGGAATTGACGCGCGCCCCCACTCAAATAGGTTTACACTCACTTGGCATGCGCGAACTGCAGGCCTGCCTTTGAGTGATCGCGGCGACGGTTTAGTCAGGTTTTTAAACAGCGCAGTTTTTACTGATCCGGACAACACTCGGAAATGGAAACGGGGTGGTGCTCAGATTGAGATGATCGATACCGACAAGTTGTCCGACGCGACACAATTAAACGGTGTTGGTAAGGATAAGCATAGATTGTTCGTAGCTCTAGGCTTGGACGAACGGAATGAGAAGCAGTTGGGAGCTGCCGATCAAATCGAGTCTTTCTCGGCTCAACTCCGCGAGATTGTCAATGCAGCGACGATCGCCCGCGGGCCAGTGCAGTTTGTACTCCTGACTAGTGGGTCGATCGTCATTCCGGTTTTCCCCCGCCCCGCAATCCAAATATCAATAGAGAATGGATTCTGGACGGGAGCGATTTCGGTCCTGAATCGCGAGTTCCCCATGCACTCGTTTCAGTTGATCGATCTGGATTCGACTCAATCTGTCGCCAAAATGGCAGACCTCTGCGAGTTGAAACTCATCGCGGAGACCTTTACCAGCGAACCGTTAATCGCTATTCGTGGGAACCGAGCATTCGTTGCGCGTTTGACCTGCGGCGGCAATCACTTTCAATGCGAACAATTTAGCACAGCGGAGCCCTCAGTAATTCGGCCAGGATATGCTTATTGGCTCGCTGGCGGATCGGGAGAACTCGGTCTCCGGTTGGCGAGGTGGTTGTTGAATGCTGGTGCAGATCGCGTCGTGATCTCCGGCAGCCGTCTCCAGCCAGGTAACACCGCCACGAGACTGATCGAAGAGTCTGCCGGACGCGTCGAATACATATGCTGTGACTTGACCGACGATCAACAAACGCAGGCTGCTGCCTCTCAAATCAGAGACAAGTCACCCTTGGCTGGCCTGTTCCACCTGGCGAACCGGTATCGCGATGTCTCGATTTCCGATTTGTCATTTGATCAGTTGGCGGAGATGATGCAATCCAAAGTGGTTGGTGCCGAGAATCTGGATCTCGCTACCGATCAAGACACGCTGGATTTCTTCCTGGTTTTTTCGTCGACAGCGAGCATTCTAGGGAACCCAGGGCAGGTTGCCTACGCAGCTGCGAATTCCTGGTTGAACACATGGTGTCTGCATCGTCGACAAGCGGGACGACCAACTAGCATTGTCAACTGGGGCCCTTGGCAAAGTGGAAAAAATCGTTTTGACAGTGCGATTCGATGGCTTGTAAGCAATGGTGTGTATCCGATCGACGACGACCAAGCCTTCAACATCTTGAATGAAGTGCTTCAACGCGGAGATGACCAGACGTTTGTAATCAACATTAATCCACGTGAGCTCGCAGAACAATTGGCTGGACACGTTCCTATCATACTGGAATGCTTGACGCCTAAGGATACCGGAGTAGCGGAGGCATCCCAGCTTAAGTCAAGCCCTGAATCTTATCTCTTGGATCTCGCTCAGAAGGCGTTAGGGATCCCAACTGAAGAGATTGATGTCGATGCGCCTCTGAGTTCACTTGGTTGTGATTCAATGATCGCGATGGAGTTGCAAAGTCGACTCTACCATGAATATCAGACCGAGATTCCCATTTCGATGCTTCTGGGCGACTACGGGATCAGCGCTATTGGGCAATACATAAGTCAGCAACAGACCCAAACATCCGTAAGAGTACCGACTCCCGAATCACCCATTGATGTGACTGAGCTTTCCAGCGAGGAGGTTGATCAAATGTTGCGCACTCTCCTCGCCAATGACGAAGAATCGAGAAAACATGAGTCCGAATAAACACCTCGATTCACTGACCGACGACGAAAAGCGAGCGTTGCTTTCTAAGCTTCTGCACCAACAAGGCAGCACGCAACGATCGGCGCCAACAGCGGCTTCAGAGAACGACAAGGGGCTGGATCCCGCGTCGCGTGAAGTGAAAACACAAACTCGTCGACCCGCAGCTGACTATTCAAAATGGCCAATCACCATCGGCCAACAAGCACTTTGGACACACCAAGATCTCCGATCGGATAGCGCAGCCTACAATCTAGGTTTCGCGTTACGCTTTCACGGATCAATGGATATGGCCCGGTTGCTCAGCGCCCTGAGGACCGTCGCTGAGCGACATGATCCGTTGCGAAGCACTTTTGTCCATTCGGACGACGGAATCGTACGAATCGTCCAGCCATTGGACCGAGTTGCGCTGCAAGTGCACCCCACGTCAAATCTCTCGTGCGAAGACCTGGATCGCGAATTGAAGCGAGCAGCATCGCAACCCTTCTGTCTGCACGATCAGATTCCGCTGCGGTGTCACTGTTTTTCTCAATCCGACGCTCAGCACATCGTCGTGCTGACGATCCATCACATCGTCGCCGACTATGCGTCGATTCTGATACTACTTGAAGAGATTCACCACGCGTATTTCAAGTCAGAACAGTCCCCCCAAGAGTTTGAGCCGTACTCGGGATTTGTTGACTTGGAGAGAGAGTACCTCGCTTCTTACAAGGCCGGGGTGGATAGCAAATACTGGGAGAGTCAGTGTGCAAAGCCAGGGATCGCTCGCCCGTTGGCTCCTGACCGGCGTCATGGGGATCTCGATGACGAAACGGCCGCGGTACATGAAATTTGCCTCACAGCTCAGCAATGCTCAACTCTTTTCGGGTTTGCTAAGTCCGCGCATGTGAGCCCATTTATGGTGGTGCTTTCAGGTTTCTCGAGTCTGCTTTCACTGTATTCTGGCGAGTCGGATTTGCTGATTGGTGTTCCTGTCGCAGGACGTCCGTCATCAGGTTTTCAAAAGACAATTGGCTACATGGCAAACATGCTGCCCTTGCAGATTTCGGTTTCGCGTGGAACCGTGTTTCCACAGCTAGTCCGTCATGTCCGTGAGACCACACTCGGGGCGTTCGAACACGCCAAGTACCCGTTCGCAATGATCGCTGGCAATCATCGCGGATCGCCGTCTTCGGCAAGCTTCTCCAGTCTGGTTCGTACTGTTTTTGTGTGGGACAAAGCGCAGGGATTGCACGGATCGACTCAAAATCAACTTTCCGATGGTACAGAAGTTGAGTCGATTTCTTTGGATGAATCGGCCACACCGTTCGACCTCCAACTGATCGTAATCGAGAGACCGGATAGATCATTGGTCATGAGGTTCGTCTTTCGATCGAGCCTGTATCAACCTCCGACGATCGAATTGTTTGCCAATCGGCTTCGAGCTTTGGTACAGAACCCACCTGAGAATGGTCCAACTACTTTACCGCAGGATCGCGACAGGAGTGATTGGAGTCGGTTCAACGATACGCAAGAACCGAAGCGTTCGAGTGACAGTCTGCATGGTTGCATCGAACGTCGCTCGGCGGTTTGTCCCGATGGATTGGCAGTCCGCTTTCGCGAACAGGAGTTAACCTATCGTGAGCTGATCGACCGATCGTCCTGCATCCGTGATCATCTTTTGCTCAACGGTCATCAGCACGGGCAAGTTGTCGGTTTGATCGCCGAGAGGGGAATCGGCTTCCTGCCAGCGCTGCTAGGAGTGCTGCGGGCTGGCGGAGCCTACCTGCCACTCGACCCTGAGCTGCCTTGGAAACGAATCGATGAACTGTGTAACCAGGGGCGCGTGAGGTGTTTGATTTGCCCCGATGACAAGTTGCATTTGTATCAAGATCGGGGGCTACAACTGATCGGATTTGACGCTGCACCCGTCCCTACTGAACAGCGAGTTGGCTTGGACACGTCCGAAAAGTTTCGAGCCAGCGATTCCGCCTATTTGATTTTCACTTCTGGTTCGACCGGGAAACCCAAGGGAGTGCTGACGCCCCACTCGGCGATAGTCAATCGTCTGAAATGGATGCAAAGCGCGTATTCGATCGGTAAGGGCGATCGAATACTTCAGAAGACGCCCGCCAACTTTGA
>JAGQPR010000339.1 GCA_020426625.1 Planctomycetales bacterium
CTCGCGACCTTCCCAACGGGCCCAACGGGAAGGTACATCCCGCAAAGCCCTAAAGTAAGATTCCTGGGTACCGTTCACCCCTTCGGCGAACATTTACACTCGTCCGGCCATTACCTTAATTACGGCTCAAGCTTCAATGAGGCTGCAGTTTGCAGAAGATGCACCGACTCCTTCGACGCAAAGTCAAAGCCCCTTTCCCGGCCGCATAACGTCCGACCTCTCTCGGGCGCTCGTGCATCGCTGGGAGAGTTGACAATATGCCGACAGTAATTAAATCGACATTCCGCGGCCACTGCAGAGATTGTGCAGGGTTGTGCCGGGCCTTCGGCCCTGAGATCGCCATGGTTTCGGCTAGTGGAAATCGCCACTTCGATTTCCAGAGACGATTCAACGCTTTTTGAAACGGATGGTTTTTTGCCAACAGTTTCCGGTGTAAGATTTCTCGTCCGTTTGCCCTCACGACGTAGATTGCACTGCTGTTCTCGGCACGTGCTAGGACTTGCAATCCTAAGCACCAACGCACAAGTTTTCTGAGACTTAAACAAACGTGGTTAACGCTATAGCGGCTAACTATGCGGAAAAACTACTGCGTGGATGCTTACCTGTACTAAAGTGGCTAACACGAAAGCGGCTAACTATGCATTACTTCTGCGTGGATGCTTACGGGTGATTGAAACCTATGTTTCCCCCTTTCGCGATTCGATCATTGGCTAGGTCAATCGAATGCCGCGTTCACCATCGATAGCTGGAGCAGTTGTGACTCACGACCCAGAAAATATTGTCAATGTCAAGCAACTGTGCCAGTTCGTTAGCGATACTTCGTGCCCAATCCTGCCCATCGGCAATTCTTCGAAGACGGTTGTCGATACTTCTCAACTCGACAATATCCAACTATGTAGCTTGAAGTCCCTAAGCGGCGTTACTGCCTACGAACCCTCTGAGTTTCTCATAACCGCTCGCAGTGGTACTCCCATCGCAGAAGTGCAGGCAACACTCGCCGAGCATGGACAGTATTTGCCCTTTGATCCTCTTTGGACCGAAGCGAAAGCAACAGTGGGTGGTACAGTCGCCAGCGGCATTAGCGGTCCGTGTCGCATGCTCTACGGCAGCATCCGTGATTTTGTCATGGAAGTAGAATTCATCGATGGACTTGCCAGTGCGGTGCGAGGCGGAGGTAAGGTCGTCAAGAATGCAGCGGGCTTTGATTTTCCTAAGCTGCTGGTGGGTTCTCTTGGTAGGCTGGGAATTCTGACAGAAGTCACTTTCAAAGTCTTTCCCAAGCCAGAGTGCTGGGCGTCTTGCGCTGTTGATTTCACCTGTGTGGGCGATTGCATCAGTCACGTACAGAAATTACTCGGTCAACCACTGCCTATCACCGGCGCGAACATCTGTAGTGACTCGGGCAATCGCGCCGCGCGGTTGCTGGTGCGATTCGCCGGGCCGAAAAATAGTATGCCGCAAGTGCTCGAACGGGCGAAAAGAGTCTTGACCCGAGATGGACGATGCCAGCATTGGAAGACGATGGAGCAACAAGATGATACTGCAGCCTGGCGATCTGAATTGACTTGGATCAACAAGCAGGAAGCACCTGGACTGGCCAGAATCGCAATTGAACCTGACCATGCAGCAGTGCTCGATAGAGAACTGCAGGACGCCGGTATCACGAATGTTGTGTTCTGGTGTGGCGGTAGCGTGTGTTGGGCTACAGTTGCTGATGAAAAGCCTTGGATGGAATTGCGAGAACGGGCAAGCCAGCATCGCTGGTCTGCCCTAGCTGGTTTTCAGCCAGCCCATCGTCTGTCACACTTTGGAGCGAACGATTGGCTTGAGCCTGCGAACCGAATCCAGCGTGCAATCGACCCCAGTCACCGCTTCCTGCCGTTCCAGTGATTCACCATCGCCACAGTGCGTTTGATGGCGATGGGCAAGATGCCCAGCAAGGCAAACGCTGCAACCAACTGCAAATTGAGAATGCCACTGGCCCCACGCTCGGCCAACGTCTGCAGACTTGGTACTGTCGAGCCAGCGTAGACGTAGGCTATGGTGCCCGGCAGCATTCCCAGTTGGCTGACCCACCAAAACGTAAAGGCTCGAATCCGCGTAAGCCCCATCACGGCGTTGATTACGAAAAATGGTACGGCGGGAATCAACCGCAGGCTGAACAAGTAGAATGCGCCTTCTCGTTCAAAGGCTTCGTTGATGCGTCCCAGTCGTTCTTGCATGCGGTGCTGGACCCAATCACGGAACAAGTACCGGCTGAGCAAGAAAGCGATCGTGGCCCCGCCCGTGGAACCAAAACTGACAATGACCAGGCCCTTCCAGAATCCAAAGTACCAAGCATACGAAAGTGACATTACGGCGGCACCTGGCAGTGACAAGCCCGTTATCGAAACATAAATAAGGACTGCTGCCAAGACGGATGTAATTGGGTATTGCATCTGGACGGAACGCAATTGTTCCTCTCGATCCGCCAGGTAGCTTAGCGAAATGTAGTCCCTAACCGCCCAAAACAGAAGACTTGCTACCAGGACGGAGATCGCCAGCAAAGTCCATTTCCTGGTTGCCGGAGGTTTAGTTGTTGCCACAGGGGATTCAGTTGACATACGGATTACTAGCAGATTTCATAGGCCCCAAAACCCATTGCACAGCGTGAAGACTTCGGTGCGTTGTCTCACAGAGTGAAACAGTTTAGCAAACTAGAATGAAATGCGAGCCAATGTAGCACCGGCTACAGTAGAAGGGCCAGAAGCAAGCCAACGAACGGTCGCCGTTTGCAATGTGAGCAGCGTTTGACCGCACCTTAGTTTTCTTCGATATTGTGAGCTGAAAAGAAGCGAAAAGGATTAATTCAACCCCGCGAATTTTCGCCGAGCATTAGAAACACTAAGGAGCACAAATGTTCTACCTTCTTCGAACAAGAATGCCACTTGTTCTGCGATTCTTTTCATGCTTCACCGGTATTCCGGCACGTGTTTCCGCCCGTTCGACGCTTGTCGTGGTGACCAGCGCATCAATGTGTCTAGGCATGGCGGTGGCCAAGGGCTCAGCGGCTGACGTGTTCGTCGGCGAGAAAACAACAGTTGCGGAATTGGTTCCGCTGGCCGCAATCGAGCATAACGTGTGGGATCAGCTACTGAAAGAATACGTGGATCGGCAGGGCATGGTGAGGTATGCTGCCTGGAAAAAAAACGCCGACGATGTTCGCGCCTTGGATGGATACTTACGACGACTATCGCATTCGAATGGCGAAGGCAGTCGCGACGAAAAGCTAGCTTTCTGGATTAACGCCTACAATGCAGTCACCATTAAGGGCATTTTGCGCGAGTACCCGACATCGAGCATTCGCAACCATACCGCGCGATTTTTCGGATACAACATCTGGAAGAATCTGAAATTGCATGTTGGCGACCAAGCATTTTCGTTGGAAGCCATCGAGCATGAGATCCTGCGCAAGATGGGCGAGCCGAGAATCCACTTTGCGATTGTATGCGCCTCGATCAGCTGCCCGCGCCTGCTTGACGAAGCCTACGTGGCGGAACGCATCCAAGATCAGCTGAACAACAACGCACGCGAGTTTTTCGCAGACTCCAGCAAGTTTCAGTATGACTCAGCCAGACGTACGTTCTCCGTTTCCCCCATCCTCAGTTGGTTCGGCGAAGATTTCGGCAATTCAACCAGCGGGCGACTGAAGAGGATTTCCGATTGGTTGCCCGAGGGAGCTGCTCGCGCGGCTGCTGCCAGAGGCGAGGGAAAGATAACTTTCCTGGAGTATGACTGGGGGCTGAATGATCGCAAGTAGCCAATTCGGCTGCGCAAACCACTGAAAAGCCACTACAATACTGGCCGATTCAAAACAGACTTTCAAACTGCTGGTGCTGGGGGTTGTCGCTTGTGGCTACTTGCCCAGTGATCCCTCTTGTATCAATGGAGAACACTTGCACATGGCTAATCAAAGTGCTGAAGCGTCAGCAACAGCGGAAACCAGTGTCTACGAGCGCTATTCTGCGGCCGCACAACAGGTCGAACCAGCATTGTGCTGCCCAGTCGAGTATGCAGCCGATTTGCTGTCCGTGATCCCCGCTGAAATCATCGAGAGAGACTACGGGTGTGGAGACCCAACTCCGTACGTTCGAGCGGGTGACACTGTGTTGGACCTTGGCTCTGGTGGTGGAAAACTCTGTTTTATCGCCGCACAAGTCGTGGGTGAGGCCGGGCGGGTCATCGGCGTAGATTGCAATCGCGAGATGTTGGGGCTGGCACGCAAGCATGCGCCCACGGTGGCTGAACGAATCGGTTACAGCAACACAGAATTCCGCTACGGTATGATTCAAGATCTCGCCTTGGACTTGGCCAAGTTGGAAGAACAACTTGCACAAACGCCAGTTAGAACGTCCGAGGATTTTATTAAGCTGCGGGCAATTGAGGAGGAGTTGCGTAGTCAGCATCCGCTCGTGGCCGACAATTCGATAGACTGTGTATTGTCGAATTGCGTTCTGAACTTGGTGCGACAGCAAGACCGTAGGCAACTATTTGCCGAGATACACCGCGTCTTGCGGCCCGGCGGGCGCGCGGCCATCAGTGATATTGTGTCCGACGAAACCGTCCCGGACGAAATGCAGCGTGACGGCAAGCTCTGGTCCGGATGCTTGTCCGGCGCTTTTCGCGAGGATGAATTCTTACAGGCCTTCGCAGCCGCTGGATTCCATGGCATCCAAGTTGTCAAACGAGGCGTCGAGCCCTGGCAAACGATAAATGGCATCGAATTCAGATCATTAACTGTGGTCGCCTACAAGGGGCACCAGGGACGTCGCCTTGATCGCAATCAAGCCGTCATCTATCGCGGGCCGTTTCAATCGGTGCAGGACGACGCAGGCCGCGTCTACCGTCGCGGTGAGCGGATGGCTGTATGCGACAAGACCTATGATCTACTGATGCGCGAACCCTACGCGGGTATGTTTGACCCCATTGAACCTCGCATCGAAGTGCCCGCAGAGCGAGCCCAAGAATTTACTAGCGATGGCAGATTGCGCACGCCAGCACAAACCAAGGGCACCAACTACAAAGCGACTTTGCCCACCGAATTGCCCTGCTGTTCCCCAGGTTCAGACTGTTGCTCATAATGGTCAAGCGGTGGCTGCTCTCTTGTCGCTCGATGACCTGCCACACTGCGGTCATGACCAGTGATTTGACAAGAGTTCGCCAACGAATTGTATTTCGCCTTTCGAGTGTTCCTCCATGAAACTCCAAACACTTCAACGCAGCGGCAGTCTGCTCGCCCCAGCTAAGAAACAGCTGGCGGTTCTGGGGGATGCCAATCGCATTCCAGCAGGTACATTCAGCCGGCAATTGCAGAGTTGCGGAAGACTGCAGTTGACGCGCAGCTCGCTCCAGACTCTTCAAGTCAACGTTGGCAAGGTGTGCAATCAAACTTGTACTCACTGTCATGTCGACGCGGGGCCAGACCGTCGGGAAAGCATGTCGGCCGATACGGCTGGACAAGTGGTTGACTTTCTGGCTCGCTCACAGGTGACGACGTTGGATATTACCGGAGGTGCTCCGGAAATGAACCCGCAATTTCGTCGGCTGGTGAGCAGTGCCCGCGACTTGGGAAAGTCCGTTATCGACCGCTGCAATCTGACCATTCTCCTCGCAAATGGTTTCCGTGACTTACCCGAATTCTTGGCGCGACATGCAGTGAATGTGGTTGCATCCCTGCCGTGCTATTTGGAGGAGAACTGCGACGCACAGCGCGGAGCTGGAGTTTTCGATCAGTCCATCAGCGCTATACGGTTACTAAATGAACTTGGTTACGGTCAACCCGCTTCAGAACTGAGATTGGATTTGGTTTACAATCCCGTGGGCTTGGGGTTGCCCCCAGACCAAGAAAAGCTGGAAGAAGCCTACCGTGAGCAATTAAGCTCTCGGTTTGGCATTGCATTCAACCGCCTGTTTACGATTACTAATATGCCAGTGAGTCGGTTCTTGGATGATCTTTTGCGGCAAGGCATGTACGAACAGTACATGCAAAAGCTGATTGAGAGTTTCAATCCCGCTACCGTGGATGGACTGATGTGCCGTTCGCTGGTCTCAGTGGATTGGAATGGCTATCTGTACGACTGTGACTTTAATCAGATGCTCGAGTTAGCGTTGATGGATGGAGCGAAGCCAATGCACATTTCCGAGCTGGAGGGCTGCGACCTGATCGAACGACAGATTGAAACCGCCAATCATTGTTTAGGTTGCACGGCAGGCAGTGGTTCGAGCTGTACCGGCAGTTTGTCCCCGAGCGGAGACGGGCGATGATTTTTTCCGGTGAAGAAATTGTCGCTGAACTTGAACAGCTGGGTATCACCCATGTCATCTGGATTCCCGACAGCGACTTGGGGCGATGGGAATCCGCACTCGAAAAGTCAATGCTGTCGTTGATTCGCGTTTGCCGAGAGGGAGAAGCCTGGCCTTTGGCGGCGGGCTTGATCATCGGTGGCAAATCGCCTGTAGTGATTATTCAATCGACAGGGTTGTTTGAGTCCGGCGATGCGTTGCGCAATGTCGTCCATGATATGCGAATACCTGTTTTTTCGATTGTCGGCGCTCGCAATTGGCTGAATGCAAACTCCCATGATTCAGCGAAACGATTTGTTATGCCTATTGTCGACGCTTGGGACATCGACTATCAATTGATCGAATCGCGATCTGAGCGAGCCAAATTGAAACAACATTATGATACTTGCTGTGCGAGCTCACGCGCAGGAATGATTGTTCTGGCTGAGTAGTTTGTGGGTGTGTAGCCTCCGGCACGTCGTTCAGGCTGGCGCGATAGCATCGTCTCAGCCTCAGGGCGTTTGCCACGGTTGCAGTGCTAGTACTAGTAGGAATTTCTAAGCCTTTTGCGACTGCCTCGTCCGACCTTTTGGGGCTTGTACTCGTCCCGTGGTTCGAATGAAATCTATGGAATGGCAGCACAATCCCTCACCGCCGGTCGGCGTAGCCCTATACCTGGGGTTACTTTCTCAGACATCCATCTCGTCCAGTTGCGTAACCAAGTTGGAAAAATGATTTAGCGCCGTTTCTACAGGTGTGGGCTGTTCCATGTCGACGCCTGCATCGCGCAGCAAATCCAAGGGATCTTTTGAACACCCGCCACATAAGAATTTTTGGTAGTCACGCAATTCGCTCGGTCCGCCTTCCAAGACGCGACGGGAAAGTGCGATGGCCGCCGACAAGCCAGTGGCGTACTTGTAAACGTAGTACGCGCGGTAGAAGTGTGGAATTCGAAAGCACTCCAGCGCCAATTCGTCATCGATGACAAATTTCGGTCCGAAATAGTCCTCAAGCAGCAGGCGATAGACCTGCTTGAATGACTCGACCGTCAATGGCTCGCCAGCTTCAGCACGCTGATGCGTGATTTTCTCAAACTCCGCAAACATTGTTTGCCGAACGATCGTCGCGCGAATGCTGTCAATTTCATGATTCAGCAAGTAGGCCTTCAGCCGCTCGTCCGAGCTGGTCTTCAGTAAATGATGAGTAAGCAGTTGTTCATTAAAAGTGCTGGCGACTTCAGCTACAAAGATCGTGTAATTGTAATATTGAAATGGCTGGCTACTGGCGGAATAAAAACTGTGCATCGAGTGGCCCGCCTCATGCGTCAGCGTAAACATGTCGTTGAGCACATTCGACTTGTAATTCATCAGGATGTAGGGGTCCGCCTCATAGGTCCCGCAGCTGAACGCACCACTCTGCTTTCCTTTGTTGGGATAGCGATCGCACCAGCTGCCATTCAGTCCATTGCGGAGAGTCTGTTGGTATTCCGTACCCATCGGGGCCAGTGACTGAATTACGGTATCAACGGCCTCGTCCCAGCTGCGTTCTTGATCCAAGTCGGCAAGAATCGGAACGTACGTGTCATAGTGATGGAGATCGTCGAGTCCCATCTTGCGACGACGCATTTCCAGATAACGGTGAACAGCGGGTAAGTGCTTTCGCACCGCGGCAATCAAATTGTCGTAAACGCTAACCGGCACATTGTCGGGGAAAAGAGCAGCTTCCAAGCTAGACGGGTAGTTGCGAGCCTTGGCGTAATAAACATCGGCATGGATACTGCCCGCCAGGGTAGCAGCAAGCGTGTTCTCATGCGCTTGGAATTGTTCGTAGTATTGGAAGAAGGCCTTTTGACGCGTTTCGCGCGAAGGTGATATGAGCAATTGACCAAAAGTTGAATTGGTCAATTCAATTTTCTCACCGCGTTCGTTTTCGACCGAACCGAACTTAAGATCTGCATCGTTCAGTTGGCGAAAAACTTTGCTGGCAGTCTGCGCCATTTCGCCTTGCAAGGCCAACAAATTCTCCTCGGAATTGCTGAGCGTATGGGCGCGATAGCGCACGATCCTTTTCAGGACCAGTTGGAATTCTGCCAGCTCTTCCGATGCCAGGTAGAGATCGACCTGCTCACTTGGCAGGCTCATGATCTCCGGGCGGATGAAACTAGCAAGTTGATTGGCGCGGACAGCCACGTTTTGGAAGCGTCCGACCAGTGCTTGATAGGTGTTATTAGCTTGATCCTCAGTAGTCTTCAGGAACGCATAGGTGCCCAAACGCTCTGCCAGCAAATCCATTTCGATATCGAACTTCAAGCAGTTCGCGAGCTCCTGCGGTCCATTGCCAAGTTTTCCCTTGAATTCAGTGAAGCCATCGATGCGTTGACGAAATACTTCGAAGTCGCGTTCCCAATCCTCATCAGACGCGTACAGGCTGGACAAGTCCCAACAATCTTGCTTGGGAACTTCGCTTCGTTTTGGTACAGTTGCTACGCCGCTCATGAACAATCAGCCCCAGTCATAAGGTTGGAATCGTCAGTCGAATTGTACGGGCGCGCAACTTGAAACAAGCCACGCGGCACGTGCAAAACAGTAACCGAATCCTGCCGTTCCGCAAATAGCTAATGCCGGCCAGAGATAATAGACTCAATAGCGGAATTGTGCTTCCTGAGCTATTTCGTAGCTGTTTTGCAACCAGAGTTGGTCCAGCTACGGAGTAGCGGCAGAGTGTAGCCCGGGGTGAGTGATGCGAGC
>JAGQPR010000033.1 GCA_020426625.1 Planctomycetales bacterium
ATTTTCCATGAGCTGACGCTCACGGCTACATGCTGCCGCAGCTTCGCCGCTGAGAACAGATGCGGGCGGTGAAAAATCGCCGCACTCCAAATGTTGCTGCTACTGGAATGTCTTCAACGGTTTGTAGAGTTGGCCGAAAAGGAAAACAGCTTTAAAACGCCAAGTTGCTTTTCCCATGGCCCTCAATATACGTCTCGCACGTAGCGTTTCTGTTGAGCAAGGGTATCCAGCATTCCCGCCGCCTCGTCAGGAGCAAGGCCGCCCGCCATCGAAAAAACGTCCTGCAGGGCGCGGTGAACATCAGCAGCCATACGGCTAGCATCGCCACACACGTAAATGTGTGCGCCAGCCTGAATCCAATTCCACAGCTCTTGGCCATTTTCGCGCATCCGATCTTGCACATAGACCTTCTTATCACTGTCGCGACTGAAGGCGGTGTCCAGTCGCGAGAGCAAGCCGGACTCGCAGAACTGTTGCAATTCGTCTTCATAAAGAAAATCGCAAGCTGCGTGCTGGTCACCGAAGAATAGCCAATTTTTGCCAGCAGCACTCACGGCGGCCCGCTCGTTTAGGAACGCCATGAAAGGGGCAATACCGGTCCCGGGGCCAATCATGACCATAGGCAGGGCGGGGTCGGGCGGTACCGTAAAGCCGCCATGGTTTGGTTGGATGAATACGCGCACCTCCGCTCCCGGCTCCAGATCGCCTCCCAGCATGCAGCTAGCCACGCCCTTTCTTTTTCTCCCCTGACGCTCGTAGACGACTTTTCCCACAGTCAGCTCGACTCGATCGCCCACGCGGCGCTGGCTGCTCGCAATCGAATAAAGGCGAGGATTGAGGGTCTCCAGCGTTTCCATAAACTCCGTGGCAGAAATTCGCACCGACTGATCCAATTCCAAACAATCGAGTACATCGAATCCTTCTGGAACGCCAGTATCCATGTACTCTGCCAATTGCGCAGCGGTTTCACTTTGCTTGGTACGTTCGGCGATGAGTTTCAGCAATGCATCGCTCGGCTCCTTCAGGCAACAGGCCGTCGTTAGCACCTGTGCCAAGGGAGCTGGCTCAGGGCCTGATGGACCTTGAATCAACATTTGGCCATCTACCCCCAAGTGTTGGATGATACTGCGGACCAGTGTAGCGCAGTTCCTGGGCCAAACGCCCAGCGCGTCACCGACGGCATACTCTAGTCCTGAACCGGCTAGATCTATGACAACATGACGAGTGTCTTTGGCAGACCCGGGTTTGTTCAGGCATCGCGATTCGAGCAGCTTGGCGGGGAAGGGGTTTTTTCGTGAGTACTGCGGCTGTCCGTTGGCCTTGGCGGAACCGTTGGTACCGGCGAGTTTATTTGCCCTCAATGGAAGCTCAATTTCTTTGACGAGCTGCTTGAGTGCCTGCTTCGTTTCCTTTCCCCCGGGGCTACACAATGAAAGACTAGACTCTTCACCGCTGGCGATGGCAGCACTGTAGGTTTGGCACAAATAACCACAGGAACCACAGTCCAGTTGGGCCATGGCTGCCATCAAGCGATGGGCCAACGGCCTACCATCAGCCAACTGCAACCGTTCCTCAAGGGGCAAAGCACTGTCGTGCCAAGGAGCCAGGTTGAGATCCTCCGCTTCCATTGGCTGCTCTGCAGTTAGCGCGGCAGTTGGCGCGGCAGTTGGCGAATTCGCAGCCGCCATCTGCCTTGCTTCCGATTCGTTGGGCAGTACGCCAAGGAAGCCGGAAAGAAATCCATTCAGCCAGGCGCGTTGTTCCTCCGAAAAAGGTGCCGAATCGGGAATCAAGGATACTGACATGAGACAAACGCTTCTTAGGTAGTTTGCAAAAAATGGAATACTGCTAACCGTCACATAATCAAGTTGACTTGCGGCGATTTCTGCTTGCTAGTCTTGCGGTGTTACGACGACGCCAAGTTCCATTACTTGGCTGTCCGTCAAGCGGCCGACAAACTCAGAAAAGGTCTCTGATCCTATCCTTTGGTCAAAATAGTGTTGCGCAATGGCTGCGACGCATTCAGGAGCCTCTGTCGCGGGAACTTTTGCTCTCGCTAGCCGGGCGATGTTCTGCCGCTGCCCCCATCCACCGCCAAGAAAAATGTCGTATCCATCCACCATCTCATCGCCAATCTCGACTTTGGTGCCGATTAAACCTACATCACCGATGTAGTGCTGGGCGCAGCTGTGATGGCACCCCGTAACATGAATGTTAATGGGGCTGTCGAATTCAAAGTGCTTCTCCAGGTGATTGGCGATTCGCATGGCATCTGCTTTGGTGTCCGCGGCCGCATACTTGCAACCAGCGTTTCCAGTGCAAGCGACCAATCCAGCGCGCACGCTGCTAGCCTGATACTCCAATCCAAGTTGGCTAATCTTCGCTGCCACCTGATCGCGATCAGATTCATCAATGTCGGGAATGATCAAGTTTTGCCACACGGTCAAGCGAATTTGGCCAGAACCAAAGCGACGCGCGATATTCGCTATTCCGCGCGCCTGATCGCTGTTCATTCGTCCGACCGGAAAAACAACTCCGGCGTAGATCTTGCCGGGTTGGCGTTGCGCATGGAAGCCGACGTGAGCATAGCGATCCTCCGCACCGTTCAACCGCCAATCTTTAGGATTACTTCGCCTCAGTTTGCTGCCCAATTCCGCTTCGACGGCCGCAATGAACTTATCGAATCCCCAGTCGTCAAGCACATACTTGAGCCGCGCTTTCTGGCGATCGGTGCGGTTGCCGCTACGAATGAACACTCTCACGATGGCACCAGCAACTCGAATGGATTCGTCGGCAGTCACGACGATACCGGTATTGCGAGCAAAGTCCTTGTGCCCTGTGATACCACCGAGTGTGAGGCTGTAATAAACGCCAGGCGGCGTTTGTTGGGGATCGTCGGAGCGGACGACTTCGATGGCATGGAAACCAATATCATTGGTGTCATCCAACGTGCTAATCCTGCCACCGCCATCAAAAGCAATGTTGAACTTGCGTGGCAAGCCATACATTTCCCGATGATTCAAAATGTAATGATGCATGCGTTTGGCGATTGGGGTCGTTTCGATCAGCTCTTCAGGGTCGATTCCACTCAAAGGGCTAGCTGTTACGTTGCGGATGTTGTCGCCACCAGATCCGAGGCTGACCAATCCTAGTTCGCGGACGCCATAGAGGATGTCCATAGCGCTGCTGGCGGCGATTTCTCGCAGCTGCAGGTTGGCTCGGGTCGTCAAGTCGATGTAGCCGCCAGCAGAACGGTCGGACAGGTCGGCAAGACCGTGCAGTTGGTGCCACTGCAGTTCGCCTCCCGGAATGCGCAGGCGGCACATAAACGCCTCCTGAGCGGGAGCGACATAGAACAAGCCGTGGAATTTCGTCAAGAACACATCGGTGCCCTTCGGGAATTCTCCCCGTGCACTGCGTTCGGAGACTTCGTCCCACATGTCCAGCGGATTCTTTTCCCGCTTCGCTCGTTCTTCATTACAGAGCTTATTGCCTTCAGCTATTTGTTTCGACTGAGCCGCGAGCGCATCGGCGGCAGGATCCGGGTGCGTGTCGCTGGTCAGTGGCGTAGTTGCGCCAACAGAAACGGTTGTGCCCGGCGCGCCCGAACCCGCCAATATCGGCAACCGACGTACAGCCCGGGCTACATCGGCGCCCATCATGAAGCCTGCCAGGTACTGTTTTTGAGAATCCGTAAAGGAGTTATTGCTCATGATTCTTGCCAGATCTACTGCGCGTTGATGGGGGAAAGCGACACCGCAGCATCTTTGTAACTTGGCTGTCGGCTGTAGGGATCAAAATGCTGCAACGTCAGTCGATTGGTTACGCCATAGTGCATGGGAATAAAGACCTGATTGCGACCTACCGTGGACGTGACTGCTGCCCGCACGCTGATCTCTCCCCGCCGTGAACGCACCTGCACCAAAGCATTGTGCTCGACCCCTAGTTTCGCTGCATCTTGGTGATGTATTTCAACGTACGGTTCATGCGGATAGAGTTGACGTAGGATTGGGCTCTTGCCTGTCCGCGTCTGCGTATGCCACTGACTGACCGTACCCCTGCCGCTAAGCAACAGAAATGGATACTCGTCGTCAGGAGCCTCCGGCATTTCTGCGGGATGGGCAGTGATCAACTTGGCCCGCCCAGATTCGGTGTAAAACTGGCCGTCGGCGAACAATCGCCGCTCTTGAGATGGCTCGGAGGCACTAGCTTGTTCTGACGTCCAAGGCCATTGGATTCCACCTAAACGATCAAGCTGTTGATATCCTTCAATACCAGTGATGTCGCAAGGTTGATTGCGACTGGCCCGTTGCATGATGCGAAAGACGGCTTCCGGTTCCGACCATTCACGGAACATCTCACCGCATCCCCAGTATTCAGCCACGGCTCGAAAAATGCGAAAGTCTGATAATGCCTGGCCTGGGGACTGGCGGACCTGCTTGTGGATTCCGTAGCGGCGTTCACTGTTGATGAACGTACCCAGCTTTTCACCCCAGCCCGCAGCGGGCAGCAACAGGTGAGACTGCTGCACCGTTTCCGTGTTGTGATACATATCCTGAACCACCAGAAAATCGAGTCGCCCCAAGCGACGGCGCACGTCATCTTGGTCGATCCAACTATGCGAAGGGTTGGTGGCAATGATCCACAATCCGCGAATCTCACCTCGATCTACGGCGTCCAAGATTCCGTCGTAACTGTAGCTGCCAGTATCCGGGATCCGAGATTCATCGATGCGCAATGCGTCGGCAACAATGCGACGGTGCTCGGCATTTTCAAAACTGTAATGGCCAAAAAGATTGGTAGTGTTGCTCCACAGCCTCGACCCCATCGCATTGCATTGTCCGGTGATGGAATTGGCGCCCGTACCAGGTCGGCCGATGTTGCCGGTGATCAGCGCAATATTGATAATCGCCTGGGCGGTGCGAACGCCTTCATAGCTTTGGTTGACTCCCATCGTCCACCACAGAGAAGCTGCTTTGGCCGTTCCAATGGAACGCGCAGCTTGGGAGACTTGTTCAGCAGTCAGTCCACACTGGTCTGCTACAGCCGTGGCGGAGTAGTTAGCGACAAAACCGCGCAATTCGTCGAATCCCTCGGTGTGCGCTGACACGAATGATTCATCAACCATGCCCAAACGAATAATTTCGTGGGTAATTGCGTACAGCAATTTCAGATCACTTTTTGGTCGCAGCTGCAAGTGCTGCGTGGCCGCCATGGCCGTTTCGGTGGCGCGCGGATCGAGAACTATTAATTCAGGTTGATTGCGATTGCGAAACACTCTCTCCCACATAATGGGATGGCCAACACATGGGTTGGCACCAATGAAAACAAGACAGTCACTCTGCTCAAAATCGGCATACGTATACGGAGGTGCGTCAAATCCGAACGACTCCTTGTATGCCGTGACTGCAGTCGCCATGCATTGGCGAGTATTGCCGTCGCCATGCAGCATGCCCATGCCAAACTTGGCCAAAGCCCCTAGAAACGCCATTTCCTCAGATGCAATTTGGCCTGTGCTGAGAAAGGCGATCGAATGCGTTCCATGTTCCTGCTGAATGGCCTTGAACCGATCGCAGAATGTACGAAGCGCCTCGTCCCAACTCACTGGTTGCAGACAGCCGTTCTTCCGCAACAAAGGCATCGTGGCACGGTCTGTGCTGTCAAGAACTCGCAAGGCCTCCCAGCCCTTGGGGCAAGCCATACCGAGATTGACCGGATAATCCGTAGCCGGAGTTAGACCGATTGCCTGCCCATCTCTCAAGTGAACTCGCAAGCCGCATCCTGTCGCGCAGTATCCACAAGTAGCGGTGGTGACCGTATCGGCGTCCAAGGACGCGTGCGTCATTCCGAGTCCATAACGTCCCGGAGCGAGCAACAATTCGCGCGTCATTGCGCCGTCATGTTTCTGCAAGTGCGGCAGTACTTTTCTCCCAAGACTGGATTTCGCTGATTGACAGTTATTCGTCGCAACGCTCATCGCAGCGCCCCCGGCATGCGCTCAAACACGATGCTCGAAAAGTAAAGTAGACGAGCGCATATCTCCCCGGCGGAACAGACCACGGCTGCGAGCACGGCTATTGAAAGTCCGATTGCTGACATGGAAAGTAGGGCAGTGCAAGCCAACATGCTCAGCGCCGCGAGAGCCGCCAGGCTAAGTCTCAACCGCTTTAGCAAAGCCAAATGCCGCCGGACGACCAATCGACTTCTCCGTTGCAAAGATGAATCCGAAGAACGATCTGGTCCAAGGCGGAATCGCCACTCCCAGCCTACTTTGGCGATCAGGCAAACAGTGGCAGCGATGGCTAGAAAGCGAGCTGAGAAGACGCTGAGATTAGCCGAATCGAACGCCTTGACTGCCAGAACTGTCGCAGCCAGCCAGACTGCACCCGTTACAAGTGCTGTACCGCCGAACTGCAGCATCGTTTTTGAGAAACTCCACAACTCTCTACGGGTCGCAACGTAGATCATGCCGCTGGAAATGATGCCGGTCATGCCGGAAGCTAGTGCCACCCAAACGGCGGTTTGGATTGAATAGGAATTCGACAAACTCGACACCAGCGGTACGTTCAGCGGTTTGGACCAAGCCAATCCGATTGCAAGTACCAAGCCCCCGACGTAATTGCCCAACAGCACGGCTTCGCGGCTAAGCCAGCTGGTTCGTAGCCCCAAGAACACTCGCCACGCCCGCATAGGCTGCCCCAGGTGCAATGGCGCGACTGCCAGGCCCGCTATTGCCAGAACTAGCGAAGCAAGCAACGCGGCGCGCGTAACTTCGGGGCTGGAATCAAAAAAAGTCCAAAGTCGCTCAAACAGCAGCAGGCCTACGGAGGCCTGTGTTGCACACAGCATGACGGCCAGGGGCCAATGAGATTCGTGGGGATGGTCAATGTCCTGATCTAAAGGCGAAGCGTCGTGGAACGCATCGGCGTTCGCAGTGCGATAGATGGTCGTAGGTCGAGTGATTGAAGACAGTGGTGCTCCAGGTGCAAGTCGCTGATCTCCCGGAGGGGCTACTTCTTTCTTGGAAATCAGCCGTATCGAAATCGCGGTGTTGGGACAAGACTGTACACAGGCGGGGGCTTCACCGTGCATCAGCCGCTGACTGCACATGTCGCATTTGCGCACGATTCCCAGCCGCTGGCTATATCTGGGCACTTCATAGGGACACATCATCATGCAATACTTGCAGCCAATGCATTGATCATCCAAATGCTTGACGATCCCCGTTTCTGGCGACTTTTCATAGGCTTTAACAGGACAGCCGTTCAAACACCCTGGCTCACTGCAGTGATGGCAAGCGGTGGTGATATATCGCAATGCCGATCCGCTGCTCTCATCTGCATTGGAAACGGTCCCCACGCGCCGCCAGGCTTCTTCTTCTTCCAAGCCATTGAGCGTATGGCAGGCAACAACGCAAGACTTGCATCCACTACATGCGTCCAGATCGACGTCGAAAGCATACTGCTCTCCTTCCGATGGAGATCTAGCTGGCAAAAGCGCTCGGTAGTACTTGGCTTGGGCGGGTTCAGTGCCATCTGTTAGTTGATCGTGGTAATCACTGAAGAGCTCAACCGCCGAAAATTGTGCCTGTTCGTCCAATAGCAATTCGACAATTGAGCGGCTCCCCAGACGGTCCAAATCCAATGCAGTAGTCGCCATTAAAACACCATGACGGTTATGCAAGTCAATGCGCGACCAACGAACGTAGGGAATGCCAGGACGGCCTGACTGCCCGGAAATGGACTTAGAAACCGGTCATCACTCGACAACACGGCTCTTTCAAGCGATACGACGACGTTCACGAGACTCTTTGGGCTACAAGCCTTGCCGAGCTCTTGCCTAGTAGATTTATCGGCGGAAGCAACTGCCGTGTCTTTAAGAGCAAACATTCCTTCGCTCGGTGTCCAAACTTCAAGAGCTCTCGCGAATGGCGATGTGCAACTACTTATCACTACGAGGGCTTCCACCACGGCGTCGCTCAAAACCGGAATGCCGACGGCTGTTTCCAAAGAGTCTGCGGCGGCACCCGCCGCACGAAGAAAACCAGGGTGGTTTTTCAAGTCATCATGTATCACCGTTTGCCCTAAATCCCATGCCTGTCCAGGCAGCCCGCTTCCACGCTCAAACCGAACGAATGAACTGACGTTTTGAAATCGCTCCAATTCACCAAAATAGCCACGGCTCAGGGCTAGGTCCTGGTATTGCCCCGTGGGACACCAAATTTCGATTACACCACACAGTGGTGGATGGTGCTTGGCCAAGACAAATGCAATCACATTTCGAAGTTCATTGGATTTCCAAACAGGCAAGCAGGCGATGGCTTCGACACCTTCGCCGCCACTGACCAATTCTGATTTGCCGGAACCCCAGCATTTTTCCAAGGCTTCCACGACAACGGCGTCGCAGTTCTCTGGAATCCTATCCGCAGGGTTGCTAACAACTACCTGCTGCAAAAAACTATTTTCCAGCCGCATGGTCTGCGTGACAATCGCCTCACATGAATCTTGCAAACTAGTACTCATGTCTAATCATTGTTGATGTTTCTTGACTTTGCTGCCTGCGGCGAACCGAAGATCCATCGAAATAAGGTTTTGGGTCTGCCGCTACGCCACGTTCGATCAATTAGTGTGTCGCCTTTCGCTCCGCAAAAGGCGCGGAAAAGGCCTTACTTTCGCGGAGCGAAAGGCGACAAATGTTAATCGAACGCTCTTAAGCGACCCCCGATTTTTGAGGATGCGTGGATTCCACTGCTGAATCGTCTGCCTGAAAATGTCCAGCGCGTTGTTCGTTCAGTTGATTGACGCTCTGCTGCATCTTCTTGTGGTCTTGCTCTTCGAGAAATGTCAGCATTTTTTCGCGATAGACATAATACTCAGAGTGTTCCAGGACCTCTGAGCGGATTCGAGTTCGATCGAAAGGCAAGTCAAAGATTGCTCCGACGCGAGCTTTGGGGCCGTTTGTCATCATCACCACGCGATCGCTCATGAATAGCGCTTCGTCCACGTCATGCGTAATCATCATGGTGGTAACTTTGTCGCGTACCAGTATCTCAAGCAGGATTTCTTGCAACTCCATTCGAGTCAACGAATCGAGCATGCCGAAGGGCTCGTCTAATAGCAGCATCTTGGGTTTGAGCGCAAAGGCGCGAGCAATTCCGACTCGCTGCTGCATGCCTTGGCTTAGGTCCGCCGCACGAACGTTGAGACTATTGCCCAGCCCTACCAGTTGAAGATAGTAACCAGCGATATCACGACGCTGCGCCCGAGTACCGTGTCGATAAACTTGATTAACCCCCAGCAGTACGTTTTCAACCGCAGTCATCCAAGGCATCAGGCATGGTGATTGAAACACGACGCCACGGTCAGGACCCGGGCCAGTGATTTCACGGTTGGCAATGACCACACCTCCGGTTGTGATCGAATTCAGCCCGGCGATCATCGTCAGTACGGTACTCTTGCCGCAGCCGCTGTGTCCCAGCAGACACACGTACTCTCCTTCTCGCATGTTCAGCGTAAAGTCTTCGACGATTACCACAGGCCCATTTGGCGTGTCATAAGTCTTGCCGAGTTTGAAGATTTCGATGAAGGAAGACATGGCTGTCTCTGGAGCAAATGGTTGTTGGTTTTCAAGGCAAGCACAAACCATCGATGTACATGTATGGCTTTGGGTCTTTCTTAGGTTGCATCATTGTGGTTTGGCAGTTCGTTCGGATCAGCCAGTAATGAACTTCGACGGCAACGAGGGAATTTGTGGCTCGAGATTTGGTAGTGTT
Organism: Planctomycetales bacterium; assembly: GCA_020426625.1. Classification (GTDB taxonomy): domain Bacteria; phylum Planctomycetota; class Planctomycetia; order Pirellulales; family Pirellulaceae; genus Aureliella. The sequence continues at coordinate 9,773 of JAGQPR010000033.1, forward strand.
ATCGGAGTTAAAGTTTCGCGCGCAGCCTCGCGCTCGCGACTGCGTTTTCGAACGGCTATCAAGTAATTGGTCACCGCGTTGCGCAGTCCCTGAAAGTAGGAGTCGTGGTTCAGTTGCGTTCGATTGCGAGGTCGGGGTAGATCAACAGTAAACATTGGCCCGAGCGATGCATTGGGGCCGGGATTTAAAGCGACGATGCGGTCAGCTACGACAATCGCTTCGTCGACATCGTTCGTAATCATGAGGCACGTTTGCCGTTCCTCCTCCCAAATCTGCAGAATCTCATCCTGCATCGAACTTCGCGTGAGTGCATCTAGCGCCGACAGTGGCTCATCCAACAACAGCACTCGCGGCTTCATAGCCAGTGTTCGTGCCAGGCTGACTCTTTGCCGCATGCCACCGGAAAGTTCGTGAGGACGTCGATGGGCGGCATGCCCAAGTCCCACCAATTGAATAAAATGCTCAATATGTTCTCGTCGTTCAGCTCGGGAGAGCTTGGAGAAAACGCGGTCCACACTCAACGCAATATTGCCTCGAACGGTCAGCCAGGGGAGCAGCGAATAGTTCTGAAATACCAGCCCCCGTTCCGGACTGGGGCCACGCACCGGCTCTCCATCCATCAAGATTTCACCTGCATCCGGCGTCTCAAGCCCGGAGAGCAGTTTCGTAAACGTTGTCTTTCCGCTGCCGGAGAAACCAACGACCGCCAAGAACTCGCCTTCACGAATGTTCAGGTTGATGTTGGAGAGCACTTCGATTCGCGTGCTTCCCGCGCCGAATGTCTTGGAAACGCCACGCATGGAAAGTAGCGGCGCTGGAGGCGCTGCTAACTCAACAGCTAGCGCTGCAGGACGCTCGAGCGTAACGACACTCATATATTGTTGCCTTTAGGAGCTAGATTAGGCTGCCGTAGCTTCGAAGCTGACCAAATTGCGCAGACAGATCATGATGCGATCCAGCGCCAGGCCAATCACGCCAATCATCAAAACACTGAAAGTGATGCGAGCATAGGTCATACTGCTCCCGTTCTGGAACTCGTCCCACACAAACTTGCCCAACCCTGGGTTTTGAGCCAGCATGTCGGCAGCAATCAAGACCATCCAACCCACGCCAAGACTGATTCGCAGTCCGGCGAACATGAGCGGCAAGCTGGCAGGCAGGATGATTTTGAAAAGCCGCTGAGACCAGGAGAGCTGCAGTACCTCCGCCACATTCAAATAGTCTTTGTTGACGCTCGCCACGCCCAGCGTTGTGTTTACCAAGGTTGGCCACAACGAACACAGTGAGACGGTGATAGCAGAAATCAAAAACGCTTTCACTTGCCCGGTCGGTATGCCAAGCAAGTCATCCAAGTAGATGGACTCAGTAGGGACTCCCGAGTAAGCCCAAACGATGACTAGAAAGGCCAATGGCAGCCAAGCGAGCGGACTAACTGGTTTGAATATCTGAATGAACGGATTGAGCGCGGCGTTGAACCAGGGATTCATGCCGCACAACACCCCCAAGGGAACAGCGATCAGCGTTGCAACCAAGAATCCGAAAAAAACTGTCTTCAGGCTGGTGTAAATCTGCTCGACGAAAGTCGGTGCGCTCGTCGATTTATAATGCAACGCCACGAGGGCCTGCTGGCGAAAACTTGAAGCCAGGTTGGTGTATCGTTCCTTGTCTGCAGCCGTTTTGGCGGTTGCTGCCAACTGGGAGGCCTGCTTTGCTTTTGCCATTTCAACGACTGCCTCTTGCAGTTTCTCAGCCTCTTTGTCGCGTCGCGCCTGCTTCGATTGCCGGTGCATTTCAAACAGCTCTTTGCCAGCTGCCCAAGTCGCCGAAGGACTAGGCAATTCCAAGCTGTCGGTCTTGACAACGTTTGCCGCCACACTCCAACACACCACAAAGGCAAACATGGCCAATGCTGGAACAAGCAGGAACTTGGCGATACCGGCCATTTGCACTTTGGGGTCTTCACCAAAGGCCAAGCGGACGAAAGGTTCGACCACTGGAAGACCCGCAACTCTGCAGAATTTAAGGAGATTCCCACGCACGTTCATCGTTTACTTCCACGCCTGTTGTTGTGCCGCGATTCTTTAGCTGCGCCCCGAATACTCACTAGTGTCACAAATCGTAATTCCGATGCCACATCAGCCTCTAGCGCGCGAGCGTGCGGTTCCTTCAAAAAACGCGTGCTAGCGCACAGCGGCTGATTTTGTGGAAGTGCGGTTCCTTCAAAAACCGCGCGCTAGCGCACAGCGGCTAATTTTGTGGAAGGATTATGTGGAACTGAATTTCCAATTCTTGACACTAGCACGCGCCGATCGCTCTCTTTTCATTGGTCTGAATCACGGCTGACGGTCGTGAAAGCCGTTGAGTCTTTGATTCAATCACACGCCAGGACGGACAAGTTCTCGTTGACAGACCGAAGGCTGGACAGTCGTCCGCACTTTCGATCAAGCATTAGTCTTGGTTCCCGATTGCAAAACCCTTGATGTACCCCAGTGGGTCCTTGGCGTCATATTTCATGCCGTCAATGAAATCAGTCGTCGCTTCGCGATAGCCGTCGTAACCTGGCGGCGGAATCTCGCTAGGTTCCAACAACCCTTCGTCAACCAGCATGGCCGCTGCCTGTCGGTAAATAGCGGGCTTATAAATTTCTTTGGCGGTTTCCGCGTACCATTCCGCTGGCTTCGCCTCAGTGATTTGGCCCCAGCGACGCATTTGAGTTAGAAACCATATGCAATCGCTGTAGTGCGGATAGCTGGCGTTGTGTTTGAAGAAAACATTGAAATCCGGCATCGGGCGCACGTCCGTCTTCTGGAACACGAATGTTCCGGTCATGCTGTTGTCGATGACATCCTCGTCAGCACCCACATAATCCTTCCTGCTCAGAATCTTTGCGGCTTCCTGCCGATTCACCAGCGTGCCCGCAGAATCTGTTGCATCAAGCCATTTCCCAGCTCGAATCAAGGCCTTGACGATCGCGATATGCGTGTTGGGATTTTTCTCGTTCCAGGCGGCACTAACACCGAAGACCTTTTCCGGGTTATTCTTCCAAATGTCATAGTTGGTCGTGACCGGAACCCCGATCCCCTTCACCACAGCCTGCTGGTTCCAGGGCTCTCCAACACAGTACCCCAAAATCGTCCCTGCCTCCAACGTCGACGGCATGTTCGGCGGCGGAGTCACTGACAGAATCACGTCCGCATCGACGGTTCCTTGAATGTCCTCTGTTGTGTAAAAGCCAGGATGAATTCCAGCAGCTGCCAGCCAATAGCGGATTTCATAATTGTGCGTACTTACAGGAAACACCATTCCCATATTGAAGTCGCGTCCCTCTTGTTTGTACTTGTCAACAATTGGTTTCAGCGCGTCCGCTGAGATGGGATGCGGAGGTTTGTCACTCTTCAGCTTGGGATCATTATCCTGCATCTGTGACCAAATGTCGTTACTTACGGTGATTCCATTACCGTTGTAGTCCAAGCTGTATGCAGTGATGATGTGAGCAGAAGTACCGAATCCGATGGTCGCCCCGATCGGTTGACCAGCCAGCATGTGAGCTCCATCCAGCTGACCGTCGATGACTCGATCAAGCAAAACTTTCCAGTTAGCTTGTGGCTCCAACTCGACATTCAGCCCCTCCTCTTCGAAGAAGCCCTTCTCCTTGGCGATGACTAATGGCGCGCAATCGGTCAGTTTAATGAAACCGAATTTCAAAGTTGATTTTTCTAGCGGGAGAAGTTGCTTCGCCGCTGTCGCCCCACCGATATCAATATCTGATACGTCGACCTTTTCGGCGGCCTTTTCCAGGTCCTCTAAAGTAATCACCGATCCGCCACAACCGGCAAGAAATACGACCACACCATAGCTGGCTAATCGATTAAGAGCAAAGCGCAGCACTATAGAGTCCGCCTGATAGAGTATTGAGGGTTGCAAGGCGCCTGGGCTGGGGTGCAAAAGATATGCCACGAATTGGACGCAATCGTCTCAAATGGATGCGTTGAGCGATCGGTTTCCCTGTGGAATGCTGCAAGGGTAGATTTGGGCACCGTAAGGACGATAATTCGAGTGGCCCGATTTCGCAGGATTACACTCGACGCCTAAGTTTGCCCACTTAAGCGGCACAGCAGTAGAAAATTTAGGCATTGCCATCCAGAGCGAAGGCGCCACCGCTACTTGACGTGTCCTCGCTGTGTCCCCATGGCCTCGTGTCCCGTGTCCCGGCTATTCGAGTGTCCGTCCATTCTTCGTCCGTCTTCAACAGAATACGAACACGCTTGAGCACTGCTGCGCGCGACTCGATTTATAAATCAAAGATTGTAGGTATTCGCGCTCGGCGGAATCCAACTGAACGGTGTACTTGGCTTCCATGCCCATGGTCTTCTCAATTGCAAAAGAGAAACCAATACAGACAAATTCCAACCAGTCAATTCAGATTGGACAATCCACTAGCTTAGTCCGCAGGAAGGAACCCATCGAGGCAGCTATAGTCGGCCAAGCCCATTCCAAACTGCCAACAATCATTTTCAAATGTCACCGCTCTCGTTTACCAAGGTGTAGACAGCATTTGCCATGGCGCGGAGTGATTTCTCGTATTCGTCGAGGATGCCGTCGCCGTTGAGATCGTAAACATGACTGTAGTCTTCGCTGGCGTCCAAGTCGGCATCGGCTCCAGTCAGGCTATTGGTGGCCAGCAGCAAAGACATGATGGTGGCGTCGGAATTGTCCGCGACATTGAAGGCTTGTCCGCTGCTGCCCACATTCACGACTTTTGTCCCGATACCCGTCTCCGTCACATTGAACCCGAAGCCGGAAGCCGTGCTGCCACCCGACAGATTGCTGCTGGTGAAAAAGGTACTGAGGGCCAAGGCCATGAATTGAGCGTCGACCTTGGACGTTCCCTGCAGCTTCTTCTTGAAAAACTCGTTCTTATAGAAATCCGCTACCTCACGGGCGTCGTCTCCACCCGAACCATCCGAGAAGGTTGATCCAAAAATGTTGCCGAAGTTGGTATTGAGCCAATTCACCAGCTGTGGTCCGCCTTGTTCGATCAGGGCTTGGCCATGCCTGTTCTGCCAAAAGCCAATGGTAGCAGTGTCACCCGCCTGAACCGATTGGCCGGCTTCGGCAAAGTCGTAATCAGATGCATCGATGCCGGTCAGGGTGAGTTGCATTTCATTGGTCGACAGAATCAATCCATCCACCGCTTCACCCGTAATGCTGTTTCCGTTGGCGTCGCCCAAGATAGCTTGACCGTCATCGACTCCGCTTGGCTGAGTTTCACGGATGCGGTACGTCGCAAATTCATCGTCGACCTCAAAAGCATACACGCCGCCCATAGCGGTGGTATCGCTATCCAGCACGGCACCAGTTTCGTTCAGCAACTCGACCAGCACGGCATCGATAGCGCTTTCGGAGCCTCCATCAAACAATCCATTATTGTTCGCGTCGACGAAGACGGTACCGTTGATCGTCGCGGTAATATTGTTCACGGTTACGGACATGGTCGCAGTGGCTGTCGCATTCGCCGCGTCGGTAACCTGGACCTCGACCAAGTAGACGTTGTCGCCAGGTGAACCGCCCACATCGGTCGGATTCTCGAAATCGGGAGCTACGAGGAAACTCAGTCCGCCGCTGGCGGAAATCGCAAATTTTGCGTCATCGGGTCCGTTACCCGTAATTGAGAAACTCAAACTGTCTTCTGGCAGATCATCATCGGAGGCGAGCACTGTCCCCACAACAAGCTGGTTCTCGTCAAGCGAGAACGATTGCGCAGAGATCGTCGGCGGCTGGTTGGCTGGAACCAACAGCACTGCCGAGAATTCCGAAGTGTCTGTCTCCAAGAGTGGAGTAGTCGGATCGGAATCGTGATCTTCCAGTCGTGTCGCCGTGGCAGTTATGTACTCGCCGGCAGCAGTCGCACTCGCGAGCGTAACTGAAAAACTCGCATCACCGTTGGCATCCGTCTTGACTGTAGTTACACCCAGCCAGCGCTCGCCCTCTCCATGACCTGAAGGATCGGCTACGGTGTTCGCATACAAGTCAATCAAAAATGACGTATTGGGCAGACTGTTTAGCGTACCTGCGACGTTGGTACTCGCACCACCGATCACGGATGCAAGTTCAGGATAGTTTTGAAGATTGTTGGGACCTGTGTCAGCGTCGCCTTGATCGTTGGGAGTGACAGAATTGTCTGAGTCCAACTCGATACCGAGGCCAGTGTTGGAACGGATAGAGTTTCCGCGTATTGAATTCATTACGGCTCCTTCACCGAGTACCACAACACCGTTACTGGAGTTATGTGCAATAAGGTTCGCCATAGGCCCCTCGCCGCCGATTTGATTGTTATTGGCGACGCCACTCAAGTAGACACCGGAACCGCTATTGCCAAGACTCTCGCGTAGTACGTTGGTGCCGATGTAATTTCCCGTGACCTGGTTGTGGTCTCCACTCCCATGGAACCGTACACCATCCCCAGGAACACCGGCAATCACATTTCGCTCTAATTCATCAGACACTCCGTCGCCATTGGTACCTATGCGATTGTCATGAGCGCCCGCCAGAAGCATGACGCCATTACCGCCCGAGTACGGGCCGCTGCGCAGCGCGTATGATCCGGTAGCGTCTGTGCCGATATAGTTTCCAGCAATAACGTTATTGTTAGCGCCGTTGTTAAGGTAAATGCCGGAAAGCACATTTCGTTCAACCTCATCATGGACACCGTCACCATTAGTACCAATCCGAATGAAGGTACTTGGAGGAGTGAAACCGTCTAAGCCAATAACTGTCGCAGGTCCCAATGCCACAGTTCCCGAAACGTCAGTACCCAAATAATTGCCAGCCACGACCATGTTAGAGGCACCGTTGGTACCAATGCCCCCGACAATGATGTTGCGTTCAGCTTCATCTGCCACGCCGTCAGCGTCGGTTCCAATAAGCAGGGGAGTTGACGAAAACTCAAAACTGATTCCGGTGCTAGTGTTCGCTATCAATTGAGTGCCAGTGACGTCCGTGCCAATGAAATTTCCGGCGATAACACCGCCGGAATTTTGTATCATCCGCACGCCATTATTGTTGCCGGACACGATGTTCCGCTCTATCTCATCTGCAACTCCGTCGCCATTGGTTCCGATGAGTACCGTTCCCGAAGCAGAGACAATGATACCTTCAGTTCTATTTGGTACCGCAAATGAGCCGCTTACGTCAGTTCCGATGAAATTGCCTGCGATAAGCGTGTCGTACGCGCGTATATCGATTCCCCGGCTGTTTCCTGAAATGATGTTCCGTTCAGCCAAATCGTTGTTGCCGTCGCCGTTGGTTCCAATTCGAACATCGCGAGCAATGCTGCCTTCAACGAAGATCCCCATCCCGCTAGTGGTGCTCGCTGCGACTGTCCCAGTAACATCCGTACCAACGTAGTTACCTTGAACTACCGCTCGCGGGGCTGCCACCTCGATTTGGCTTCTCAGAAATCGATTGACGACCAGGCCGCGGATTGTCGAGTCTGGTGAATTGGTCCCGATTGTAAGCCCGGAAACACTTGCGGCTATGTTGGAACCCTCTAGCTCGATGATTGGCACGCGGTTCCATCCCGGCTGAGTCCAGCCATCGATAACCAGCGGATCGGTGATAAGCGGTAACGCTGATCCTGGTCGAATCGAGTAGGCTCCCGTGACAACATCGTAGCCTGGGTCGCTGGTTGGAATCGCAAAGTGGATTTCATCCGCGTTGGCGCCGTTGAGGTTCGCGTTCGCATCCGTTATCGCCTGTCTCAGAGAACCGGCGCCGCTGTCCATCGTGTTCAATACAGTAAATGTTGCCAGCAGCCGGCGATCTTCGAGTTGCTCCACTCTCAGTAGATGATTCGAACGCGATTTCGACAAATGGCGGCGAGAGTTCTTAGGTGAGACGAACATTGGGAGTTGCCTTTCGATGAGTCTTTAAAGCTGACGGTGGCATGAGCGAACGCTCAAGAACACCGCTCCTGTAAGCGAAGTGCGTTCTCGTATCTGAAAACCACATATAGTCGATGAATCGGGAATCCTGCTTTTTTGAGGGCCTGGTCCTCAGCTACCTAGTAATGAACCGTGGATTGAATTGACGCCGCGATAAACGATCTTTTTTGAAAGTTCTCATAGTGCTGCTATGCAGCGAATGACAACTCCTTGGTTAGGGCTTTGCTTTCAGCTCCGCGTCTTTGGCCTCAGATCGTGTAATGAGGCGCAGACTATTTCTGCCCACTGAATACCCCGGTAAAACAAATGCGAACGGACCGATTCAGCCAGGAATTTCGAAAAAACTTGGCTTTCAACAAAAATCAGGAAAAATGGCAAAGAAAATGGCCCGGAAACGGTCCGCGGGAAAGTTCTTTTCCGGGGTAGTGAGTGGGAGTACTTGCCTTGCCGAGAGACGACGATTCACAGACGTTACAATTGCTGGAGCGAATTGAAGCTGGCGACCGGTCAGCCTTCGATCAGTTGCTCCAATCGCAACGAGATTACCTGCGCAGATTGGTGGATCTTCGTTTGGATGATCAATTGCGAGGCCGAGTCGATCCCTCCGATGTCGTTCAGGAGACCTTTGTGATGATCAGCCGGCGGATGGATGATTTTCTGGCGCGCAGACCTACCTCTTTTCGCCTGTGGTCGCGGCTTAAAGCAATGGAACGGCTGATCGATCTGCGCAGGGAACACTATGCCGACAAACGCAATGTGCGGCGGCAAGTGACTCTATCCAATGCCTCTTCGCTGGCGCTGTCTCGACGGTTCTTGAAGGAATCGCCCAGCCAGCTGCTGGAAAATCAAGAGCGCGCGAATCGGATACGGGCGGCAATCGAATGCCTTAAGCCGATCGACCGGGAAGTCTTGCTGCTGCGGCACGTGGAGGAACTGAGTAACGCGGAAGTTGCCGAGGTTCTGGAAATGCATCCCGATACGGCTAGCAAACGCTATGGTCGCGCAGTAATCCGTTTGGCGGAAAAACTCGCCGAGCAAGAGAGCCAATCATGACCGACAAATTGAGCGTTGACCGCGAAGCTTTGATGGGGCAGGTGGTTACGGAGTTTTTTGAGCGGATTGCTCGCGGAGAGTCGCCGCGGATAGACGAGTACGAAGAGCGTTATCCCGAAATTGCGGAAATGCTTGGCAGAGCGCTCCCTGCACTAAAGCACATCAATGATTCTTTCGGAGGCCAGTCGACGGATCCAGAATTCCAGCTGAACGCCAGCCAAAGGCAGCTGGGAGATTTCCTAATTGTCCGACAAATCGGCCAGGGTGGTATGGGAATCGTTTACGAGGCTCAGCAGATTTCGCTTAATCGGCGGGTCGCCATCAAAGTGCTGCCTTTTGCGAGTTTGCTAAGGGAGCAGCAGCTCGAACGGTTTCGGATTGAAGCCAGAGCGGCCGCATCGTTGCGGCATCCCAATATCGTCGGCGTGTACGCTGTCGGCTACGAGCGCGGGGTCCACTTCTATGCCATGGAGTTTATCGAAGGCCAGTCCCTGGCGGAGTTGATGCATGAACTAAAAAACGAGATGTCCAACGTTCATGACGATCGGAACTCGGCGAGTACTGATCGCGCGCTGAAGGAGAAGCCGCTAGAGAAGACACGCCCAGGCTCGGGAGCGGACTCAACGGAAACGGATCGAGCGCACAAGCGATCGACTTTGCCCGATTCTCGCAGTCGAGAGTTCTATCGAACGGCCGCAAAGTTGTTTGCCAAGGCGGCCCAGGCACTGCAACATGCTCATGAATTGGGAATTGTGCATCGCGATATCAAGCCCGCCAACCTGCTGCTGGATAAAGATGGCAAGATCTGGATCACAGACTTTGGCCTGGCGCAAGTTGAAAGCGATCGTTCTTTGACCTTGAGCGGCGATCTCCTGGGCACGTTGCGTTACATGAGCCCTGAACAAGCGTCCGGACAGAACGTGCTGGACGCACGCACGGACATCTATTCGCTCGGCGTTACGTTGTACGAAGTACTCACGGGATGTCCCGCATTTCCTGCCCGAGATCGCCAAAGCTTGATCGCTCAAGTTATCCAAGCGGCGGCCCCGCCACCAAGCAAATTGAACCAGTCGATCCCACGCGACTTGGAGGCAGTGGTCATCAAGGCCATGTCGCAGGAGCCGGCCGAGCGCTATGCCACGGCTGGTGCGATGGCAGCGGACCTGCAGCGGTTTGCCGACGGCCTACCGACGCTGGCCAAACAACCTTCCATGCTCAAACGCGGAACGCATTGGATGCGCCGCAACCCGCTTCCCGTGGCGATTACTCTGCTGGTCTTGTTGGCCATTGGTTTGTCATCGTCCGTGGCCAACGTGCTTTTAAAGCGAGCTGTCGATCGAGCTAATGAGCAGACCGAGCGCGCCGAAAAAGCGGAGGCGGAACTTAAGGTCGCGGCCGATCAATCGCAGCAGGACGCGGACCAGGCGAGACAAGCGGCAGAAACTACAGCTGGCATCAATCGTTTCTTGACGGACTACGTGTTCATGCGTGCCGATCCAGCAAGCAGTGGATCCGAAAGCGGGAATTCCTTCCGCAGGATGCTGGATGACGCAACCGAGTACGCTGACCGCTGGTTCCCTGAATCGCCAGCACTCCGCAGTGCGTTGTATTTTACGATTGGCGAACTTTATTCAAGACACGGGCAATTCGACCAAGCCGTCGACTTGTACCGCCGCTCCCTCGGCCTGATGCAACGGGGTGTAATTTTGGGAGCAGGCGTTACCAAGTTGGATGCCCAGCTCGGACTCGCGCGGGCACTGCGGATGAAATCCAGTTTCGAGGAGGCAGAGCAATTGCTCCGCGGTTGTCTCATGGACGCAACAGGTGACGCTGACGAGGTAGTCATGAGGCGAGCCTCGATCCAGCTGGCACTTGCGGAATTGCTGCACGACGCAGGCCGTTCGGAAGAAGCGCTTAACCTTGCCACCCAGAGCCACGAAACTCGCCGTCGGTTACTTGGGGAAGATCACGCCGATACCGCCGCTGCACTGTCGCAGCTTCTTAAGAATCGTGTTGCACAAGGTGACGTTGTAGATGTGAAGAGCCAATTGGAGCCTGCGATTGCTGTGCTCAGAGAAGATCTTGGCATCGAGAACCGCCAGACGCAGGCTGCCATCGAGCTGCTGACAGATCTCTTGGTGAAGGAAGGCGATTTGACACAGGCCCGTGCTATGGTCGATGAAGTCTATCAGGCTAGGAGCCGTACTCTAGGTGCCGCACATTCTCTTACGCGTATGGCGGGAGTTCGAGTTGCGGAGATACTTGAGCTAAAAAATCAGCTAGCGGAGGCCGAATTCTTGCTAAAGGAGTTATTTCAAGTACGGGAGCAGTTTGCCGCCGATGACCAGGCTGGCAAGGGGCTGTTGACGCAGAACTTGAGCCGTGTCTTATGGAAGCAAGGTAAGCTTTCCGAAGCCGCGGCGATAATACGCCGGATTCCTTTCTTTGGAACTGCAAACGAGACCGGGAGTGACGAGGACTTTGCAGCTTCATTAATCTACGGCGACTCTCTGCTCGGACTGGGGGAATTCGAACAAGCAGAGAGTTTTTTGCGCGAGACGTGGCAAAGAGCCTCTCGCGAACTCGGACCGGGGCACGCGGTCGCGGCCCGCGCTTTGAGCGGATTATGTCTGGCCCTATTTGCCGAGCGCAAACCCATCGAGTCAGACAAGCTGGCTCGCGAGAACCTTGGTATTCTGCTGCCTCTCGACCCAGGAAACTCGTGGGTCGCGGAGCATCTCGCCGTTTTAACGGTTCTGTCTCGTCGACCCAACCCGCTGGTTGAAGAGCTATTGGGAACTTCCCTTGATTTTCGCCGACGGGAGCTGCCCGCTGGACATTTAGCAACAGCACTTACCGAAGCCATCTATGGTGAATTCCTGATGCAGTTTGGTCAGCTGGATGTGGCCCGAGAGCTGTTGGAAAAGTCCTTGGCAGCGAGGCAGGCAGCATTGGACGATGGGCATTCACTAATTGCTGAAAGCCACAGGCTGCTTGGCAGTTGTCTACTTCAACTTGGCGAACTTGACGATGCGGACAATCATTTGATGGCCGCCCAACAAATCGCCGAATCATCATCGATGACTCCTTTGCACAAAGTTGATCTTCTGGAACCGGTTGCCCAACTGTTCCAAGAGCAGGGTAGGCCGGACAAACAGAAAGCTACCTGCAACGAGATGGCAGGACTTTTGAAAGGAATACTGCTCGAATGGCGGAAATCTATCAGACCGAGCGACGAATACTATTTGGCATATGCCAAACGCTATGGACAAGCTCTAATCGGCATGGAGCAATTCAGATCTGCGAAAGACGTTCTGTTAGAGGTTGCGGCACTGGAAACGGATGTGGACGCTTCGTCGACTACTTACGCGAGCCTGGCCCAACTGTTCCAACAAGTCTCTCAGACAGCCGAGGCTGACCTGTGCCGTCGAATCGTTGATACGACTCCCGGGCCCAACGAGTTTCCCTCTAGCGAGTATCTGTCGGCGATCACGGAACTGTGGCAGGGTATCGGTTCCCATGAAATCAACAGTCGCTTTGAAGCTCGGGTGGTCCGTGCATTGGTCGAATTGGGAGATTGCCATCTTCGCTCAGTTGATGCCAAAAACTCAGTGGATTGGTATCAAAGGGCGGTCGAGCGAGCAACCTCCGCCGCACAGCATTTTCCCGATTCCATGGAGCTTGCCGATTTACAGCGAACGTCGCTTTGGTCTCTTGGCGAAGCACTCAACGACGTAGAGCAGTATGCCGCAGCATTGGAGAGTTTCTATCTGGCCGACAAAAAGTCGGAAACCATCCAGAGCTCAGACCCGGATCTGCAAAATACCTACACCTACAGGGGCATGCAGGTTCTCGCGAGCCTGGTTTACCTGTTGGCGAATTGTCCAGATTCGTCCGTGCGAGACGAGCAACTGGCACTCGAGATTTTTCAGCGGTTCACCAAGGAACCGCCCAGTCGCGAAATGCTGACTGCCGCGGGATTGGCCTACCTGAACTCGGGAAAGCCGGATGAGGTTCTTGCGCTACTGGCCAACAGCGAAAATGTTGGTGGTAGCCCATGGTGGGTGTTGGCGATGGCCCATCACGCCCGGGGCGATGAACAAGCGGCGCTGCTGCACTACGAGCAGGCGCTGGCTCGGTACCAAAACTTCCTAGTAATGGGCGTCAATAACTGGCGACTGATGCGACAGTTGGACAAACTCTTTTGGCAGGCCTCGCACTATTTGCAAATTCCGGATGAACGCCGCGAAGCGATGGTGGCCTATTATAAGGGGTTGTCGTTAATGCAGCGTGCAAAAGTCGACCAGGCAATCCATTCCTTCGAATCGGCAATTGAGCATGATGCTCAATACGCGGAGCCTTATCTTGGCTTATGCCAGGCCATGCAAAAGAAAGCCTGGGATGACCAAGGAAATCACGACATTCCCAAGAAAGCATATGCAGCGATCACGCGGTACTTCGAATTGAAGCCAGACAAGACTCCTGATTTCGCCTACTCCATGCTCGGCAGCTTGGCTGGTATGAATGGCGATCTTGATACGGCGGCACAAGCTTTACGAAAATCCATTGATTTGATCGGCGACAATAATCCTGTTAGACGTGGATGGTCGCATCACGATTTGAGCGTTGCCCTGCGTCAGCAGGAGCATTATGCCGAGGCGTTGGATGCAATCGAAGAAGCTGTCCGATTGTTGCCGGACGAAGGTGTACCAAGGGCCGGACTGGCTTGGGTACTGGCGATGAGCATGAACGAGGAAATCGCCGATTTCGATCGCGCCCTGACTGAGTCATTACTGGCAACGGAGCAGTCTCCCAACGAATCAGTCGTTTGGGATACGCTGGGTTTAGTTTACCTGCGCGGATCCCAATATGACAAAGCTGTGGAGGCGCTGCTCCGAAATCAACAATCGGCCGACGAAGGTGACAGACTGGTCTCTAGCATGCTGCTCGCGGTCTGTTACAAAAAGCTTGGGAGACACGCAATGGCTGACGAGCGGCTGACAACCGCCCGTCGCAAATTGCAGTCGATGAGAGAGCGCGGTGAGTGGATCGACCCCGAAGTCCTGCGGCTATGGACAGAAGCAAACGGCTCAATTGCCACAAGTATTCAAGAGGTAGGCAATTTAGACACACCAAACTTAAGCACGCAAGAGTAGCTTTCGAGTCAACGTTCGCTCTCGGATCAATGGTGGTGGGACAGGTTGAGACAGGTTGAGGACACAGCACTTGGGTGGGGTTGGCAAGGAACGGGGACACAACGGCGTGTCCTCGCTGCTTGCTTATTCGTAGACTTCAGGCTGCAGCCTGAAGTCGGAAACAAGTCAACGGTGAAAACAAAACAGAAGTAGAGGATGCAGGTAAGCTGCTTGCACTACGGCTTAGCGATGGAACACTCTGAGGCAGTTTCTCCAACAAGCCTCAGCCTCGGTTGTATGCGTGTGAGAATTGGGAAAGAATGGGATGCTGAAACAACCAATTCACGTGACATTTTGGCTATAACTATGGACATGATGGTTACTCGCATTCGAATCGTGTATCCACCGAATAGACGGCTTTCAAACTGGCCCATAAACCTGTGTTGGATTTTCCGACGCACGGGCAGCAACCTTCAATGGTTGTCTGCCGTTCTCCTGTTGGCAAGTCTCGCGTCGACGACTTGGGCGCAGTCGTTGGACCCAGCATTGAAAGTTGTCGAACAAGCCGTCCACGATGGACGCATTCCGGGAGCCACTGTGCTGATAATGCAGCATGGCAAAGTTGTCGTTCAGCGGTCTTTTGGTGTCTGCAATATTGACAGCCAACGCGAGTTTGCGGCAGACACGATTTGCTGGATCGCTTCGCTGACCAAGCCTGTTACAGTAACTGCAGCCATGAAATTGGTAGAGTCAGGGAAGCTGCAATTGGACGCGCCAGTGGCAAACTACATTCCCGAACTGGGGCAGTTAAGAACAGGTGACGGAACGAAACAACCGGTCACCATTCGCCAGCTAATGTCGCACAGCTCCGGAATTCCAGCTTCTGTGCCTTTACGGGACTCCTACTTTTTTACACAGCAATGGTACGACCATTCGCTCGATCAAGTTGTTCAACAAATCGCTACCAGGCCTCTAGATTTCAAACCGGGAACGCAAGTTCATTATTCGAATGCGGCTCCCTACGTACTGGGACGCATTGTCGAAGTTGTTGCAGAACGACCCTTTGGTCAATTTGTACAACAAGAGATTCTTCAACCCCTGGAAATGCTGGACACTGGTTTCTCAGTACCACCGGCCAAGATTCCAAGGACGGCTGTCGTTTACCGTCGAGAACTAGAACGGCTGAAGGTCTATTGTCGCTACGATCCCCAATGGAACGTTCAGATGACCATGCCCGATGGCGGATTGTTTTCTACGCCCAGCGATATTGCCAAGTTTGCCAACGCATTCTTGGAATCTTCTGCCGGTGTACTAAGCGAAGAATCTGTGACGGCCATGTTGACCAAACAGAATGAAATGTACGGTCTGGGATGGATTTTGGATAAGGAAGATCAATTCAGTCACTGGGGTTCTAGTGGTACGTTAGTCTGGGCCGATCGGCGCACGGGCGTCGTCGGTGTCTTCTTCTCGCAGCTGCAGGACTTTGCTCTGCTGGCAGAATTGCGCGAACAGTTTCGCAGCGCAGTAGACGCTGCGTTTGCCTCGCGACTTTAGTTACGACCTGCGGAAAAACTACCAACGAGCGTAAGTTAAGCTAAGGGCTTGGGGAAAAACAACTTGGCGAGTTATAGTCCCTCAGCTCGATCCTACTCCTAAGAATTCAATTTGCTTTTTGGCAACATCAAGGTAAAAGCATGCAATTGGTTATAGAAAATCTTGTCAAGACATATCCCAATGGCGTTACGGCATTGGACTCGGTCTCGATGACCATCCCCAAAGGCATGTATGGCTTGTTAGGGCCAAACGGGGCTGGGAAGTCGACGCTGATGCGAACCATTGCCACTCTGCAAGAAGCTGACTCGGGCCGCATTCAATTAGATGATTTGGATGTGCTATCAGAGAAAACCGAAGTTAGAAAAATCTTGGGATACCTGCCGCAAGAGTTCGGTGTCTATCCAAAGACATCAGCTCGCGCGATGTTGGACCATATTGCTATTCTAAAAGGAGTCACGAATCGGGGCGAAAGGCGAGATCTTGTCGATGCTATGCTCGAGCGAGTTAATCTCAGCCAACATGCCAAAAAGGCTATTAGCTCCTTTTCCGGAGGAATGAAGCAGCGATTCGGAATCGCACAGGCTCTGATCGGCAACCCAAAATTGCTCATCGTCGACGAGCCCACGGCGGGGTTGGATCCTGGTGAGCGGAACCGGTTTTACAACCTGCTAGCTGAACTTGGCGAGAACGTCATTGTCATCCTTTCCACGCACATTGTTCAGGATGTAAAAGAACTGTGCACCCAGATGGCCATTATCCACCTCGGCAAACTACTTTTTGCTGGCGCACCTGACCTGGCTGAGGCTCAGTTGGAAGGGCAGATTTGGCAAAAGTCGGTTTCTAAGGAAGAGCTTTCCGAGATACGAGAACGCTATCAGATCATTTCCACGAAGCTGGTTGCGGGGCGTCCGCTGATCCACATTCGCAGCGAGTTCGATCCCGGAGATGGCTTCGTTCAAGTTCCGGCAGATTTAGAAGACGTCTTCTTCACTCAGATCCACGCAAGCGAGCATCCGGCGATCGCATGAGATCTTTTTTCGACACCTAGCCATTTGTTTATTTGTGTATCTCCGCCTAGAAAGAATCGTCCGAATGTTTGGTGCTTTCTTTAGATTCGAGCTGAATTACTGGCTACGCTCGATGATGGTTTACGTGTTTCTCGCGATAGTCGCGGTTTTCGTCTGCGCTGCTGTCGCCAGTGATAACGTGCAGGTCGGTGGTTCGCGCGATAACTCGAACCGCAACTCACCGTTCACAATCCAAATGATGTATGCGGCGATGTCCATTATCTCAGTCGTGATGACCGCCGCCTTTGCCAATGGTGCAGCGTCGCGCGATTTCCAATACAACACGCACCAGCTACTTTTCACCAAGCCGATCCGCAAGTCTTCGTTCCTTATGGGGCGATTTTGGGGAGCGGCTTTGATAGCCATGATCCCCATGTTAGGAGTTTCGCTGGGCGTCTTGATAGCTCCTGCCTTTTCGAGCGTCGAGGCAAAGCAGTGGGGTCCCGTTTATTGGTCCGCTCACGCTTGGAGTTTTCTCATCACTGTAGTCCCCAACGCGATAATGACTACTGCTTTGATCTTTGCTGTAGCTATCTTCACACGCAGCACAATCGCGGCATTCATCTCCGCAATCTTGTTGATAGTTGGCTCTTCGATTGCAAGCGCATTGGTTTCAAATCTTGACAATCAAACGCTGGCGGCGCTCGTCGATCCATTTGGAACAACTGCACTTGAAGATGTGGTTCGCTACTGGACAGTCGACGACCGCAACACAAAGGTCATTACACTCAGCGGGCTGGTCTTAGCCAATCGAGCTCTTTGGCTGTCGCTCAGCTTGGCGACCCTGGGCGTTAGCTGTTGGAGATTTTCATTTGCTCTGCGAAGGAGCCGTCGCCAGTCAAAGTTGGTGGAAAACTCAATCGCTTCTCAGGCACGCCCCATCCCAAGCGTTGAATTCAATCACGGTGTTATGGCTCGCTTAGGGCAATTACTCAGTCAAATCAAAGTCGATTTCTTTGAGACTATCAAGAGCAATGTTTTCATTGTTCTTGTGTTCGTGACTTTGTTGAATGTTTCGGTTGCCCTGATTTTTTCAGACGAAGTTGGCTTTGGTCTTAATGCGTTGCCGGTCACCTATAACATGGTTGATCTTATCCGCGGTTCCATGTACGCGTTTTTACTTGGAATCATCGCCTTCTATACCGGTGTATTGGTTTGGAAAGAACGCGATGCCAAACTAGATGAAGTCTATGACGCACTGCCACAGGCTACATGGACGATTTTTGTAGGAAAACTCGTGGCGATGATGTTAATTGTCGCCATCATTCTTTCGGTTGGAATCTTAGTTGGTATTGTCGTTCAGGCTTCTCAGGGCTACACACGTTTTCAGCTAGGACTATATGTCAAGGCCATTCTCGGGCTGGA
This sequence comes from Planctomycetales bacterium, assembly GCA_020426625.1. GTDB lineage: Bacteria > Planctomycetota > Planctomycetia > Pirellulales > Pirellulaceae > Aureliella. The sequence continues at coordinate 27,890 of JAGQPR010000033.1, forward strand.
TCTGATATCTCTTTTCTTCCTCGTTCTACTCTCGATGGCGTCGCATATTGTTTCTCCCAACAAGTACATCGGCTACTTCCTGTTCATCGCTTTGGTTGTCTGCAATACGTTTGTTTGGTCTCTGTTAGAAATTGCGACGCGTTTGGTTCGATACGGCAGCTTGCCTGACTACACCTACTCCGACATGTTCGGTTTCGCACCTTACCGTAGCGCACTGATTCCGTTCGCCGCTTATTGGTTGTTGTTTGCGACGCTCCTTTCCATCGGCTGCATCCTGTTGTGGCAACGTGGAAAGGAGCGGCAACTCATCACTCGCTTCCGAACCGCCGCACGGCGTTTCAAGGGACCTATCGCGGCTACAACTGGATTCGCATTTGTGTTGTGGCTGGGCATGGGAGGCTGGATTTTCTACAACACGATGATCCGCAATGAGCTATTGGCTTCATCAGAAAGCGAACGCTTGCAGGCTTCGTATGAAAAAGAATTCAAAAAGATCCACCAGTCGCTCCCACAGCCAAACGTGACGTCCGTAAAGTACAACATCGACGTCTATCCCGAAAAGCGAGCGATTCGCTTTTCTGGCCATCAAACGATCGTGAATCGATCAGATAGACCAATTGAATTGTTATTGCTGAATTTTGCTGATGGTTTTGAGACAACTGTCAGCGTCGAAAATGCCAGCTTGAAAAATTCTTACGAAGACCGCGAGTATTATGTCTACCAGTTTTCACCACCGATGGAGCCGGGACAGTCGCTAAGCATGGATTACGTCGTTTCGTACGAACCCGACGGCTTTGAAAACTCTGTTTCGAAGTTGAGCATCGTTCAGAACGGGAGTTTCTTCAATAATTTGATAGCACCACAAATCGGCTACCAGCCGGGAAACGAGCTGACAAACAGAAATGATCGGGCCAAGAACGATTTGCCAGAGAATCAAGACCTGATGCCAGTGCTGGATCCTGAAGACTTCGTCAATCGCAAGCAAACGTACATCGCAGGGATCAACGAATGGGTCGAAGTTGAAACAACCATCAGTACCACCAATCGGTACGCAGTTGCGCCGGGCTCGCTTGTAAAGTCTTGGGAAGTGGATGGCCGCAGATACTTTAAGTACAAGGTCGATCACCCATCGCTCAATTTCTACTCGTTTATCTCGGCGGATTTCGAAGTGGCGACGAATCGGTGGAACGGAGTCGACTTGGAAGTTTACTACCACCCCGACCATGTGTGGAATGTCGAGAACATGCTTCGATCCATGCGAGATTCTCTCGAGTACTACTCAGCGAACTTTGGACCATACAAGCACAAACAAGCGCGCATCATCGAATTCCCGCGCACCGCCGTTTTTGCACAAGCATTCCCAGGTACGATGCCTTATTCGGAGGGCATTGGATTCATTGCGGACATTGGAGAACAAGACGATATCGATATGGTTTACTACGTTGTCGCACACGAGATGGCTCACCAATGGTGGGCCCATCAAGTGATTGGCGCCAACATGCAAGGCTCGACACTCCTGTCGGAAACACTTGCGCAGTATTCAGCACTGATGGTCATGGAGAAGCAATTTGGCCGCGACATGATGCGCAAGTTCTTGCAATACGAAATGGACGGCTACCTCCGTTCCCGCGGAAGCGAGCGCCTCAAAGAGCGTCCGCTGCTGACCGTGGAAGCTTCGCAGGGGTACATCCACTATCAAAAAGGAAGTTGTGTGATGTACTACCTGAAAGAGATGATCGGTGAAGATAAAATCAACAGCGTACTGAAGGGCCTGGTCGACCGATTCGGATACCAGAATCCGCCGTTTCCAACATCACTGGACCTTGTAAATGGACTTCGCCAAGTAACGCCTGAGGACTTACAGTATCTGCTGGAGGATATGTTTGAAGAGATCACTCTCTTCGCCAATCGTACAGAGGTGGCGACGTATGAGAAACTTGGCGACGGAACTTACAAGATTCACTTGCAGTTGAATTGTCGAAAGTTCCGTGCCGACGACAAAGGCAAGGAAACTGAAATTCCTTTGAATGATTGGATCGAGATCGGAGCTTTCGCCAAGCCCGAACCCGGCCGTCGCTACGGCAAGACGCTGTTTCGTGAACGCAAACTCATCACGACGAACGAACCCAGCTTTGATTTTCTCGTTGATGAACTTCCCAGCAAAGTCGGCGTCGATCCCTTCGCCCTACTCATCGACCGTCAACCCAAAGATAACCTAAAATCACCATCAGCGCTTTAGGTGAAACAGCGTTTGACAAGAAAATCTGCCAACCACGAGAATCTTGTATTCATAGACGAGTTGCCTTTTGTGCTCGCGAGCAGCCAAGCTCCTCTTGGCTTTGCGTAATTCACTGGCTTGCTCCACAGCGCGAAGGTTGGCGATGGCTGGATTGAAAAGAAACAGTAGAGTCAATGACCACCGGCAAGCCGATGGCTTGAAGAAGGCCTCTAAGCTAAGGACCTGGGGAAAAATAACTTGGGCACTTTTCATCTGCCGCTCCAACCCCAGTTTAGTTAACAGCGCCGCGCAGCCAAAAGCATGGCGAGGACCGAGGTGAGGGACAAAAATAAATTGCTATCGCATTTCCCCCCCCTGGCCCTTAAGCGTGACTTTCTGCCTTTGCCTCAATGCCTCAATGTCTCATAGTTGCAGCTGGGTACAGCATTGGGGTTTGTCGAAC
>JAGQPR010000340.1 GCA_020426625.1 Planctomycetales bacterium
TGCGGTTCCGTCAAAAACCGCGTGCTAGCTAGCGCACAGCGGCTAATTTTGCGCAAGGATTATGTGGAACTGAATTTCCAATTCTTGACCTAGCGCCTGGCTATGCGTGCTAAATTTCAGGTTGCGGCGTTGTGTAGCCCTTGCGAATCTCCAACCCATTTCGCCACGTACCGGCTTTCTTTTTTCGGGGCCCACTGACTGTGCATCCTAACTGCTGTGCAGTATGGGCGTTTCCGCGAAGTGAAGTCTTAAGTAAACTGAACACCATTCAGTCTGAATTCTCTTATTTGGGTGGTGGAAGTGATCAAAACATTGGCTGTCGTAGGGGCTACCGGGGCGGTGGGGCAGATCGTTCTGGATGAAATCAATCGTCAGGGGCTCGCCTACAACACGCTCAAATTGCTGGCATCGCAGCGCTCGGCAGGCACTACAGTCCAGGTAGCAGGGCAGGGGGGGCTGCAAGTCGAATTGCTCCGCCCTGAGGCTTTTGATGGCGTTGATTTGGTGATCGCTAGTACACCAGACGAAGTAGCTGCGGATTTTATTCCAGGTGCGGTAGAGCGGGGTGCGGTGGTCGTCGATGAAAGCGCTTACTTCCGGATGGACCCCAGGGTGCCGCTGGTGATCCCCGAAGTCAACGCGGGTGCGGCTGCGATGCATCAAGGCATTATCGCCAGTCCAAACTGCAGTACCACGCAGATGGTCGTGGCGCTCAAACCACTTCGCGATGCCGCTGGACTAAAGCGAGTTGTCGTCAGTACCTATCAAGCGGTAAGTGGTGCAGGGCAGGCCGCGCAGCAAGAGTTGTTAGCCAATACTGAAGCTCGACTGCGCAATGCAGCGGGGCAAGCCACGGTGTTTCAGCATGACATTGCGATGAACCTGATTCCCCAAATTGGGTCGCACAAGGAACACGGTTTTACATCTGAAGAAATGAAAATGGTCCGCGAAACGCACAAGATTTTTGGCGACGACTCGATCGCCATCAATGCAACCTGCGTCCGAGTTCCAGTCATGATTGGCCACAGCGAATCAATCTACTGCGAAACGGAAGAGCCACTTGAATTGGAGCAAATCAAGGAGCTGTTTCGCTCGGCTGCAGGTGTCACGTTGGTAGACGACTTGGCCAACCGATCGTACCCCATGCCGCGAGATTGCGCTGACAAGCCGGATGTATTTGTGGGGCGGGTGCGCAGAGACCTGACTAATCCTTGCGGCGTTAACTTTTGGTGTGTTAGCGACAACCTGCGCAAAGGGGCCGCTACCAACGCGGTTCAGATCGCTAAACTTCTGGCCGAGCAAGCGGTGTGCGCAAAGTAGTCATATCGGAATGGATCGAGACGCGTGTACGAAGAACGTGACTTGGCGGGGTCCGAGGGGCGAGCGTTCCGGCTGACGATTGCCTACGATGGAACGAACTACTTTGGGTGGCAGCGCCAGCCGGATTTTCCGACTGTGCAAAGTGAGATCGAGCAGGCTCTGGCCCACGTTACCAACGACCCTCAGGTGAAAGCCTATGCTTCTAGCCGTACGGACACAGGGGTTCATGCGCTTGGGCAATCGGCTGTCTTTCGAACTGATTCTTGGCGGGCTAGCGCTGACAGCCTGCCGTTTGCATTGAATACTAAGTTGCCTCCAGATATTGTTGTGCGGGCAGCGGTTGAAGTGCCTTGGGATTTCAATCCGCTCAAAGAGAGTACTGGCAAGCGCTATCGCTATCAAGTTTACTGTTCTCGCAAGGCTGATCCCATTCAAGCGAGGACACATTGGTGGGTCCGCCAGCGCATGTCGCTGGTCCCGATGCAGGCAGCAGCGCAATTGCTTACTGGTGAACATGACTTCATCAGCTTTCAGTCGGCAGGCAGTCCGCGCAGCAGCACCGTCAGGCACGTGCGTGCGCTTAGCGTCAACTGCAGTGATCACATGGACGGTAGGTTGTACACTTTCGACATCGAAGCCAACGGTTTTCTTTACAACATGGTGCGAAACATCGTAGGTACACTCGTGCAAGTGGGCGTCGGTCACGCAGAGCCAGCGTGGGTTTCTCAAGTGTTGTTGGCCGGTGATCGGCGGGTAGCGGGTGCCACCGCGCCACCGCAAGGTTTGTTTCTGGTCGAAGTGTACTACTAACAGAATTGGGCGACATGCGTATTCTGCACGTGATAACTCGGATGATTATCGGCGGGGCGCAGGAAAACACACTTTTCAACTGCCTTGATCTGGTCGAGCAGTATCAGGATCAAGTGCTGTTGGTGACGGGACCGGCCCTGGGACCCGAAGGCGAATTGTTGGAGCAGGGCAGGGCGGGGGGGGTGCCCATTGAATTGGTCGATAGCCTGAGAAGGGCGATCCATCCGATCCAAGACATGCGGGCGTATCGCAGTCTGGTCAAGCTGATCCGCAGTTTTCGACCTGACGTCGTTCACACTCACAGCGCCAAAGCTGGCTTTTTGGGTCGATTGGCGGCATCTCAATGTAGAGTGCCAGCGATCGTTCATACGGTTCACGGTGCACCCTTTCATCCGTATCAGCATTGGGCTGCTCGCGAGTTGTTCACTCGGCTGGAACGCTTTGCAGCGAGGCGCTGTCACCACTTGATTTCCGTTGCCGACGCGATGACGGACTTGATGGTGAATGCTCGTGTAGCGGCTCCAGAAAAATTCTCGACGATCTACTCGGGCATGGACGTAGAACCGTTCCGCGCGTGCGGCGAGCATCGCAGTACGGCGCGTCGTGAGCTGGGATATGGTGATGCGGATGTCGTCTTCGGAAAAATCGCCAGACTGTTCCATCTGAAGGGGCATGAGTACTTCATTGAGGCGGCCGCCAAGGTCGTAGCTGACAATCCACATTGCCAATTCTTGTTAGTCGGCGATGGCTTGCTGCGAGCCGAGCTGGAGCAGCAAATCGACAAGCTGGGATTGCACCAGCATTTCAAGTTCACCGGTTTGGTTCCTCCCGAGCGTATTCCGTACTATCTCAGTAGTATGGATTGCCTGGTGCATACGAGCTTGCGGGAAGGACTGGCTCGCACGCTACCGCAGGCATTGATTGCGGGCAAGCCGATCGTGAGCTACGACGTAGATGGCGCTCGAGAGGTAGCGATTCCAAGAGAAACAGGATACTTGCTGCCGCCGAAATCGATCGAACCACTTGCCGCTGCGATAGCCGAGTTGGCTGCCGATCAAGGATTGCGGGACAGGTTGGGGCAGGGGGGGGCGGCCCGATTCACGGATCAATTTCGCCACCAGTCGATGACTCGCCAAATCCGTGAATTATACGTGCGGCTATTGGAAGGAACTGCTGGCTCTACCGTGAACAATTGATGCAAGGCGGCGTAAAGTTGAGCTATCAGGTGATTCGGCAGCTGAGAACTACCCATTCCCTCTCCTCGCTGTCGCTCGACCCTCCCAGAATTCCACGTGAACCTCGGAATGGGGAGGATAAGTTCCTACACAAATTCGCGTTCCAGCTGATTACCCAGCTTTTTTGCCCGGTCCTGCCAACGGGTCTGCAATGGTTACGGTTGTTGGAGTTTTGATCTATGATTGAACGATTGCCCGGCTTCGTACACGACACGGAATACCAATGACAAAAACACGTGATTACCTGGGCCCCTATCGCCTGGCCCGACTGATTCGTTTGGGCAGTTCCTGTCAGGTCTGGGAAGGCGTGGAGACTGAGACAGGGGAGCGATTCGCACTTAAGGTTCTGCGCGAAGACTTTCATCAGAACAAACAAGAGGTCGGAGCACTCAAGATGGAGTTTGACATTGCTCGTTTGATGAATCACCCCAACGTGATCAAGATGTTCGATTTGATCCTGTTTGGCAACGCACCATTTCTGGTGTTGGAGTTGTTTAGTGAATTGAACATGAAGCAGGCTCTGCGCCGCGGCCCTGAGTCGATTGCGTACATGTTGGACAAGATCATCGCCCAATGCGCTGAGGGACTGTACCATATGCATTCCAAGGGCTACGTTCACTGTGACGTTAAGCCAGACAATTTTCTCGTCAGTCGCGAGGGCGACGTGAAGCTGATTGACTTCACCATTTCGCGAAAGATCAAGAAGGGGCTGGGCAAGCTGTTCGGCGGCAGGACCAGGAACATCCAAGGCACGCGCAGCTATATGGCCCCCGAGCAGATTCGCGGACAGTCGCTGGATGGCAGGACGGATATCTACAGTTTTGGTTGCGTGCTATTCGAACTGGTTACGGGCAAGCTGCCCTACACCGGCGAGAGCCCAAACGACTTGTTGCAAAAGCACGTTTCTGCCCCCATACCGTCACCGTTGGTGATCAACGACAACATCACAACAGAGTTCACCAACCTGATTCGGACGATGATGGCCAAGCGGCCCGATGACCGACCCGAATCCATGTGGGAGTTGCTAAAAACGCTGAAGGGTACCAAGATATTCAAGCGACAGCCGCGTATACCTGAAACAAGCATCTTCGACGAATTCCCGACTGCTGGTCGCATTCGGCCGCAAGAATAGGCTAGCGATGTAAGCAGCGCCGACATCGGAACGAGCTGGACACTTGAAAGGAACAAAATGAGTCAGAATGGTTTGGACTTTGAACAGCCGATTCTCGAATTGGAGGCAAGGGTTCACGAGTTGCAGCAGCAGTTGCGTGGGCAGGCAACGTCTTCAAGCCGCGATGACCTCGAGCGCGAGCTGATCGCTGTGCGCCGGGAATGCAATGAAACAACAGCCCGCATCTACGGCGGATTGACCCCTTGGCAGGTCGTTCAAGTCTCGCGCCACAAGGACCGGCCATACACCAAAGATTACCTCAACTTGGCCTTCGATGAATTCGTGGAGTTGCACGGCGACAAGCACTACGGAGATGATCGGGCGATGTTGACTGGTTTTGCGAAGATCGACCAGTTCAAGGTGATGGTGGTTGGGCATCAAAAGGGGCGTTCCTACAAGGAGCGCGCAGCCTGTCATTTTGGATGCGCCCATCCGGAGGGCTATCGGAAAGCCATGCGCAAGATGCGGCTTGCCGAAAAGTACGGCATGCCCATCGTGTGTTTTATCGATACGCCGGGCGCCTATCCCGGCGTCGGTGCTGAGGAGCGTGGGCAGGCATCAGTGATCGCGGAAAGCATGTTTCAGATGAGTCAGCTGAGGACACCGATCATTTGCATCGTCATCGGCGAGGGTGGCTCGGGTGGCGCACTGGGAATCGGCGTGGGTGACCGCGTGGCTGTGCTGCAGTTTGCATACTATTCGGTAATTAGTCCCGAAGGTTGCGCCGGAATTCTGTGGAAGAGCCATCAGCATGCCAACAAAGCCGCGGACGCGCTAAAGTTCACTTCGCAGCATTTGAAGGACCTGGGCGTCATCGACGACGTACTCGAAGAGCCCTTGGGCGGCGCTCATCGGGACCATCATAAAATGGCCGCCCGCATGAAGAGTTACTTGCTACGAACGTTGAGTGAGCTGCGGGCCCAGCCGATCGATGAGTTGATGGATTGCCGCTACGAAAAGTTTCGGCAGATGGGCGTCTTTCTGGATGCTTCGCAGGGAGAGCCGGTCGAGATGTGACCGCAGCCATGCGAGATCAGCGAACAAATTAGCACGCCAGAGCGAAAACTCGAGAATTCCAGGGAAAAACGGGTGCCAAACCGAACATAAGAAACATTATCGGACGTTGTGCTGGGCCATAGAAGATGCTGGCTTCCCGGCAAATTGCTGCCGACCACTCCATTTTTCTGCCGTTTCCAAAGCGGGTTTGGGCACAGTCCGTAGCCGCCTAATTGTCTAGCTCTAGCCGCACACAAACCCAGGCCGAAGCTCATCCGCCGCGTGACCGTTCAAGCTGTCCGCCGCTAGAGAAATTCTAGCGTGGCAGCACCGGGTAAGTTGTTGGCTGTTGAGCCGTTTGTGGGCCCCAGTTCTGTGGGCCGTTGGTCGGTTGATTGGCCGAAGGAAGTGGCGGAAAGCTCTGTGGCTGAGCGTACGGTGAATTGCTAGTCGCTGGGAAAACTGGTGAGTTGATTGCTGGTGAGTTTTGAGTTCCGACTCCAAAGGAGGTGTCAGGCAGTTTGAAATTGCCAGCTGGGGGAAACGGTGGGATCGCATCTGCAACGGATCGTGGCAACGATTCCAACCCAGGCAAGCTGTCCAGATTCATGTCGCCAAGATCGGGCCAGTCTGTTAAGCCCCCATTCTCAACGCCGCCAGCGGCGTGTGTATGCCCATCGTGACTGTTGAGCTTGCTGTCCAAGCTGGCCAGATAAGGCCCGACCACGTCGTGGATTTCTTTCGGCAGAATGCCGACGCCGCGATCCAGTGCAACCGAAATGTAGTATCCGGAGCGAGACTGGCAAATTGCCGCTTGCTGGTTTGGTCCGAGTAGGCTCATGGCAAACATCGTGATCAGCAGGCAATACACCAAACCTTTGGCGAAGCCAAAAGCTGCGCCTAGATGCCGATCAAATTCCTTGAGACGCACGCGGTCGATCAGACTGCTGAACAGTCGGAAGCCAACCCAAATCACAAACGAAGTCCCAACAAATAGAATCAGCATCGCCAGAAACTGATTCCATGGCGGCTTGGCCTGAATCATCTCGGCAACATCAAATCGCCAACGGTAGGCGACGACATAACTGACCACGATCGACGCCAGCGAGGCTACCTGCCAGGCAAAACCCTTGATGGCACCGAAAATCGTTGCCATACCGATCACAATCAACAACAGTAGATCGTAAGCCTGCACCGTCGAGCTTCCTTAAAAGTTATCGTTTTGTTTCCATTCACTGACAGGTCACGCGTCGAGAGCTTGTTGCGCTGTAGGGCAGTTCACTTGAACATGAAACCCACATCTCAATCGCGTAAAAACACAGATTTAGCAGATGACTTGTAGCAAATCTGATTGTCCGTGCGAAGGCCGTTTAGCCGTAGATTGCTAGCAACAATTTGGCCTTTATTTGGTGCGACCGAAACGCGTAGAGTACTGCTTGCAAGCTGATGTGTGGAGAGGAATCAAGCATCCCGGAAGCGCTAAAAATTCATGGCGGATTTTAGAACTCATATGACTGTCAGTACGGCGACTGGCGGTATCTACGCGGTGGCTGGTTATCAAGCTGGTTTCCACACAACGACCTGCTTGATCGCAGGTGGCTTGTGCAGCGTGAGCGGGATGTTGCCAGATTTAGATAGCGATTCAGGCCGTCCTCTCCGCGAAGCGACCACGTTGGGCGCTGCCGTTGTGCCGATGCTGATGGTGCATCGATTCGAACAGTTGCACCTGAGCCACGAGTCGATGGTGATTGCTGCTGCATTGGTTTACATCACGATCAGGTTTTTCGTTGCTGAAATCTTTCGTAGATATACAGTGCACCGCGGCATGTGGCACAGTCTGCCCGCTGCTGCCATCGTCGGTATGTTTGCCTTCTTGGTAATGTCCACGGACGACATGAACGAGCGGTTGTTCAAAACGACGGGGGTCGTCTTGGGCTTTATGAGTCATCTGGTCCTGGATGAGATCTGGTCGGTGGATTTTCGCAAGGGGAAGTACCTGTTTAAACGCTCGTTTGGTACTGCTTTGAAACTGTGGGGGAACAATCGGTGGGCGAATTTCGTGACCTATACCAAGCTGGCGATCATTGCTGCAGCGGTTTACAACGATTCCGCATTCATGGCTAGATTCGGATCGCAGCAGACGGAAATTACACATACTGCCGAGCAGATCATCAACGTCTTGACCGAAAAGAGTGAAGAATTGCTCCGCTAGCCTGCAGTTCTCAAAAGGTCTTGCGGCTATCGAGCAAGATCGTAACTGGACCATCGTTGACCAGTCCTACCTGCATGTCAGCGCGAAATTGTCCGCGTTGCACTGGCAAGCCAAGCTGTTCGATCCTCTGGCAACATTGCTGATAGAGTTCATTGGCTTGGTCTGGTTCCATTGCGGCAGTGAAGCTTGGGCGTTTTCCACGTCGTACGTCACCTAACAGTGTGAATTGGCTGACGACCAGCACCGCTCCGCCAACCTGTTGAACACTGAGGTTCATATTCCCTTGCTCATCGTCGAAAACGCGTAGTCCAGCAAGTTTGTCGGCAATGTATTTCACGTCTGTCTGGCCGTCCAGGGATTCTACTCCGAGAAGAACGAGTAGACCGCGGGCGATTTCTGCCACAATCTGACCGTTCACGTGGACGCTTGCGCTCGATACTCGTTGCACCACCGCTCGCATTGCTGCCCTCCCCTACCCTAACCTGTTATACTGGTCGCACCCAGATTTGATGCTCGTATCGGACACGTATCATTGCTTAGGCCTCTCGTTCGGCCGCGCAATTAATAAAATATGTTGTTGGTCGAACGGTTGATTCGTCGCACGCGAAATGCTGGTTGACGCAATCGCCGAGTTTTCCAGTAATCAACGACGACTACGAATAGATATGCCCTTTTACTTTACGTGCCCTTATTGTTTCAAGAAGACATTGGTCGACGACTCGCTGGCAGGTCAGCAAGGCGCGTGCGCCAATTGTGCCAAGCAGATTACAATTCCTGAACCACCCGCGAAACCGCAGGCTGGCACGAAGCCTGTTGGCGGAAAATATCTCAGTAGCCAACCGCGGTCTCCAATGTTCGCGATCTGGGCCGTCAAGTTGGTCGGGCTAGTACTGTGCCTTGGGCTTGTCGTAAGCGTGGCTGTCTTTATGCTCAAGCCAATCTATGTTGTCATGAAGCAACGCCGTGATCGGACCGCCTGTATGAACAATTTACAGAGGATTGCCATGGCACTGAATTCGTATGCTGATCGGTATGGTTCTTATCCACCGCCGGTTGTCTATGATTCTGCTGGCAAGCCGATGCACAGTTGGCGTGTTCTGATCCTGCCCGAGTTGGATGAAGAGAGCTTGTATTCGCAGTACAACTTTGACGAACCTTGGGACAGTGTCAACAATGCCCGTTTGTTTGCATCTTGTCCCAAAGTTTACACTTCACCAGGGGCAGGCAGTGGGACTATTTTTCAGCACTCTAGCTATGTACTGGTTACCGGTGACAAAACCATTTTTCCGAAAGCCGGGCCGTTGGCAAGAGGCGATATTTCCG
>JAGQPR010000341.1 GCA_020426625.1 Planctomycetales bacterium
GCGAGGTATTTTCAATGTAGCCGCCTTTGAAACACCGACGAAGACCTATCGTTCCGGCCTCTCCGGTGTTCACCGTTTTAACCCGCGCACATTTGAAACCGAGTTCCATTATCCCATTGGGCCGAATCCACATGGAGATGTGTTTGATCGCTGGGGTTTTCAGTTCGCCAATGACGGTACCAGCGGCACCGGCGGGTATGTGAGTATTGGCAAAGGCCAACGACCGGGCAATCGCCAGTGGTTCAAGAAAGAATGGCGTCCAGTTGCCGCTACCGGCATTTTGTCCAGCGAACATTTCCCGGATCGCTTTCAAAACAATTTCTTGATCTGCAATACGATTGGGTTTCTTGGTGTCTTGCGCTACGAAGTCAAATACGACGGCGCACAAATTATCGCCGAACGCACGGAAGACTTGATCCAGTCGTCCGATCCCAACTTTCGCCCATCAGACATCGAAGTCGGTGGGGATGGAGCGATCTACATTTCCGACTGGCATAATACGTTGATTGGACATATGCAGCATAATATGCGGGATCCCAATCGCGATCATCTACACGGACGCATCTATCGCGTGACTGCCGTTGGTAGCGCACCAGCGAGACCAGTAAAGATGGTTGACCAACCAGTAGAAGAAGTATTGTCCCATTTCTTTTCTAAAACCAACAGTGTTCGCTACCGAGCTCGTTTGGAATTGAGTGGTAGGGATTCTGGCGAGACAATCGAAGCTGTTACGCGATTCGCTGCTGGGTTGAATCCAGCGCGAGTGGAATCGGACCGTGATGAAGCTCAAGCATTGCTTGAATGTTTGTGGGTTCACGAGGAACATCGCGTTCCCAACGTTCCGCTGGTCAAGAAGACTTACCAAGTTGCGGAACCGCGTGTTCGAGCTGCCGCAATCCGTACGCTTGGCCATTGGGCGGAACACAATGTTCCAGAATGGGAACCCATCCTGGCTATGGCGGCGCAGGACCAATCTCCGTTGGTACGAGCAGAAGCCGTCAAAGCAGCTGTAAACTTCGCAGGACTCGCCGCTACGGAAGTGATCTTCGAAGTGGCTACTCGTGACACCGATGACGAACTGAATGACGTACTCGAATTCGCCCGCAATCAGATCGATGTCGACAAAATGATCGCCGAATCGATCGCCGCGCAACGCCCTTTGTCGCCAGCGGCCAAGCGATACGCGCTCAGCAACGCAGATGCGGAACTGTTGCTAAAAATGGAACGTTCGCCGGAGGTGTTTCAGGCTTTGGTGGCCCGCGCGAACATCGAACCTGAGATTCGCTGGCAAGCCATCGATCACGTCTTTCAGGGCGCTGGCCAGCAGAGGGTCCAACGAATCTTGGCCGCGATTCAAACCGCAGAACGCAGCCACTTCGATAGCTTTAACGAGCTGGCATCGCTGCTTTCTACACTCGATACTAGCGAACTAGAAAATGCAGGAAGCGTCTTGAAACAGCTAGTGGAATCGACGCAATCGGCCGATGCTCGGCAAGCAGCTTACGCCGCCTGGTTCCGAGCGGGGCAGTCGCAGGCAGCGCAGGCCTGGGCTCATGCCATCACTTCGCGCGTGTTGCTCAACGACGCGCTGGTAGGTATTGAGTCGATTGGAGACAAGAATTCACTGGCTTCTGTTTTTGATCGCGTGCGGCCATTGATGTTCGAATTACCGCAGCACCTGCAAACAACCCAGGATCAAGCCGAAAGCGCTGGTGGACCAGCGGTTTCGTTTGAGTACTACGAACCGAACCCTCGCAACGTCGCCGTGGAAACGCTCGACAAAATCAAGCCTCAACTGATCGGCAGTATCGACAACTTCAATGTGTACGTGCCCAAGGGTCGACATGACGAATTCGCTACTCGGCAGACGGCCTACTTGTTAGTACCTGAAGGCGGCAGATATAGCTTCTACACCAATTCGGACGATGGATCACGACTGTACATCGACGGAAGATTGGTCGTCGACAACGATGGCGACCATGGGATGGTTGAAAAGAGTGGCCGAATTCGATTGGACGCTGGCCAGCACAAAATCGTCGTAACCTACTGTGACAGCGGCGGCGGAGACGGTCTGGTAGTCTCGTGGCGCGGACCGGGCATCGAAAAGCAGCCTATTCCGACTAGTGCTCTGCGCTCGACCGGGGGTGGCAACCTTCGCCAACGTGCCTTGGAGGTCATCGCGCGTTGGCCGGGACATACCCAAGAGAAGATCAGAGATTTTGCCGCATTGACAACCGACGATTCGCTGGCCATTTCAGCGCTTGAGGCCTTGGCCAATCAACCAGTTGCTAGCGTCGCCTCGCAAATCCAGGGAGACAATTCGCGGAGACTCTTAGCGAGCATCGTTGCTCGCGCAGACTTAGCTACACCGGTGGAAAAGCAAGAGGATGTCTACTCGCGAATGCTGACTTTGGGCGAATCGTTGCTTGCCTCCGATGCTGGAGACAACTCCTTAGCGCGGAAACTGCGGGACCTGCGCGCCAGCATACCCGTCAAGGCTGATCCGCGAGTGATGTCTCTCGGTGCAGAAGTGTACGCTCGAGAAAGCCACTGCGCGACTTGCCACCAACCTCACGGGCAGGGATTGCCTAACCTTTACCCGCCGTTGGACGGCAGCTTGTGGGCCACTGGTTCACAAGAGCGCCTAATTCATTTGGTGCTGGACGGCATGCATGGCACGATCGAAGTCAAAGGTAAGCGCTATAGCTCACCCCCGCTACCACCAATGACTGGCTTTCGCCATTTGCTGAACGACGAGGAAATTGCTGCCGTGGTAACCTATGTCCGCAATTCATGGACGAATCGCGCGGCTCCAATCGATGCAGCGGCGGTGGCTAGTGTCCGTGCCACGAATCGTGATGGCGATGCCGTTTTCTGGGGTGCCAACGAATTGCTGAAGCTTTATCCGCTCGAAGATGGTAGCCAACCCATTGACCAAGGCCCCAGCGATGGCTGGATTCCTAAACTGGTGAAGGAATGGCAGGTCAAAGACTTTTCGCCCGCGGATTTGGCTATATCGGGGCGCTCACACGCCGATGGTGCGCTATGGTTCAATCGCATCGGCTGCGCCCAATGTCACACACTGGGTGGCAAGGGTGGCGTGTTCGGGCCGAACCTAGCCGAATTGGAACCCAAAAAGCAATCCGCAGCGGCGATCCTGGAGTCAATACTCGATCCTTCAAAAGACATCGATCCAAAGTTTGCGATGAAGAATTATTTGCTGGAGTCCGGCAACGTGATTTCGGGCTTTGTCGTCATGGAAACGCCCACAGAGATTCACTTAAAGTCTGATCCCTTAAGTCCCGACAAGTCCGTGATTGTCTCCAAAGATGAGATAGAAGAGGCGAGTACAAGCACCAAGTCCGTCATGCCACAAGGCCTGCTAAATTGGCTAACCAAACAGCAAATATTGGATTTGCTCGCGTATGTCCATTCTGGTGGAGATGAAAATCACTCGGTCTATCAAGAATAGAGGTGACAATATGCTGTCGGTAATTGAATCGACAGCCCAAGTGAAAGGCGACTATCGGACACTAATCGATCGAACGTTGCTAACCTCGGCCTTAGTCGATCGGCCACGGTGCAATACGACACAAATTTCGGCGAAGAAGCCAGCGTCTACTGATAACCAAGCACCAACTGCAGGTCCAAGACATGATGGCTCATCATCAGCTTGCCTTGCTTGCCACGTTGCCTGCAGCTGATCAAAGCCAGCCGAGAGAAGTGCGTACTGCCCGCTGCCCTACAGCTCTTGGATCGCTTTCTCAAGCTGGCGAATTTGTGCGCGGACCGGTTCCAGGTCCGGGTAGATCTCGACGGACCGTCGAAACCAAAACAAGGCTTCAATCAACTCGCCCAACTCAAGATGGCAATGACCAAGTCCAACCATGGCTGCGTAGTGGAATTCGTTCAATTTCAACGCTTGCCGGCAGTCAGCAATTGCATTTTCTATCTCATCCACCTGAAAAAGCGCGAGTGAACGCTGGTGGTATGCTTCAGACAACCCACCGGAGGACTGCAGTAGCTGAGTCGACATTTCGATGGTCTTCTCAAAGTTTCCGCACTCGTTGGATCGAACAATTGATTCCAAGAGCTGGCGCTGCGAAGCAGTGCCTTCGCGAGAACTAATCGCGCGGATCGCGTCGTCGACCACCAATCGTAGCTTCCGATCAGGATGCCGCAACAAGGGTCCTAATAATGGGTAACAACTCTCGTCTCCGACCAAACCGAGGGCTAGTGCTGCAGCTCGCTTTGAATAGATTTCTCCAGATGTGAGCAACCTTTGCAGCGTTCCCAGGGAATAATGACCAGCAATGGACGCAATAAAACGCGCTGTATCAGCGTCGTTGAGATACCGCTGATAAAATCGCAACAAGATCGAGTACCGAGCAGCCCGCTCTTTCACAGTACCATTCCTGATCATCGTGTAACTGAGTTAGATCTAGCCGCAGACGTGAATCGTGCCGCCATGGAGTTTCAGTATAATCAGCGTTGGCAACTGAGCAATTTACTTGTGCAGGTGATTTATTACGCGCACCAGCGGTTGCGGCACATCTCCAGGACGATCGGTGGATTTTCAGCAAGAAAACCTCCGCAAACCGCCTAAACTAACCCGTCAGATTGACTGATTTACCCAATGTGATTCCGTGCATAATCGTGTTTTCGTCAGAAGTTCATGATCATTTGACCGGATATCGGCCAGACACCTATGTTGTCCCGGGGGAACACTTTGCACTGCGTTGAACACGTGAAGTACAATGGAGGGTAGTGAACAGCCGTGGGATTCCTTGTTCACATATAAACGACAACGCAACATGAGCTATGCGAGCCGCGATTTGAGCGACGCAGGGTGTTTCCACAAGTTGGATCCCGCAACATTGTGGTGAACGCCCCGCTAATTCCGACAAATGATTTCCTCAGATTCCAAGCCTAACAATGCGTTTGCTGGTCTTACGATTTCTATTCGTGGTGTTCTGGTTGCTAGTCTGTACAGCCTACGCTCAGCCGCCGGTTATCGGCTACAACTTGCTTGAGTTGCCAAGCAGCAGAAGGGCGATTCAAGCGTTGAGTCAACCAATGGGACTTACCATCTCCCAGACGCCGATTCGAGACGTCTTGAATTCCGTCAGCCAGTCACAATCGATATCGATTTTCTTGGACCGCAGAATCGATCCATCATTGCCTGTTAGCATTCAAGCCTCTAGTCGTGATTCCGTATTGATAGACGTTCTCAATCGGATTGGGGAAAACGCTGGAGCCGAAATAAGTTTGATTGAGAATGTTGTATATGTCGGGCCTCGCGGAAAAACTCAGGCGCTGCAGCGTACCGCCGTCGCATTGCATCACTCAATCTCGTTCGCGCAAGTCAGGAAGGGAGGTCCTGCGACTACCGAATTGCATGCACTGGAGTGGGACGAGTTGTCTACACCCGCCGACATCGAAGCAGAGATTGCCAAGACTTGGTCCATTCAATCCTCTCTGAATCTGCCACATGATTTGTTTCATGCGTGGAGCATACACCAACCATGCTCATTGGCGACTCAGTTGGCAATTCTCTGCGGTGGCTTTGGCCGGGAGCCCGAGTTCGGTGCGGAAGGCAAATTCACCAGTCGCGACATTCAAGATATTGCAAGCTGGCGGACCAAGTACCCTGTGCGAGATACTCGAATTGCGCCTGACGCCCTCTCGCAACTTCGAAACGATTATCCGGGGTGCCAGTTGTTGAAACGCAATACGGCCTGGGAAGTGACCGGGCCCACGAATCTTCACATTGCCATTTTGAAACTCGGCTTGGCTTCGCCGGATGCCAAAGCTGGCATGTCGCTTTTACGAAGCGGAAATCTGAAGGGCACTGCCGCTGCGATCATCGCTAGCTTGGCCCAAGCCGATGGGTTGCGTGTCGAGTGGTCACCAGCATGCACTGAAGCCCAGCGAACGCAGCTGATCAGTTTCGAGGTCACAAACGCGACCACAGCTCAGATCTTGCAGGCATTTGCCGAAGCGGCTGGGTTGAAAGTGACCCTAGAAGGCGACTTGGTCGGAATCGAACCCTAACTTGGTTCAGTTTGGCGATCAATATTCGCAATACTCAATCTGACTCTTGCTTCAGTTTACGGTACAGCGTCTTGCGGTCTAAGCCGAGAATGCGCGCTGCCTGAGTTTGATTGCCGCCGCACGCATCGAGCACATGTGTGATGTACCGCTGCTCGATTTCTCCCATCGAAACGAGCTCTGTCGGATCCAGGCCACCTATGAAAACGGTTCCGCCCTTGAAGTTGCGTATCTTTTCCGGAAGATCTTCGATTGTCACCTTATCGTATCGCGTCAGCGCGACAGCGCGTTCGATGACATTGCGCAGCTCGCGAACATTGCCGGGCCAAGAGTAACTGAGCAATTTCTCCGCCACACCTTCCGCAAACCCGGAAATGGGCTTTTTGTCACTGGCCGCAAAGTGTTGCAGAAAATGTTCTGCCAGTCGTAGAACATCCGTACCGCGTGAACGCAAGGGTGGCAATTCAATGCTGATAACATTAATTCTGTAATACAGGTCCTCGCGAAAGCGGCCCTCGGCCACCGCGGTTTCCAAATCGCGATTCGTGGCCGTTAGCACGCGCACGTCAAAATCCAATTCCTTGTCACTGCCGACCGGCCGCACTTTGCGTTCTTCCAACGCGCGAAGCAGCTTTGCCTGCATCGGCAGCGGCATCTCCCCCATTTCGTCCAACAAGAGTGTGCCGCCGTTAGCTTCAAGAAACAGTCCGCGTCGTTCTCCACGCGCGTCTGTAAAAGCGCCCTTTACGTGACCGAACAACTCGCTCTCGAGCAACGGTTCCGTAATGGCAGCGCAGTTGATTGCAACAAACGGCTTGCGCGCTCGCCGGCTGCCAGCGTGAATTGAACGGGCGACCAATTCCTTGCCCGTGCCGCTTTCACCGACGATCAATACTCCAGCGTCCGAGCTGGCAATTTGAGTTAGCTGATCGTACAGTTTACGCATCGCTGGACTCTGCCCAAGAATTTCTCCAAATGCGTTCGAAGACTCTTGCGAAGATTCCAATAATCGGACCTGTTCGGTCAGCCGTCGATGCTCGACTGCTCTCCGCAAGGTGAGTGTCAGCATGTCCATCTCAATGGGCTTGGTAATAAAATCGTAGGCGCCAGACCGCATGGCAGCTACTGCATTGTCCAGTGTTCCAAAAGCCGTCATCACGATTACCGGTATGTCTGGGCGAATCTCGGTCAACTGTTTGCACAGTTGCAATCCGGTCGTGCCCGGCATGCGTACGTCGGTCAGCACCACATCAAAATCGTATTGATGAATCGCGTCGATGGCTTGCAGCGCGGAAGTGTACCACTTGGATCGGATCCCTTTTAGACGCAAATCATCTTCGATCAGCTCACACATACTGGGCTCATCGTCAACGATCAGGATGTATGGAGGCTCTGCCTGCGAGCGATTCATCGTGGTTCTTTACTTCTGTTCTTGTTTTGCCCGTGGAAGCGTAACCGCAAATGTAGTTTGTCGGCCTTTAAAACTGGAAACCTTGATTTCTCCTCCATGCTCTTTCACGATACCGTAGGCAATGGACAATCCAAGTCCAGTCCCCTGTCCTACATCCTTGGTCGTATAGAAGGGTTCAAAAATCCGGCTGATGTGTTCCGATTCGATACCAACGCCAAAGTCCGTTACTTGCAGCGATACGCAATCTGAATCGGGCGGCTGAGACAGAGAGACTTGTACCTCGCCTCCATCGGGCATCGCAGCGACCGCGTTGCTTACCAGATTTGTGATGACTTGTTGCATTTGTGCTGCGTCACCCTCGATCATGACCGGTTCTTCATCTCCGATAAAGCGTATAGTCACAGATGATTTTTCGGCGATTTGTCGCATGAGGCCACAGGTGCGAGTTACGATCTCTCGCAAGTCGATAGTGGCATGCGGGCCCGGATCCTGGCGGGCGAAATCGAGCAACTGTCGGATGATCTTCGTCATCCGTTCCGACTCTGATTTGATCGTGTGCGCGCTGGCCACCACCTCCTCAGGTGAGAGCCTTCCACTGGCAATCAGCCCCGCACGCCCAGAAACCACGTTCAGCGGAGTCCCCAATTCATGGGCGACGCCAGCCGCCAACGTTCCGACCGAAGTGATGCGATCGGCGTGCCGGATCGTGTCTCTCTGCTCGCTCAATCGCTGGCTCATCAAACTGATCGCAGAGGCCAGTCGCCCGAGCTCATCACCGCTGGACAAAATCGCTGGCTGAGCCAAATTACCTTCGCCAATGCTATTCACTTGCGTGATAAGTTTGTCCAAAGGTTTGCCAACCAAACGGACACCGCCGTAGTAGATAACGATGGCGGAGAGCGCGGCCACGCCTAACATCGACAGAATTGAGGCCAAGATCGAATTTCTAGTGAACGCATCGTGTTCGTCCAATGATTCGGCAACTTCGATCGTCCCTGCATCCTGCCCGTCCATCGAAAACGGAACATAAGAGTATGCGATTCGCGTTCCATCTGGATTCACGACGGACACGCTCGAGACGCTGCGAGTGGATACCTGCGTGCCTGACTCGGGGTCGCTACCTTCGATCCAGCGAAGATTGGATCCAGGCACAGTTTGAGACGTAATTTCAACTGCATGTTGGATGGTCAGCGCACCACCGTCTCTATAGGCCCGCATTATTTCAGGCATCACCGCAGTGACCAAATCGCTAGCGTGCGACTTGCGTCTTTCCTGCTCCCACACATATTGTCTACGGATCGTTTGCCACGTGAACAGTGCTACGATACCGAAGACTCCAAACAAAAAGATAAGGATTAGTTTCGCAGCTAGTTTCATGATGGTAGACCAGGTTGATCAATGAACAACGGCGAACATGACGTTCAAACAAGAGCGACCAGAGTCCATCGTAAGATAAACCCTGGTCGCCGTAAGTCCAGCACCGCTAGTCGCCGAAAACCTGCATCACTTTGTGACCACGATAAACCGCGAGCCCTGCTCGGTTCGGACCAGTAGGAGTAGCGAGCCGTCTTCGTCTTCACTGACCAGTTTTTGGAATTCGTCA
>JAGQPR010000342.1 GCA_020426625.1 Planctomycetales bacterium
TGAGACATTGAGGCAACGGTAGAGAGTCACGCTTAAGGACAGGGGCGAAATGCGATAGCAATTGATTTTTGTCTTTTACCTCGGTCCTCGCCCATGCTTTTTGCTGCGTGGCATGGGGGGGCAGATGAAAAATGCCCAAGTATTTTTCCCAGGCCCTACGCTAAGTCATCTGCTCGATGGACATTGCACTTGGCAGTGATCGCTGAAGGGAGAGCCCCGTTTCTCTCTTCAAGATGCCGCGGTCGAGGGCGTTTTGATCTCCTCTTACCTTCATTGCTACAGCACAGGGCAGGTTATCACAACCTGTTTGTTACGGTTTAGTCACTAGGCGTCGTTGCCACAATTGGCGTCGCGAAGTAACCTCAGACGGCACACTCTGGTTTCTGCGTGACGTTTCACGCAAGCAAGCATGAAAGTTTTGGTAGAACATGTCCGCAAACGAACGATTAGAATCGATTGCCCAAAAGGTCCGGGCTGGCGAACGGCTGGATTTTGAAGATGGATTGGCCTTATATGATCCAGCGGTTCCCTTGCAAGAAGTTGGCGAATTGGCCAACGAAGTGCGCGAACGCATGCATGGGAACTTGGCCTACTACAACATTAATACGCATCTTAACCCCACGAATGTCTGCATTTATCGATGTCGATTCTGCGCTTTTCGCAGCGATTTGAGGGACCCCAAAGGCTATCTTATGACCGACGATCAGATTTTGGATCGAGGTCAGGAGGCTTACAACAACGGTTGCACGGAAATGCACATCGTCGGTGGCTTGCACCACAAAATGCCATATGAATGGTATCGGGGCGTTCTGCAACAGTTGCACGACAGATTCCCGACGATTCACCTCAAAGCTTGGACGCCGGTCGAGATCGGCTGGTTCGAGCATTTGACGAAAATGTCCGTAAGTGAAATCTTACTGGACCTTCGCTCTGCGGGGCTGGGGAGCTTGCCAGGTGGTGGCGCCGAGATCTTTCATTCTGAAGTGAGAGATCAGATTTGCGAGCACAAGGCGAATGCCCACAAGTGGTTTGATGTTCATCGACAGGCGCACCGGCTGGGCATGCGGAGCAATTGCACGATGCTCTACGGGCATCTAGAACAAGCCTTCCATCGCGTCGACCATCTCTTACGACTGCGGGAATTGCAAGACGAAACAGGTGGATTCCAGACTTTCATCCCCTTAGCGTTTCACCCTGAGAACACTCAGCTGACCAACATCGCCAAGCCTTCCGCACTGGCCGACCTTAGAAATATGGCCGTCGCCAGATTGCTACTGGACAATATTCCACATGTCAAAGCCTACTGGATCATGCTCGGCATCGAAACGGCTCAAATTGCATTACACTACGGAGCAGATGACATTGATGGAACGGTGCGTCATGAGTTGATCTATCATGACGCTGGAGCCAAAACTCCCGAGTTCCTATCCGTGCAACGCATCCGCCAGTTGATCGAGGAGACCGGCAGAATTCCTGTTGAGCGAGACACGCTGTACCGCAAGATTCAGCGCGACGAAACCGATTTTCGCAATTGGAGCGTCGGCGAACCCGTGGCCGTCGCCAGCTGACGAACCTTGGCTCTGTGCGCTAAAACAATTTGTGAGTTTCCATCGTCGCCATCGCACTCGGCTGTGGTGATTGTCAGGGTAGGATCTTTTCAATTCTCAAACTAGCAACTCCGGTTTCAACGCGATGACAATATTCGGTTTCACGTTTTGGCGGCTAGCTGGCTTCGTTTCACTTAGGCGGGCGGCACAAACGGCGTGCCTTTCCTTGATCTTGCCTGCTAGCTGTGGCTTTGGACAAATGATCGTTGCACATCGCGGAGCCTCTTACGACGCGCCGGAAAATACGCTGGCTGCATTCGCGGAAGCTTGGAGACAGCAGGCGGATGGAATTGAAGGTGACTTCCACCTGACCAAAGACCAGCAGATCGTGTGTATCCACGACAAAGATACGCAGCGGACTGCTGGCCAGCAGTTGGTGGTCGCAGATTCTACGCTTGCGCAATTGCGAGAGCTGGAATACGGCAAATGGAAAGCCGCCAAATTCGCTGGGGAGCCCATCCCAACATTTCAACAGGTGTACGAATGCGTGCCCGACGGGAAGCTATTCGTCGTTGAATTAAAAACGGGGCCGGAAATCGTGCCGTTGCTTAAGGAAAAACTCGCCGAAATACACCACGGACGCATCCAGCTGTTAATTATTGCTTTTGATGCCGAAACGGCAGCCGCCTGCAAACAAACCCTACCCGAGCTGAAAGTGCATTGGCTGACTGGCCACCGCCGCAACAAACTTACTGGCCAATGGTCCCCCAGCCTGCAGGATGCGGCGGAACAATTGAAGAAATCCACCGCCGACGGCTTGGGGACCCAAGGGGAGCGGCAAGTAGTCAACGCGGATTGGGTTTCGCAAATGTCCAAGGCGGGCATGCAAGAGTTTCACGTCTGGACCGTTGATGAGCCTACCGACGCACTTTACTTCCAGCGATTGGGGGCGATTGGCATCACGACCAATCGTCCCACTCTAATCCGGCAGGCGCTCGCGAAGGAATAGTCGTTGACTTATTCTGACGACATGTCAGAATATCAGTCATGGCAGTCCTATCCAGAAAACAGAGAGAAATCCAAGAGCGCGAACAGCGGATACTGTCGCTGGCTAGACCTATCCTGGTCGAACAGGGTTATCAGGCGCTCAGTATGGATCGCTTGGCGGCACAGATGGAATATGCCAAGGGAACGCTATACAACCACTTTCCCAACAAAGAGGAGATAGTGGTTGCGTTGGCGGTGGAGTCGTTGGAACTGAGACGCAAAATGTTCGAACGAGCGTCCATCCTGCGTGCCACACCTCGCGAGAGGATGATGGCTGTCGGATGTTCTTGCGAGGTATATTCCTCTGCGTGCGCGGAGCATTTTGCGGTTGAGCAGATGCTCAGGAATGCGGTTATCTGGGAGAAATCCTCGAATAAGCGGCAAGATTTGATCCGACAATGTGAATTGCGGTCTATGGATTTAGTCGCCGGTATCGTGCGAGATGCTGTTGCGGTCGGCGACCTGCAGCTGCCAAACGAAATGACAGCCGAAGAATTGGTCTTTGGTTTCTGGTCACTGACGTACGGCAGTCACGCCTTGATCGCCTCCAGCCCGACGCTGCCTGACCTTGGTATTGGTGACCCTGTCCGCAGTATTCGGTATCACGCTTGGACGTTGATGAATGGCTATCGCTGGGCGCCGTATCTCTCCTTTGAAGAAGCAAATTCAGTGATGAACGAGATTGCAGAAAGGATCCGAAGTGATTCGTGAAGCTCGTCTTTCCAAGAATTTTTTTGGGCGAATTTTGACAAGCTGTCAATTATTGACGCACCGACATCCTTGGTGGATTCCACTGTGTCTGGCCGTGGCAATTCCTCCGACCGTCTATTACTTCGCGGTCGCCCGGGAAAGAGGCCTGGAAGTCAGCCTGACAGGGCCGTCCGGTGAGTCTCTGGCGACTAAACTGCGACTGTCGGACCGTTCGACCGGCGGTCGACTGCTCAGAGTTACCACAGCGCCGGTTGCTTCGGCTGGCCCCACCCATATATCGCATAGTTACACGGGTGTTGTGGCTGCGCGGCGCACGAGCAACTTGGCAGCCAAATCTACTGGCAGGGTGGAGAGGATTTTGGTTGAGCTGGGAAGCCTGGTTAAGAAAGGCCAGCCGCTTATTGAGCTCGACCATGAACAACTTGACGCTCAGTTGGGGGTAGCCCAAGCGAATTTGGCAGCCGCCCAAGCCCGCCTTCAGGAGCTGACGGTTGGCCCCAGGCGTCAAGATATTGAGCAGGCGCGGGCTAGGGTGGCGGAATTGGAAGCCAACCTGCAACTCGGCCAGGCAAACTTTGTCAGGACTCGTGAACTTCGGAACTCGGGTTCCATATCTCAACAAGAGTTTGATCAAACACAGTTCCAGCTCAACGCCACGGCAGCTCAGTTGCGAAGCGCCGAAGAGTTTCTCGGGCAGTTGCTCGAGGGAACACGTGAAGAGCAATTGGCCATGCAACGTGCAACTGTGCAGGGACTGGAAGCGCAGGTGCGTCAAGTCAACGCGGATTTGGCGGACAGGAGTATCGTTGCTCCTTTTGATGGTCAAGTTCAATCACGGCTGGTCGACGAAGGCGTTGTAGTCGCTACAGGCCAACAACTGCTCACGGTGGTCGAGGGAGCTCCGTTTGAAATCCGCGTGGGGCTGCCTAGTGATGTGGTGGTTGATCTGCAAGGGAGCCAAATTGATGTTTCGCTGGGAACATCCCAGCTAAATGCATTCCTGGATCGCATGGGACCAACGCTCAGCGAATCGACTCGGACGCGCCAAGTGATTCTCAGGCTGGATGAATCCTCTAGTCAGCAGGTGAGCATTGGTGCTGCAGTCCTGGTAACCGTTATGCAGCCAGTCGCGTCCCAAGGATTCTGGGTTCCTACGCGAGCTCTGACGGTTGGCAGCCGAGGCTTGTGGGCAGTGTACGTGGCGGTACCAACAAGCCAGTCTCCACAAGAATATGCACCGCAGGTCGTTGAACGACGACAGGTTGAACTACTGCGAGCCCACGGCGAGTGGTCGGAAATACGCGGCGCCATTTCTTCCAGCGACAAATTAATAGTGGCTGGGGTACATCGCATTACACCTGGACAATTGGTGGAATGCATCGACGAGACGAACGTAGAATAGACCATCAGAATGCCGTAGCCATGTCGACCCCTTCAACAACTTCTGTACAGCTTGTGCATCCAGTCGGACGACTCGCCGGGAGGTTTTACACCGACCGAAGATTGATCGCGCTGACTGTATTGTTACTCTCGGCGGCGGGGCTGAGCAGCCTGATGGTCCTGCCGCGTATGGAAGATCCGCTGCTCACGCAAAGAGCTTGTTCCATCACGACGCTTTTCCCCGGCGCGGATGCTGAACGAGTAGAAGCTTTGGTGACAGAAAAGATCGAGGAAAAGCTGTTGGACATTCCCGAGGTCAAGCGTATGCGGTCGCAAAGCCGCGCGAACTCGTCTTTCATTTCCATCGAGCTGCGTGACGACGTTTACAACACCGATCCCGTCTGGTCGGCCGTGCGGGGAAAGCTGGAGGATTCGATCAGCATGCTGCCGCCAGGCGCATCGCGCCCAGAGTTCAATGAGCTCGACATCGCTGCCTACGCGTGGATCGGGGCGCTTGTTTGGCAACGCGATGGTGAAACGTCACACGCCGTACTGCGTCGTCTGGCACGCGAATTGAAAGACGAGTTGTTTGCGCTTGAGGGCACAAAAACCGTTGATTTGTTTGGCGATCCGAAAGAAGAAATCCTGGTTGAAATCGATCCCACGCTTGCCAATTCTGTCGGATTGTCGGCTAGCTCGATCGCGACGCAAATCCAGCTGAGTGATGTCAAAGATTCTGCTGGGGTGCTGCGCGGCCCGGAATCCGAAACCGTTTTGGAATTGGAAAACCAATTCAATAGCTTGGAGGACATCCTAGGCGCCTCGCTGCAGACAGGTCGGGCCGGGGAAACTCTCCTGTTGACCGATCTAGCAACGGTGCGACGAACTACGCCGCAGCCCGTGGCAGCCCGCGCGATAGTCGATGGACAACCTGGCCTGGTCGTCGGCGTCATGCTCCGTGCGGACTATCGCATCGACCAATGGACCACGGAAGCCAAGCAGGTCGTCGAACTCTTCCGCAAACGTTTGCCAAGTGGCGTAAAGTTAGACGTGATCATGGAACAGGACGAATATGTTGCCAGACGCATGAACAGCCTGGCGCGCAATCTGCTACTCGGCGTTTCGGCTGTTGCACTGGTCACGCTTTTGTTTATGGGCTGGCGCAGCTCGTTGCTCGTGACTTCAACTTTGCCACTGGCTTCGTTGATGGTGATCGCTGGCATGCGTTTCCTGGCCATACCCATTCATCAGATGTCAATCACTGGGCTGATCATTGCTTTGGGGCTGCTGATTGACAACGCCATCATCGCTACCGATGAAATCGATCTGAGTCTGCGGCGAGGATTGTCGCCACTGGATGCAGTCCGTGATATGGTTTCTCGGTTATTCGCACCGCTTTTAGCGTCAACGGTCACTACGGCCTTGGCGTTCGCCCCGATCTCGCTTATGGAAGGACCAGCTGGCGAATTCGTTGGCTCAATTGCCATCACCGTGATGCTGGCGATTTTCAGTTCATTCTTGCTGGCCATGACCGTGCTGCCCGCGACGGCGGCGTGGTTGCGGCAGGCGTTTTCCAACCCAAGCCAGCCGGTTAACGGGATCGCGTCAGCGACTGAAGAGTCATTCGCTCACCGACACGGGTTTTGGGGACAACTATGGAATCATGGATTGTCGATTCCTTGGCTTACCCAGCGTTATCGGCGCTTCTTGGCAGCTCTGTTAACCCGACCCTGGCTGGGAATTGGGGCTGGCGTTGTCCTGCCAGTGGCGGGATTCTTGGCTGCCACCGATTTGCGAGAACAGTTTTTTCCGCCAGCTGACCGCGACCAGTTTTACGTTGAATTGGAACTTGAACCGCAAGCTTCGATCGCTCAAACAACAGCCTTGGCAGCCCGCATCGATGAGATCCTGGGCGACGAGCCACGCATTAAACACACAGCTTGGTTTTTAGGTGAGAGCGCTCCACCGTTCTACTACAACTTGATTGCGCGTCGGAAGAACAATCCCAATTATGGACAGGCGATTGTCACGCTGGACGATCACCACGATTCGTTGGCCTTGATTCGTCGCTTGCAGCTAGTCTTGGACGATGCTATTCCCGCAGCGCGGATCTTGGTGCGCCAATTGGAGCAGGGCCCTCCGTTTGACGCACCTGTCGAACTGCGCCTGTTTGGATCTGATCTTGAGCTGCTTAAGCAGTACGGAGAACAACTGCGAACGATGGCAACGCGTTTGCCTGACGTGCTGCACACTAAGACCGCTCTCAACGACTCGCGCCCAGTGGCCTCGATTGATGTTAGAGCGCGAGAGAGCCAATGGGCGGGACTGAGTGAGGCGAACATCGCTAATCAATTGTTCGTGCAATTTGAGGGTGTCCAAACGGGTACGATTATTGAACAGGTAGAAGAGATTCCAGTACGCGTACGTCTAGCGCCCGAGAGACTTCAAACGCTTGAAGACGTCAGCGACGCGGGACTTATCCCAGCGCTATCGATCGCAGCTAACGGGGCTGCATCAGCAGAAGGCCCGGCATCGAGCCAGTCGATTCTAAACAGCACAATTCCGCTCTCCTCCGTCGCCAATGTCACCCTCAAGCCGCAAAAGGCGGTGATAACGCGATACAACGGGCGTCGCGTGAATGAAGTTCAGGGATACATCACAGCCGGTACGTTGCCTTCGACCGTACTAGCGGCTTTGCAGCAAGAAATTAAGTCGTCAAACTTAGCCGACTTGCCGCCAGGATTTCAATTGGAGATTGGCGGCGAAGCCTCTGAACGCGACTCGGCCGTGAGCAGGCTGATGGCTAATGTCAGCGTGCTGGCCGTGGCCATGGTAGGAGCATTGGTGTTGGCGTTGGCATCGTTTCGCCTTGCAGCCTTGATAGGGTTTGTAGCTACACTTTCCATCGGCCTCGGAATGGGTTCGCTGTGGGTCTTCGGTTATCCCTTTGGTTTCATGGCAATTGTCGGCACGATGGGATTAATCGGAATCGCCATCAACGATTCGATTGTTGTTGTCGCGGCGCTGAGTTCCAATGCCAAAGTCCGCTGCGGCGACCTGGAAGAAACAGTAGAAAGCGTAGTCGAGGTCACAAGACACGTGTTGGCAACGACTGCCACCACTGTCGTCGGCTTTCTACCGTTGCTGCTCAGCGGAGGTGGGTTTTGGCCACCATTAGCCGTAGCCATAGGCGCTGGCGTTACCGGTGCAACTCTTATCTCTCTAACGCTGGTACCAAGTGCATTTAGGCTGTTGAGCTCTTATAAACAAAGTCGCCTGTTTGCGATCCCCGCCCAGCCCAACGAGTAATGGCGTCGCGACAGCTGGAAAGGATCGAGTGTTATCAGACTGGTGAGTGGTTGCACAACGTCGTCCCCGTTAAAGCGGGCAACCAGCTGTGTTGTTCCGGCGCATGCGGTGAGAGGGAGAATCCTTCCACGTGGCTGGGATCATGCTTCCGCGGGAATGACGGACCTGAATGCAACAAAGTGGTGTGTCTACATTTCCTACCCTCATTTCCTACACTAAATAGTTTGACATGACGACCTCCTTCGTTTTCAAGCCCGTTTCGCTAGAGGCTGAAGTTGGTCGAAATCAATTGGTGGTATCGATTGTGGGGTGGGCACTGCCCTTTCCGCGAACCAGGTAGCGGCCCCAGCCGCACACTAAATCGTAGCCCGGAAGAACAGGCCCGTAACACATTACTTGCCAAAGTCACTGAAATTATTCGCTCGTTCCTCGATCTGCTCCACTATCGAGCATTGAAGCAGAGCAACAGTTCTTGAAGGACAAGGGATCTCAGGGGCGATAGGTTTATGGAAATGGTGATACTCACATACATGGAGACCAACAAATTCCTGTTTCCCGTTGTAATACATGGTTACTGCAAGCAGTCCTTGTGCAGAGGCGGTTTTCGCTTGCCAAATGTAATCGCACGTGGTAACCGCTATTGAGGTTGGGTTTCCAGCCCCAAAACCCTTCCGGCTCAAAACTATTGTCGTGCTCGGCTATGCCCACGTTGGCTGAGGTGCCACACCCTTCCGTCTCGGCACTCCGGTACGTCCTCAGCTGTGTCCACGTTTCCCTAAACTCAGCTGTGCGTTTGCTGCAGGATTAATTTATGTGAGCCGTGATCGCGTAAGCTGCGGGTTGTCTCTTTAGTTTATCTTGAGGCGTGACGCGAAAGCGGCCGGTTGTACGTTTGCCGAGTGCTGAGTGCAGTGTCCGCGTTGGCACACGTCCAAGTCAAACGGTGGGAGCGCACCTACATCCGTTCATCCGGATGGACGGATGCAGGTCTCGACTTGACGCAACAAGTTGCTCTATCGTGATTCGGCATCAACTCGCATCAACCTGGTGGCTGAGGTCGGCTTAC
>JAGQPR010000343.1 GCA_020426625.1 Planctomycetales bacterium
ACCCAGGCGCAATATCAGTATGCTCATGCGCTACGATTCGCTAGAGCATATTGATCCGATTTTGGGGAATGATTCTATCTACCGTTTGACAAGCGGTTTCAATATTGGGCTTCCCGGTGGCAGTTTGTTGATGATCAATCATGAGCTTTGGCAACCACGATCCGGCAACGACGTCGACGTAGTCGGCATTCGGTGGTCGGTCTCTTTGTGACCACTTAATCTCCAGGAACGGCACAAAGCTGAACGCCATTTCGGTGGTGTTCAAGAGCGATTTGCGTCAACTGAATATTGAACCCAGACAGTATATTCAGTGAATTCCGGATTTTCTTCAAGAATTTTGAATCCAATTTGGCATCGCCGCACGTAAGCCATAACACGGCGTCGTAATAAGTCGGTTCTGTTCATCGGATCAAGTCGACGTTTTCAATGTCCGTCGAATTCCGCTGTGCTTATCTTCGTCTCGCGGCTGTCTAACCAAGTCCTCTTGCATTTGGGGTCCGTTCTTTTGTGGTCCTGCAGCATTGGTTACTGGTCATCGGTTGCTATTAGTCAAGGCGAGCAATGTCTTTTGCTGGAGCTCAAAGGTGATCCTCAGACCGTCACGGTGCAGTACCCGTTCTAAAACCTCTTCCCGTGCCTTTCGCCAACAATTCCACCGAGTGGGGTATCGCCCGGCTCTAGAACAACTGGAATCGAGGAATCTGTTAGCGACGGTAACTTTGTTCCCTGTCGCGGACAATACGCTGTACGAAAGCAGCGCAGGAAACCTGTCCAATGGCAGTGGAAACGGTCTATTCGCAGGCAGAACCGGTCAAACGGCAGATTCAATTCGCAGAGCACTGTTGCAATTCGATGTTAGTTCTTCGGTCCCCGCCAATTCAACTATCGATTCGGTAACTCTGAACCTGCAAGTTACGAGAAATATCGCCCCTGAGTCGGCATTTTCGTTGCACAACGTGCTGGCTGATTGGGGGGAAGGAACGACGGTGGCAAGTGGGCAGGAGGGTGGAGGAGGAGTGGCGACGGTCAATTCGGCAACCTGGCTCCATCGCTTTTTCTCCCAAAGCACATGGACTACGCCGGGAGGTGATTTTACAGCCGCTGCGAGCGCGACAACCATGGTTAATGGGCAGGGTAGCTATAGTTGGTCCGGCAGCGGACTGGTAGCGGACGTTCAATCCTGGCTTGACGATCCGGCGAATGATTTTGGCTGGCTGCTCAAATCGACTTCCGAACCTGCTGGCAGCGCTAAAAGGTTCGCGTCCAAAGAGCACCCGAACCAAAGTTTCAGGCCGCAGTTAGTAATCGAGTATTCCGAGAGCATTAACAAGTCTCCTACGCTGGATCCGATTTCGAATCCGCCAGCTGTGCTGGAAGATGCTAGCCAGCAAACTGTCAACCTGACTGGTATTTCCGCTGGCCAAGGTGAAAACCAAACGATTACGGTTAGCGCGGTTTCGAGCAATCCTGCGCTGATTCCTAATCCCACCGTCGACTATTCCAGTCCCAATTCGACTGGTTCGCTTCGCTATACTCCCATCGCAAATCAGTTTGGTTCTGCAGTAATCACGGTTTCCGTTAGAGACAACGGAGGAACCACGAATGGAGGCGTTGATCTGATAACACGTTCATTCACCGTCACTGTGACTGGCGTGAATGACGTCCCGACGCTTGACGCAATTGCAAATCCGCCTGCTGTGCTCGAAGACGCAGCGCTGCAAACGGTTAATCTCAGTGGTATTTCAGCTGGGCAAGGCGAAAGTCAGACCTTAGTCATTACCGCGACTTCGAATAACCCTAGCCTGATACCTGATCCTACAGTGCTTTACACCAGCCCAAATTTGACTGGCTCTCTAAGCTATGCGCCGATTGCCAATCAATTTGGTTCAGCCACCATCACCGTCTTGGTCAGGGATGATGGCGGCACAGCCAATGGCGGCAGTAACCAGTTTTCTCGAACGTTTGATATCACGATCACACCTGTCAACGACGATCCGACGCTGGACGCCATTGCCAACCCTACTGCGATTCTCGAAGATTCGGGCCAGCAAACGATCGGCTTAACCGGCATCGCTGCTGGAGCGAATGAAAACCAGACGCTGACGGTCACTGCTGTCTCCAGCAACCCGGGCTTGATACCCGACCCAGCGGTTGTCTACACCAGCTCCCAACAAACCGGCAGCCTGGTATATAGCCCAATGCCTGACGCCTTCGGGACTGCAGTTATTTTCGTCACCGTGGCAGACGATGGTGGGACAGCGAATGGTGGTTCCGACTCCGTGACGCAATCCTTCACAGTTACGGTCGATCCGGTCAATGACGCTCCTTCGATGTCTGCAATCAACGACCTGACAGTCCTTGAAGATGCGAGTGAGCAAACTTTGAGCGTTTCCGACATACTGGCCGGAGTCGGTGAATCGCAGACCTTGACTCTGACAGCCAGTTCAAACAACACGGCTCTAATTCCTCCGCCCACAGTTGACTACTCAAGTCCGCTTTCGGCCGGGACGATTAAGCTAACGCCCGCTCCAGACCAGTCAGGCACAGCAGTCATTACTGTCACATTGTCGGATTCTGGAGGAACGGCCAATGGTGGCAACGATCAATTTGTGCAGACTTTCACGGTAACCGTTAATCCTGTTAACGATGCACCGCAATTGGACTCCATTGAGTCCCCCAATCCTATTGACGAAGATTCCCAGGTGCAGCAAATTGAATTGACGGGAATTTCGGCTGGAGCGAATGAATCCCAATCGCTAACAATTGTAGCCAACTCGAGTGATACCGCGCTTATCCCAGATCCGAGCATAACTTACACCAGCCCCAATGACACGGCAAGCTTGTCATTCTCGCCACTACCGAACGCTTTTGGCACTGCGACGATCACTGTTACTTTGATGGATGATGGCGGAACGATTGACGGCGGTAGCGACACAATTGTGCGCACGTTTTCCGTAACGATTAACCCGGTCAATGACGCCCCTACCTTGGATGCTGTTTCTTCTCCCGATCCGATTTTGGAAGATGCAACTACACAGTCGCTCATGCTTTCTGGCATCACGGCCGGGCCGCTGGAATCACAGCCATTGAGAATCACGGCGGAATCTTCGAACCCTGCTCTCGTTGTCAATCCTGAAATCACTTACACCAGTCCCATGGAAGACGCGATGCTAAGCTACCTCCCGGTAGCCAACGCCTTTGGGACAGCGGTAATTACGTTGACCGTTGAAGACGCGGGAAATGATGGCGATTTTGCTACGGCAGGCGACAATGCCTCGACCGCTCGTCAATTCACTATAACAGTCGAGCCAGTGAACGATCTTCCCACCCTGGATGCCATCGCGACTCGTCAACTGGATATCGATGCACCGGAGCAGATGGTTGACTTGTCCGGCATTTCCGCTGGCGCGGCGGAATCGCAACCACTCCGGATTACGGCTAGCAGTAGCAATTCACAACTGATTGCGAACCCAATCATAAACTATTCGTCACCGGAACCGACAGGCCGCTTGGTGTTTACACCGAGTGCGGGCCAAACTGGTACCAGCCTCATTACTGTGACCGTTGAAGACGGTGGATTGGACCAAGACCTGTCAACCGAAGCAGACAATGCCAGCTTTCAAAGAACGTTTTCAGTTTTCGTCGGAGTAGACAATGCGCCACCAACACTTGACGCGATTAGTGACGCTGTGGTCGATGAAGATTCGCCACAACAGACGATCGTTCTGTCGGGGATTTCCGCGGGAGGTATCGAAGAACAAATGCTGCGAGTTGCAGTAACGGCGAACAACGGCACCCTCTTTTCTAGTTTAGTAACGGATTACAGCTCTCCAAGTAGTTTCGGCGAACTACGCTTTGCACCGGCACCAAACCAGTTTGGCAATGCCATCTTGATAGTGACCGTGGAAGATGCAGGTCCCGATGATAACTTTGCAACACCTAGCGATAATGCTTCGGTATCGCAGACATTTACCGTAACAGTTAGTCCCGAGAACGATGCGCCTATCGCTCAAGCAGACTCTATCACTGTCCAATCTGACGTCGATTCCGTGCTTGAGCTGCTTCAGAATGATCAAGACATTGATTCGTCTTTGGACGTGGCTTCGATTGAATTCCGAGATGGTCCCTCGCATGGCAACTTGACCCTCGATGTGCAAGGCAATGTCCATTATCTGCCGCAGCAGTCGTATTTCGGTCAAGATACATTTTCCTATCGAATCGCCGACGTTGAAGGTGCATTCTCTGATTGGAGCGAAGTCAGTTTGCTAATCAATGCTCGCCCACTGGCGAACAACGATCAGAAATACATTTCTTCTGACGGAACGACCAGTGTACAGGTTGTTGCCAACGACCAGGACCCAGACGGCGATGTGCAGGATTTGGTGGTTGAGATTGTCACCCAACTAGATACCAACGTAGGCACAGTGACCGTTGCCAATTCGCAAGTTGTCGAATTCGATCCAGGTGCTTCCTTTGACGGCTCGGTGGTGATTGAATACGTTATTCGGGATTTGAACGGAGGAATTTCGGCATCTGCGACCATCCTAATCGGAGTCTATAACCAGAATCCTGTGCTGCCATTGGACGTCAATCAAGACACATTCGTGACGCCGCTGGACGTATTGATTATTGTCAACACGTTGAATAACGTGAGCCAGGGTGCCCGTGCCTTAGTACCTGGGCTGAACTCCGCTCCATTCTACGATGTCAACGCTGACGGTTTTGTCGCGCCCATCGACGTATTGCAACTTGTCAACTTCCTGAATTCCCAAGCGAATGGGGAAGGCGAATTCACAGATTCAAGCTATTCTTCACGCGGATTCTCGGATCCGGCTGCAATGTGGCTGTCCGCACCTTTGCCGACCAAAGGCGGCGCGGAAGAACATGATCGAGATGCCTTACCAGCGACCTACCGATCTTCTCCTGGCTCAATTCTGCCACTGACAGCTCGTGCCAGGCGCCAACGGTTCAATGATTGGAATGTCGATTCGAACGAGATACATTTCGAATGGAATCCTCGACGCATGGACAGGTGGGAACCACAGCAAGAGGACCGAGATGGTATTTTTGCCGATGTAGACTCACTATTGGATAGTCTTTGAGTTGCATGTTCGAAGTTGCAATTCCCTGATTGTCTACGTAGAACTGCGTTAAGAATCCTTTTGGGGACCTGACTTATCGCATCTATTCCACACCATAGTTTCTAACCCGCGCATTTACGCGGACTGGGAACTGGTACGAATGAAGAAGTAGATTCGTGCCAGCTTTCGGTTTTCGCGATTCTCTATCGCTTTGCTTTGCCACTCCTACAAAGCAATAAAGCACAAAGCTTGTATTCGCGCGCAATATTGACGCTGTTCTAAGCGTTCTGGTACAGATCCAAAGCTACGACTGCATTTGGGGAGCGTACCACATTTGCAGCCAATGCTCTATTTGCAGCCAATGCTCTCATTGAGGATGGACTATTGACTTCCGAGTTTTTGCGGCGGATTGGTCGATTTGCTTTGGTTGCAGCTTGTCTCGCTGTGCCATCCAGGCTTCTGAGCCAAGTGGCTCCAGCGCATTACAGTTCAAATATTCACTCGGCGCAAGCATCAGCCAGCCCGAATGGTTCTTACGTTGTCATGGCTAACAACGAAGCGCCCATCAGTGAATCGCCTCCGGTTCTCAAGACCACAGTCACCAAGGAATTGGTCGAAGCCGAGATTGCATCTGTTGAGAAGCTGACCGATCTGAGTGAAGAGACCAAGAAAGAATCGCTGGATCGCTTAAGGAAAGCTCTGGATTGGATCAAGAGCAATAGTGAGTATTCCGCTGCGCGGACGAATCATGAACAGGCGATTGCGTCTGTGCCGAATCGGAGAAAGGAACTCCAGGCCGAATTGGCTCAAACAGTTTCAGCGGATCCGGTGATGTTGCCCCCGGATGCCACCGTCGCTCAGTTGGAATCAAAATTGGCCGAGATGCGTCATGCGGTGGAAAGTTTGGAGGCAGAGACCAAAGCTCGCGAAGCCGAGCTGCAGAATCGCACCGTTCGATTGGGAGAACTTGGAAAGGACATCGTCGAAACCGAGAAACGAATCGTCGACGCGAAACAACAAATTGGGTTATTGACTGATGCAGATGCAATCACTCGGTTTAAACAAATCGAGCAACAATCGCGGTTGCAAGCCCGTCAGGAACAATTGCTGTCCCTCAAGGCTGAACAGCAACGACTGGAGGCCTGCGCCGATGTGCTTCCATTGGAACGTGATTTTGCAAGACGCAAGTTAACTGTCAGCCAGAAGCAGCTCGAATCTTGGCAATCGACGGTGGATACGTGGCGCAAAGACGAGTCAGCCCGCCAAGCTAAGCAAGCACGAATCATCGCACAGAACTCCCACCCGGCGCTACAAGCATTGGCTGAAGAAAATGCAGAGATCGCCGACGTGCGATCTCAGATCGCGACCAAGATCGAAAAATCGACTGGAATGCTCAAAGAGATCAAGTCGGTTTCCCAACGCTTGGGAAATGAGTTTGAGGAACTGAGGAAGAAAGTTGACTTGGGAGGCACGACCTCGTCGACAGGCGTGCTGTTGCGGACTCACCGGGATCAATTGCCGGATGAAGATGGATTCAAGCGACGTGCAAAGTATGTTCAGGACGAATTACCCGCGACCAGTCTCAAGTTGATTGAGTTTCGTTCAAAGCGAGTTGAAATAGTCGACCCTCAGGCTTACGCCGAACAACTTGCCGAATCAATCGAGAACGTACCTGCCAATGTGGAATCATCTTTGTTCTTGGACGCCTTGATCCGTCTTATTTCTGACCGAAAGGATCTACTTGACAGCGCCATTGCCGATCAGACGACCTATCTGCAAGATCTGAACGAGCTCGAATTGGCCAACTCTGCGTTCGGCGAACAAATAGATGAAATGCAAAATTACCTTGACCAACGCGTGCTGTGGGTCAAGAGTGCCGAACCGTTTGGCCTGGCTGACGTGAGCACTGCTTGGCAGGAAGCTAAATACCTTTTCGCCGCCAAGCGCTGGGCAGAGGTGTTGAAGGTCGCCTTTGGCGATGTCTTCCTGAAACCCGCCAGCGCCGTAGCCATCATTTCTCTGTTCTTGCTGCTGATGATGGGCAGAGTTCACCTTTTGAGAACGCAACGCGCACTTTGCACCGACCAACAAGGCAAGAGTCCCGTCTTTGCGCGCTACGCAGCCGCCTTCGGATTGTCGATTGTGATGTCTGCTCGCTGGCCCGTTTTGATCTGGGCATTGGCCTATCGATTAACTGTCGCAGGCACTGCTACCGATTGGACCCGA
The DNA here is from genome assembly GCA_020426625.1 of Planctomycetales bacterium. Classification (GTDB taxonomy): domain Bacteria; phylum Planctomycetota; class Planctomycetia; order Pirellulales; family Pirellulaceae; genus Aureliella. The sequence goes on from JAGQPR010000343.1 coordinate 7,308, forward strand.
GCCGTGGGCAGCGCCTGCATGACGACCGCCCTGATGTTGTGGGCTTGTGAGCTCATGCGGGAACTATGTCGGCGTGGAGGCCTGGCAGAAGAGCTGTTCGAATGGCCAAGTTCAGCGACAGCGACAGTTCGCGCGACACTAGACTTTACGTTGATCGTCGCTGCCCCCTTGTTAGCGTTGGTCCAACTTTCCGGCCACAGTGAAATTTCACAGATGCAAGATCTGCAGCGATTGCTGTTCGTCGGTTCGTTGGCCCTACTAAGTTTTCAGTCTTATGTGCTGACACGCCCTAACGGACCGCTCATGTTGGCATTGAAGAGTGACAAATTAGATCAATCCAGTTTGTTTGCCCTTCGAAAACCAATCTGCGCCTTGTTGACTGTACTTCCCCTGGCATTTTGTATTCTTTCATTGAGCGGATATCACTTCTCTGCCGTTCAGTTAACAGCTCGCCTGGCAGAAACAGGTGGCGCCATTATTGGCATCATTTTGCTTTACAATCTGGCAACTTGTTGGCTGGATGCCAGAGCGCGAGCCAGCACCGTGGAGTTATCGCCCGGAACGCCAGCAGAATCCCGGGAGCAAACCGATGAACATGTTGAAGAAATGGATGAGGAAGCCGAGGCAATCCCCGCTGCGATTCCAACCATCAAGAATGCGCATCGCGATGCTCAAGATCTTGTGCGCTATGCAGCGTTGCTCACATTGGCCTTGGCTGCTTGGGTGATCTGGGATGAAGTCCTGCCAGCGTTACGTGTTCTCGACCAGTTTGAATTGTGGAGTGGTGTAGAAACAGTTGCGGAATCTGTGGTTGACCAGGACGGGATCCAGTCGATTCGTACCAACGAAAAGACCGTAATTACTACGCTGACAGACCTGCTTAAGGCAATCGTGGTGTGCTTTGCGTTTGTCATTTTCGGGCGACGTTTGCCTTCCGTCCTCGACTTGATGGTTCTTAATCGGATCTCAATGGATCAGGGCGGTCGACAAGCGGTGACAATCCTGATGCGATATGGAATCACCCTGGCCGGAGTCGTAATTGGTTGTGGCATTGTCAACATCTCATGGTCTAGCGTGCAGTGGCTTGCCGCGGCCATGACGGTAGGTTTGGGATTCGGGTTGCAAGAGATCTTTGCAAATCTCGTGAGCGGATTGATTATTCTCTTCGAGCGTCCTATTCGAGCCGGTGATCTCGTCACCGTCGGCGATCTAACAGGCAACGTGACGCGCATGCAAATTCGAGCAACCACCATCACTGACTTTGACCGACGGGAGATGATCGTTCCCAACAAGAAATTCATTACCGACAACGTAATTAATTGGACTCTCAGCGATCCGATTAGCCGGGTGGTTTTCAGCGTCGGCGTTGCTTACGGTACTGATGTTAGAAGAGTGCAAAGAATCTTAATGCGCATTGCCAAGCGAAGCCCCCTGGTACTGGCCGAGCCCGCGCCAACAACCCTGTTCAAAGGCTTTGGCTCCAGCACACTGGACGTTGATCTAAGAGTGTTTATTCCCAAGCGAGACGTTTATGTCGATGTAGTCAACGAGTTGAACCTGTCTATTGCTCAAGAGTTTAGCAATGCCGGCATTGAAATTGCTTTTCCACAGCAAGATATACATATCAAATCGATCGACGGACTCGCGGCCAGCATTACCGATCTGCTGGAGCCTGCTGCCAAAGAACGCAGGGCGTCCTAGCCCGAATTATTCATGAGCGACC
>JAGQPR010000344.1 GCA_020426625.1 Planctomycetales bacterium
CTTGGTTGCCGGTTACGAGATGCTCGAGTCTCGGCGAGTTCTGACCGTCGCGGCTCTTTTTGACCCTCAAACAGGTCTGCTTTCGCTTGGTCCCAACCCAGATTTTCCGAATAGTTCAATCTTCGTGAATCTCGGTGTTAGCGAATTGGGAAGGGTAACAAACGAAGGGGCAACGCTGATAGCGGTTGATCCGGAAGGGAATCCAATTCTTGTTGATGCCAACCAAGTCCAACGGATTTTTGTACAAGGCAGCGCCCTGTTCCCAAACTCGGTCGACCTCGCCAACCTAGATGAAAACAACATGCCGAATCTGGAAGGTACCGACATCATCGGTGGCGCAGGAAACGACCTTCTCGTGGGCTCACAACTGGACGACAACATCGTCGGCAATGGAGGTGAAGACCGTTTGAAAGGTAACACTGGTACGGATCAGTTGCTGGGCGGATCCGGCACAGACCGTTTCGACGACTTGGAGCCCGATGAACTGGACCTCTCCGATTATTCAATTAATCTTCGTGTCTTCTCCGTTCAAGTAACAGAAAACACGATTCCGCTTAACAAGTCCACATTGGCCAAGGTATTGATTGTAAATCAAGGGGAGGATGTCGCCCAAGATTCAACGATGAACATTTCGGCAGGTAGCAACTTGATACTCAGCGCATTCGATGCAACACTGCCTCCTTCAATGTTCCCCGGAGAATTCGTCACAAAGCACTTGAGCGTTTCCGGCAGAGACGTCGGGCTTGGTGAAGTGACTGCAGTAGTCAACGCCAATCATGGGTTCTTTCATTTCAACTCTGCCAATGTGATGGTCACATCGCCCAACAGCAGCGCGAACCTTGTGCAAGAGTTGATTGCCGTCGGTGGTGGCAACAAAGTTGTCAGCCAAAAAACGCCCGACACAACGAAGCAGATTGGTACCGGAAATGCACCATCGGATTTGAGAGGTCAAGGCAACGTCGTTTCGGCGGATGGATCGACTGTCATCTCGACATCACAAGCGACCGACTTGGACGACAGCGCGTTGGCCAACGGTGTCTTCGACAACCTGTATCTCGGTGATCCGATCCTCGTCGATGTGCAACCGAACAGCTTGTTAGGTGGAAACGGTCCATCGATTAGCGCAGTGCTGAGTAGGTTTGGCGAATTCGTAGTCTTTTCCAGCGACGCAAACAATTTGGTCGAGGGAATCAACGATCCGCCCCGCGCCACGGGACACGACCAGACCGACGTGTTTCTTCGTAACATGGTGACGGCTGAAACGATGTTGATCAGTGTTGCCTCCGATGGTACTTCCACTGGTAATGACCAGTCTGGATCTCGCATCGCCCCGCAACTGGCAGTGCCGCCCAATGGCCAGTTTGTCGCATTTGTCAGCCAGGCTACCAATCTCACAACCGGGATCAACCTGACGGCCGGAATCAGCAATGTCTTCTTACGGAATGTTGTCTCAGGAGAGACGCACTTGATTAGCGTCGCCATCGACGGAACAAGTGGCGGCAATCAATCTACAGACCAATTGGCACTCTCTGAAGACGGGCGCTTCGTGGCTTTTTCTGGTCGAGCAAACAATCTAGTCGGCAACGACACCAATGCAAATGGCGCGGACGTGTTCCTCCGTGATCTGCTGGCCGGGACAACAACGCTGATCAGTCGCGGACCAGCGGGAACGTCCTTGGCTGGCGATTCGTTCGCCCCGCAGATCAGTCGTGACGGACGATTTGTGCTCTTTCAGAGTTTTGCAACCGGTCTACTAGCTGGCGTCGCCGATACTAACATCTTCCCAGATTTGTATCTCTACGACCGCGTGGGTGATTCACTGCAGTTGGTTTCGCGTCGGGCAGATGGCTCTGCGGCCGGAATTCAGTTCGGGACGGAGTTTGCCATTTCGGGCGACGGCGAATTTGTGGTCTTTGTTAGCGATGCTCCGGATCTGGATATCAATCAGCCACTAGCCAATTCTGGATTCGGGCAGAGTGTCTATCGCTGGAGCCGGTCGACAAACCAAATCGAATTGGTCTCCGTGACAAATGACGGTGTCGAAGCGGAGGCGATCCAGATCGATTTAAGTGATGACGGACGCTTCGTCGTGTTCGACAGCACAGCAGATAATCTGATTGCATCAACCACACATCGAAACATCTACGTCCGCGACATGCAGTTGCAATTCACGAGACTCGTTTCGCATTCGTTTGGTAACTCGGTGACCGGCGGCAACGGACTCTCTCAGGATCCTCGTATCAGTGATGACGGCAGCACCATCTATTACGAAAGCGAAGCAACCAATTTGGTTGATGGGATCCTCGACGAAAATGGAGGATTCGACGTGTTTCGCAGCAGTATCCATCGCGGTCTGGTGCTGAGCGTTCCTAGTTTTGTTCCGGGTGAACAGTTGACTTTGCGTAAAAATGGCGACGATTTGGAATTGTTCTCCGTTGAATTGGACGTCGTAATTCGCAAGCTCCCAGCGGACGAAGCACAATTTGTCAGTGTACTGAGCAATGCAGCTGGAAATTTCTCGCTAACGATAGACTATGACTTTGGCGGGCAGTTTTTCTTACCCCAGGGAATTGAGTTGCATGGGGGATCAGGCGGAACCGACTCGCTGTTCATCCAGGGCGGAACATTTGCGACAAGCAAGTTGATTGGCACAGGTAATGGTGCAGGTTTCCTGATACATAGTGATGGGTTGAGTAGTTCGCCAATCGTATTTAGCGGCATTGAGCAAATCCAGGATTTGACATCGACGGCCGATCGACAGATATCATCGGCAGCGTTGATCCTGGATGCCCAAGATGACATTGCGTCTAAGGACACCTCCTTCGTGCTTCAGCAAGCGGATGAGGGACCGCAGTACCAGCTCTCAGACGACGGAACGGGGACAATCCCCAACTACCAGTTCACACCACCAACTGGTACGTTGCGCTTGCAGGGGGACGCTAGCCAAGACGCGTGGCGGCTAATAGGCGCATTCGACGATCTGAATTTAATTCTTGAAGGAAGCGCTGCGGACGATCTACTTGATTTCGCACACGCCCTTGAAGGCATCGAGCTTAACTTGGATCTGTTCGGAGTGCCTCAGACGTTGAGTGCAGGTTCGATCATCTTGGACGACAGTCCTGAGCAACTTGCCGGGACGCCTTTCGACGACACAATCCGGATAACAGCTAAAGATGTGGTGCGAACACTTGACGGTCGAGAAGGTTTCAATCGATTGATCGTATCCAGTGATGGCGGCGAATTGGTCGATACCGGCTCGCAAATTCTACTCGACGGACTCGTTGCTGTAGTCTATTCAAATATGCAGGAAGTCCAATTGCTGCCGTTTTCAGCGCCAAGTCTGTTGAGTATTGAACGCTTCGATCCCGCCCAGCAAGTTACTAACGCAGACACACTAATGTTTCGTTTGTTGTTTGATGAGGCCGTTGTCAATCTGGAGATGACGGACTTTAAGGTTACCGGTGACAGCACCGCAACAGTGACTGGTGTGACGCCCGACAGTGGCAGTGTCGAGTTCCTGCTGACCGTTTCAGGTGGCAACTTGGCGTCATTCAATGGCCCGGTAGGTATCGACTTGGCCGCAGAGCAGAATATCGTCGACCTGCAAGGCAACGCCCTGCTATCTCTAGAGCCGCCAATAGATCAAACCTATGAGCTGGATAATATCGCGGCTAGAGTCGGCAGTATCGTGGTTGATGATGGGACTGAACAACGTAGCGTGATTCGCTCGATTACGATCAACCTTGATTCCGAAATCATTTATGCCGCCGGTGCCATCCGACTCCAAAACGAGACGGGTAATACGATTGCCATTTCAATCAACGTACAACCAGGAACCGCTACTAACCAAGTGGTACTGACATTCCCCGGCCTGGCTGGCGGCTCACTTACGGATGGCAACTATAAATTGACTATCGATCACAGGCTGATCGCCGATGCGGCCGGAAATGCACTCGACGGTGACGGCGATGGGATTGCGGGTGGCGACGCCACCAATGAGTTCTTCCGCTTTTTCGGCGACGTCGATGGCGACCGTGATGTAGACATTCTTGACTTTTTGGCATTTCGTCGGGCGTTTGGTACTAACAGTTCCCGGAGCGGATTCAGCGCCTATTTCGACGTTGACGGGGACGGGGACATTGATGGCGGCGATTTCCTTCAGTTTCGTCGAAGATACGGGCAAGTACTAAACCCGCCGGAAGGCAGCTGACCAGTGCCCGCCACAACTGGACAAACGATGGCGCTGTCGCAGCTAGTGACTGTTGTTGGCCGCTGCCACGGATAGATCCGTTGCCAATTTGTAACTAGGCTTCTTCCCTTGCAACGAGCAAACAAACAAGAACGACCATGACAACGAATACTCGCATTATCGCTGCAGCGATCTTTTTTCTGCTTGTACAAATGCCCAGCGCTGTTCGCGCTGATCTGGTGCTGAACTTCGAAGGGCAGTTTTTCACGGATTTCGTCGGTCAACCAACTTTCTCACCAGCTGATCGAATCAGCGGCACCTTTGTCTTTGATGACATCGGCACAATCACGATTCCAACTGTGGTTACCGCACGTAGCATTAGACTGGGAACCAGCGTAAATGGTGGAGACGGGTTATTATTCAACATAACGGACGCCGCAACAGACGCTCGTGTGACCTTGAACCAATTTGAGTTTTCGCCTGGCTCGCTGATCCCAACCACCTTCATTGTCACGGTTGCTGGTGAAGTCTTTGGAGATGCGTCCTTCCCAGAGCAACTTTCAATCGCCGACATCGGAGACTTGGCGACAATCGACTTTGGATCTACAGGCAGCGAAGCGAATGCGCTGAACTTGGCTCCCGGTTCGTTGACCGCGATTCCTGAACCGACCTGCCTGTCCACGATGGCCATGGCTCTAATCGGAGTGCTTTTGCCGCGTCGTCGGCAACAATGACCCTTTGAGAGCGTCCAGCCCTCTGCGCCATGTCGCCCGAAATCGATTACTTACTGCTCAATACTTCTCGACGTGCAGGTTACGGATTCTTGACACGCATGCCCGCGAGTTGGCTGCGGGTGATGGTTAGTTGCCGCTCCAATTCCGGATCGACATCGGTCGCGGTTGAGACGACCTTTTGCAGATCTTGCAATAGACTATCGGCAGTGTCGAAATCCGCGTCTTGCATCGCCAACCAAGCCCAGTTCAAGAGCAGCAGGCCCGCATCGTTGTGCGCCATCTCGACCAGCGTCTGAGCATCAATGCTAGATTGAAGAAGCTGAAGCGCGTCGTCGATCCGCTTTGAACGCTGGTAATCGACTGCCAGATTGCGCAGGATGTTGACGGTTAGCAAGTGGGTTTGCCCCAGGCTCTCTAGGCAAATAGGAATGCACTGCAAGTAGATCGGCTCGGCCTCGTCACGTTGCCCCTGTCGACTAAGGCACATCGCATAATTCTGCATCAATTCAATCGTCTTTAAATGCTTTGGTCCGAAGACTCTTTGCGCCAGCGGCAGCAATCGTTTGTAGACAGCCTCGGCGTCATCAAATCGATCGGTTCGCTGCAAGTACACGGCTAGCATCAGCTGAGCGCTGATCACGGCGGGATGATCTGGCTCGTGCAATTGCTCCATTCCGTCAACGTATTTTTCAATGCTCTCGGCCATCTCCTCGATACGTCCGTGAATCAAAAGGATGTTAGCCAGCTGCCCCCATGATTGAATGGTTAATTCATGGCTGGCGCTCAGCGTACGCTGCGCTTCGTCGATGGTCTTCCGAATCGTTTGTTCCGCCTCATGCCAACGACCGGACTGTTCGCCCAATTGTGCCAGCGCCAACTTAAGGCGAATCCGATCAGCCGAGTCATCAGGCAGGGGAGAGTTGCGCAATTGCATTGCAGCTTGTTCGGCTTCCTCGCCCAATTGTAACGCCAAGAGAACATCGAGGCGAACCAATCTGGCTCGCCAAAGCTGATGGTCTTGCTGGGCCGGATCTGTCTGCTCCCAGATGGAAACAGCCCGATCGGCGTGCTGTAGCGCTCGCTGACTTTCGCCGAGACTGTTGAGCAAGCGGGCTAACGTTTGCCTAATTGTTGCCTCGATGTGTGGGCGATCACCAAATCGCTGGAACAAATCGGCATCCGAAACCTGCAAAACGTCAATGACTTTGAGTTCCCTCCCCAGCCGCTCTGGCATCGCCGCAAGCAGCAAATCATCAACGAAGTATCCGAGCACACGTTGGGACGTTTCAGCGGACACCTCCGCCCGGGTCGTTTGTTCCGAAAGTCGATGAGTGAAGCTTGCCCAAACCGCTAACAGAGTCAGGCCCGCGATCGTACTAGCCCCCAAGGTCGTGGTGGCGACCGGATGCTTGCGAACCCAACGATTAATACGTTCTGGTATCGAAGGACGACGCGCAACGATTGGATCTCCCGCTGACACTGCTTGCAAGTCCTCAGCCATTTGCTCGGCTGAAGCATATCGCCGTGTGGGATCGCGCCGCAAGGCGTACAAACAAACCGTTTCTAGATCGCGGGGCACTCGTGGGTTTAGGAGCGAAAGTTGGACGGGTTCTCCGTGTAGAATCTGCTGCAGAGTGTCCGCAACGCTGGACGCCTTGAATGGGGCGCGACCTGTGAGTAACTCGTACAAAATGCAACCCAACGAATACACGTCGGTCTGCGGTCCGATCAAATCGTGCTGTGCGGCTGCCTGTTCAGGTGCAATATAGCATGGCGTTCCCATGACTTCTCCGGTCCTTGTCAGGTCGTCGCCGCTGAAGTCTTTAGCTAATCCAAAGTCGACCAACATCGGAACCTTCCGTTCGTCCTCACCGCGGACCAAAATGTTGGCCGGTTTCAAATCGCGATGGATTACATGCTGCTGGTGAGAGGCGTGAACGGCATAAGCGATCGGTATAAGCAGATCGAGTGCATCGGCCACCGCCCAAGGTGTTCCATCCAAGATTGAGGATAGCGGCTGACCGTCACACCACTCCATTACGTAGTAGGGCTGGCCACCCTGCTGTCCAGCAGCCAACACACGAACGATATTCGGGTGATTGAGCCGAGCGATGACTTTTGCTTCATTCAGAAACCGGTTGATTCTGAGTGGTCCAGCCATCAATCCGCCGTGGACCACTTTGATCGCCACGAGCCTGTCGAGCGCAACGTCTCTGGCCTTGAATACAACTCCCATTCCCCCGCGCCCGGCAATTTCCAGGGTTTCATACCCCGGCAATGCAAATTTTGGAATCTCGCAAACCACACTGGAATTTCGACGTTCGTCGTTTTCGACGTGAATTCCAAAACGTTGCGTCAAACTATCCAACTCTTGGTTCTGGGTATCGCCCTCACTGGATTTGATTTTATCTGCTCTACCCATTCTTCCCGAGACATGCTGGGAAGGCGCGTTGTAACTTGAATCATTGTCGAATCGCAAGTGGAATGGCGTCTGCTCAGGCCCCAACGAAACCCGATCGAGCTGTTCGCGACAGACCTGGCAAGCAGCTAGATGTTCCGCGATTGACTCTGAAAGTTCCACAGCCAACTCACCGCGGAGTAGCGCCACCAAGGATTCTTCATCTGGACAACTCGAATTTGCCTGCGCGGATGATGATAGCTTCGAATCGAACCGCGAGGGAGCCGCGTTCGAATCGGACTCCTCTTCGCTCAGTCCGCTGTCTTGCAATGGAATGGCCGGTTGCGGTCGCTGGTCACTCATCCAACATGCTTTCAAGTCGTGCGATTTCTTCGGTCAAGAGCAACTGCACTCGGCTCTTGGCTACGTATGCGTTCCCCTGGCTGATCCCCAGCCGATCACAAACTTCCCTCGCAGGAAGCTGCTGCAAGCCCATCATTTCAAAGGCTTGCCACACATGCAATTCGACGCGTTGTTGAATCGCTTCAGCGGCCTGTTCGAAGAGATGTTGGGTGTATTCCCGATCGATCATGCCGACCAAATCGTCAGCCGCTTCTGCCGCATTGCACACTTTTTGAATGGCTATGGATCCGACCGACTGGCGTCGAATCGACTGGGCGTAATCGCGCCAGGCATTGTAACTAACCCGCCGTAACCAACTTCGGAATCGCCCATCCTGTCGATACTCAAAACGCTTCATGTGAACCGCGAGTTTCAGAAAGACATTCTGCGTGACATCGTGAGCATCAGCTTCCTGCAAGCCCCAATCGCGACACCATCGAAACACGCGCGGAGAGTATCGGTCGAAGAACTCCTGCCACGATCGTGGATCATCCGGGTTGTTTTTCAATACGCCCAAGAGTGAGAGCGAGGTCGTCGAGCTCGAGAAATGGTCCATCGTATCTCCATTTTCGAACACTATATTAACTCAGTTTCTGCCATTTCGCGAGGACTTTCCCGCATGGTGATCGCCTTGTGACGATACCGTAGACATCCCCAGGTTCGGAAGCATATCGAGCTCATGAGCGCGGGCGGGCAAGCATTCTCTAATGACGATCAGCAAGGATGACTTGACACTCGCCAATCGCCACCAAATCTAACTCTCCCTTTGGGCTCGTTTTGTGTGTCGTGAGCGGGCACAGGCAAAGCAGTCGCGCGCAGAGGGGAGGGAATAGACCTCCCGTCCCATCGGCTCCGTCGCTCCGACCCTCACGTTGCATGAAACGGATGCAACTTGCAGTGGGAGGGTTAGTTGCGTTTACCCGGTCGTGGCGTTAAGGACCTGTGGAAAAATAACTTATGCACTTTTCATCTGCCTCTCCCGTGCCGCGCAACAAAAAGGATGGGCGAGGACCAAGGTGAGGGACAAGAATAAATTGCTATCGCATTTCCCCCTGGTCCTTAAGCGTGACTTTCTGCCTTTGCCTCAATGTCTCATAGGTGCAGCTGGGTACAGCATTGGGGTTTGTCGAACCTACCAAACGGAATTGCACCTCCTGTGCTGTTTCATAGTTATTTCGTAGCTGTTTTGCTGCCAGAGTTGGTCCAGCGACGTAGTAGCGGCAGATTGTATCCCGGGGAGAGTGATGCGAGTGCCAGCGAGCAGAATCAGATGTGCGGTCGGAAGAATTTCGGGAAAG
>JAGQPR010000345.1 GCA_020426625.1 Planctomycetales bacterium
TTTGCGGAAATCAACCTCCCCTCGACAGACGCAAGGGGGGAGAGTAAGTTGAATTGGTGTCGATCAGCGAGAAGTGTCAAAATACTTATCATTTTCCTTACCTAGCGTAGCTCCATGCCAATCAAGTTAATAGCTGCTCCTCACACGCCACTGGACCCAACTGGAAAACTGGCTCCGATGGTCATAGCCGATCAGGCCAGGTATCTCAAACAATCTGGTGTAGCAGGAGTTTTTGTCGGGGGTTCCACGGGCGAATACGCTTCACTGACTGTAGCCGAACGAATGACGCTGGCGGAGACTTGGATTCAGCACGGTCACTCCGCTGGTCTGCAGGTAATAGTTCAGGTTGGCCACAACTGCCAAATCGACGCAATTCAATTGGCTGATCACGCGAATGGAATTGGGGCGGATGCAATTTCGTCCCTCGCGCCGGGTTACTTCAAGCCGAATTCTGCATCGGAGCTGGTCCATTTTCTGACGCCGATCGCAGCCGCTGCACCTCAGACGCCGTTCTATTTTTATGACATACCTGTAATGACCGGTGTCAATGTTTCGACTGTCGATGTGCTGCGGTTGGCAAGCGAGTTGCTGCCCAATCTGGCGGGTATTAAGTACACCAACCCGGATTTGATTCAGTTTCAAGAATGCCTTCGATACGACCAAGGTCGTTATGAAATCTGGTTCGGCTGCGACGAAGCGCTGCTAGCCGGATATGCGTTGGGGGCACGTGGCGCGGTGGGCAGCACTTACAATTTTGCTGCTCCACTCTATCACAGTATGATCGACTGCTACGAAAACGGCGATCATGAACAAGCTCGAAAACTTCAGTCCGACTCAATCGCACTGATTCGCATCTGCCAATCCTTCGGCTATATGGCCGCCGCTAAGGCTGTGATGAGTTTCTTGGGCGTGGACTGCGGGCCCGTTCGCCCACCATTAATGCCGCTTAATGAAATCCAACTTGCCAAGCTGCGGGAAAAAGTGCTTGGCTTGGACAGTCTGCGTGCTTTAATGGATATTTCTGCTGCGGAAACTCGCGCCTAGCTCTGCTGCAGTGGCACACTCGACTGCTATTTGCAAAAGAGTCAATGCAGTATAAGGCAAGTTCACTTTGGGGATACTCTCACATGCGTCGGAACTATGTTGTCTGCGTGTTGGGTTGGATTGCGGGAGGGCTACTGCTGGCGGCTGAGCCCGGCGTGCAAGTTATTGATCTGAATGCGCAGGTTCAACGGCAGGTCGTCGTCGATCGCGAAGCGGGTCAATATCTAGGGCATCCGACAACTTGCCTGTTGGAAGATGGGCAAACGATCCTTTGCGTTTACCCCAAAGGCCACGGACGAGGTGGAATCGTTTATAAGCGCAGCGCTGACGGTGGACTGACTTGGAGCGAGCGTTTGGAAACTCCCGACAGCTGGGCAACCAGCCGAGAAGTTCCGACCTTGCACCGCGTTGTCGGTTCCGACGGAATCAAGCGGCTGATCATGTGGTCTGGTTTGTTTCCGGCCAGGCTGGCTGTTTCCGAGGACGACGGCCTGACCTGGAGCGAGCTATCGACGGTCGGAAATTGGGGAGGTATCGTGGTGATGGGCTTCGTGGAGCGAGTTGGCAGCCCAGCCGGTCGCTACATGGCGATGTTCCACGACGACGGCAGATTCTTTACCGAGCAGCCGAATTCTCAACGCGTGTTTACGCTGTATAAGACGTTTTCGGTTGACGGTGGGTTGACCTGGTCCTTTCCTGATCCCGTCTTCAGCTCTGCCGAGATTCACCTTTGCGAACCCGGGTGCATTCGCTCGCCAGACGGCAAGCGGTTAGCCGTCCTATTGCGAGAAAACGCCCGCCGCAAGAATTCGCACATCATCTTTTCCGAGGACGAAGGCCTGAACTGGAGCGAGCCCAAAGAATTGCCGCTCGAGTTGACCGGTGACCGGCACATTGGTCGATATGCTCCGGATGGTCGATTATTCCTAAGCTTTCGTTGTCGGTCACCTACGGATCGAGTTGAAGAAAGGCCATTTGAAGGCGATTGGGTTGGCTGGGTTGGCACTTGGGATGATTTGGTTACTGGGGCTCCGGGGCAATACTTTGTTCGATTGAAAGACAATCTGCAAGGATATGACACTGCCTATCCAGGTTTGGAATTGTTGCCTGATGGGACGTTTGTCGTGACGACTTACGGCCATTGGGACGTAGCGGAAGAGCCTTACATTCTCAGCGTGCAACTTAGGTTGGGTGAGTTGGATAGAATGGCAGGGCAGCCTGGTACGAGGTGACCTGCAGAATTTGATGCTTTGCCTGAACGCTCACCTGGAAACCTGGACGCATTCAGGACTCGATGCGGGCGGGAATACTGTAGAGCAAAGCCACTCATTATCCTACTTCAGTCCCAAGGTTGGTACTCCGGCGAATACCTTCTCGACGACCTGGGGAATTCGGCTCAGCAGTTCTGCGCGCAATAGCTGCCGTTCTACCTCGATTTCTTGCGCCTCTTCGTCGCGCCCCAATTTCCGTAGCGCCTGAATCAGCTCCGCTCGCGCTTGATAGTCCCCGTAGCTGTAACCGCGAATTTGGGCTTTATCAAAGGTAGTCACGGATAGGCGGAACAGCTGCTCTGCGCCTTGCCAATCTTCTCGTGCCCTGGCAATGCGGGCGCGCTTCTTGTAGGCTTCGGCGACCTGATAGGTAGCAGGGCCGATTGACTGCTCCCAACAATGTTGGGCTTCTTCTGCTAGTGCCTCAGATTCAGAAAAGTAATCTTCGCGGGCACTCAGATCATTGGTGTTCAAGCCACGATGGAACAACAGCTCGGCCAGGTCGGCATCGAAGTCGGCAGCCCGCGGTTCGTTGCCAAAAACTGGCTTGGCCAAATCTCGGACCTGCCGCAGTGCAGCTTCGGCTTCAGCATCGCGATGCGCGATCAGCAAGCGGCGTATGACGAGGTTTCCTGGATGCGATTCATTCGAATGGAATGCTTGCTTGGACAGCTCGATCGTTTCTGACAGAGTATCATTGTTGCTGCTTAGCAGACCGTAGGCGCTGGTTTCGTAAAGCTTGGCTAACAAAGCTCCCGGATGCACGCCGTGTGTGTTGGCAAAGGCGGCCTGCCCTTGCTGATAGTTTTGCCATGCCTGGTTGGCGAGCTGTAGGCTAGTCAATCCATTGGCTTGTTTGTCGTTCAGTGCCAAGTACCCTTGGCAGATTGCCAGGACGGTGTGGATGGCTCCCTTGTCGGCTTCGTCCAACTTGGACGCATTCTCAGCAAGGATCTCTTGCCAAGCCTTCGTAAAGCGTTTGTTGCAAGCGATCAGAACCGCTGGATCGTATAACTCTGCAAGCTCGGACATCTGCACCAAGTACAGGACCCGGCTGGCCACGGTTTTCTCGTGTTGGGCACCGTATACTTCTTCTCGATACTTGATCGCCTGGCTAGCAAGTTGTCTGGATTCCCCGAGGCGTCCTTGAACCCAGCGCAGGAAAGCCACGTGGTGTAGGCTACTGGCCAGATCAGCGACGTTTTCTGGATTGGCTTGACGATTTTTTAGGGCGGGCAACAGGAATTCTTCGGCTTTGCGCAGATCTCCGGACATTGCAAAGTGTTCGCCGATTGCGTCCAGTATGCGCGCTTGAGTGCTCGGGGTGTCCGCGAGTTGGTTGCGCACCCTGGCGGCAGCGTTAAGCAAATCGGGGTCTTTGTAGTCCCGACCAAGTAGACCGGTTGGGGCTCCATCCAACTTCAGACCCGCGATGATCTCGGAAACTTCGCTAACCGTTTTGGCCTGTGATTCCGCCAATCGAGCTTGTTGTGCCGCATACTGTTTTGCTTTTTGTTCTTCGTTGTATGCTAGCGATATCGCGGTGGTTGAAGCCACTGCCAGAACCAACATTGCAGCTAGGACAATAGGCAGCCGCTGCCGTAAGAGCCGCAGACCACTGCCCCAGAACGGTTCTCGATAGGCAGATACTGGCTTATCTCCCAAGTAGGCTTCGATTTCGGCAGCCAATTCAGCCGCCGTTTGATATCGTTCTTGCGGATTCAATCTCATTGCTTTCAGACATATAGCAGCCAATGGTCTGGGAATATATCTACGGATAGAACGTGGATGCACGACGTTGCCCTGGCGCACTGCCTGCATGACACTATCCAATGATCCTGCAAAAGGCGCCTTTCCGGTCAGAATAGAAAAAAGCGTTGCCCCTAGTCCATAAACGTCGGTCCGCTCGTCGATCTCATCCCAAATTCCTTTTGCCTGCTCGGGACTCATGAAAGCAGGCGTACCCAGGGCTTGTCCCAAGGCAGTTTTTGACGAATCGAGTGTGCCATGGCTAACTGTATCGAAATCCTGATTTTCAGTGGTTGTGTCAAAGCGATTCAGATCGCGAGCCAACCCCCAATCCACGACCATCGTTTCGCCGTATCGTCCGAGCATGATGTTGTCTGGCTTAAGGTCTCGATGAATGACGTGCTCGCTATGTGCATAGGCGATCGTCTGACAGCTAGCGATGAAGTGGTTCAGTAGCTTGCGAAACTGCAACGAGTTTGCTGGTAGTTGGTGAGGGGGAACCGGCTTGAAGAATTCAACAATTGCCGAGCTTAGAGTTTCGCCTCGGATGAACTTCATGACGTAGAACGCATTCCCGTTTCCATCGCGTCCCAGGCCGTGCAAGGGGACAATGCCAGGATGTTCCAGCCTACCTGTGATCTCAGCCTCCAACTGAAAACGTCGCATGCTTTCCGCATCCGCGCTAAACTGAGGCTTGATACGTTTGACAGCTACTTCTCGGTGCAACGCTTTGTCGGCTGCAACGTAGACTTCACCCAAACCACCGACTGCATGCAATCTTACTGCGTCTAACTTGCCCACCACTTCAAGATTGTCAACTGGCGTCCAGGCCGTCTGGGACTTTACATCCTCGACCACGGTATAGCTTGGCGGTGGGCCGACCAACGTCTCTCGTAAAGCAGTCTGAATGAACTCGGACGCTTCTGGGAATCGCTGACAGTATTCCGCAACATCATAGCTTTCTCCACGTTTGCGTCTGTATTCCCACTCGATGACAAGCAACTCAGGCAATAACTTCCGCGCGTCGGCTGGGTCTTGCTGGGCGATGCAATCTTCGATGTTGGGTTGCTTACCAGCTTCCCAGGCAGCTTCGAATTCATCGCAGATCTGCTCCCGTAGATCGCTACTCATATACGCAGTTTCCCCAACAAAAGCCTTGCAAGACCATAGACTTAATTAATTTCAGTACTTCGGACATGATACAATACGTGTTTAAGGAGCGTCCCATTTTGCCTCCCCTACCGCACATCGAAGCTGATGACTTGAGGTCACAAACGTGGAGTACTTTCTCGATGCCAGAGGAACTGCCAACGCCATCTGTCAATTGCGCCACAAGCTCCACCGCTCATTGGATTGCTGCACTGCAGGCAGGGCAGGACGCTGCCGCAAATCGTCTTTGGAACGAGTACTTCGCGCGGCTGACTGCATTAGCACGCAGGAAGTTGCGGGCAAGTCCCAAACGCGTGGCCGACGAAGAGGATATCGCCCTGAGCGCATTCAATAGTTTTTGTCGCAACGCTGCCAATGGTCGTTTCCCTCAGCTCAAAGACCAGGACGATTTGTGGCGCCTGTTATTCACAATCACAGAACGCAAGGCGATACGACAACTGAAACATGACGGACGCCAAAAACGTGGCGGTGGCCAAGTACGTGGTGAGAGTGTCCTTTTCTCGCCTGGCAGCGAAGAGGTCAGAATCGAGCATGTATCGCAGTCGCCCGAACCAACTCCTGATATGGCAATGGCCTTGGCGGAAAACGTCTCCGGCCTGCTCGACGCCCTGGAAGACGAAAAACTGAAACATGTGGCAGTTGCCAAGATGGAAGGTTTCACGAACGCGGAAATAGCCCAGCAACTCGACTGCTCGGAGAGGTCGATTAAGCGCAAGTTGCAAGTGATTCGCACCAGCTGGATTGCCTGGCAGGAAAAACAATAGTTGCATGACTGGCCTCGTTTGCCTGGCTCAACAGCCTAGGCACTACCTACTCGGCCACAAATCGTGCTATGCTGGCATTTTCTGAATATTGTTATCGATTCATCTCGATTCTACCTAAGCCGATGCGCGAGATTGTCTCAAGGGTTAAAGCATGAAGGTCGCAGTCGTCAAAGAACTGTATCCGGGAGAAACACGCGTTGCCTTGGCGCCAGCAAATATCCCCCAGCTGTGCAAAGCCAAACTGGAGGTAGTCGTTCAGGCAGGAGCTGGTGAGCGAGCTGGCTTTCTTGATGCTCACTACCTGGAAAAGGGCGCTCAAATAGTTCCCGATCTGGAATCGGCGATGTCAGCAGATGTCCTGTTGAAAGTACGTGCGGCGGGCACAGATGCCGACGATGGGGCCGACGTTTTTGGCTACTTGAGAACTGAGCATACCGTAATTGGGGCCTGCGATCCGCTCGGCAAGCCGCAGGCTATCCGCGAATGGGCCACGTCCGGTTCCACGCTGTTTTCGCTCGAGCTGATCCCGCGGATCACCCGCGCTCAGAGTATGGACATCTTGTCTTCGCAAGCCACAATCGCCGGTTATCGGGCGGTGCTGTTGGCCGCAAGCGAGTTGCCGAAGATGTTTCCAATGATGATGACTGCTGCAGGTACGCTGACTGCTGCCAAAGTCCTCGTCTTGGGAGCTGGGGTGGCGGGGCTGCAGGCTATCGCCACGGCTCGCAAACTGGGTGCTATCGTCTCAGCCTACGATGTGCGACCGGCTTGCCGAGAGCAGGTAGAAAGCTTGGGAGGAAAATTTGTTGAGTTAGATATTGACGCGGCAAGCTCCGAGGACAAGGGCGGATACGCTAAGGCCATGGACGAGGATTTCTATCGACGGCAACGAGCGTTGCTTGCCGATGTCGTAGCCCAGTGCGATGTGGTAATCACGACGGCGGCAATTCCAGGTCGTCAATCTCCGCTGCTAGTAACAGCTGAAGCCGTTCAACGCATGTCCGCAGGCGGAGTCATCGTCGACTTGGCTGCCGAGCGAGGAGGAAACTGCGAGCTGACGAAAGCAGACCAACGCACGCTAGAGCACGGGATCACAATTCTAGGTCCTACAAACATTGTTGCTGGGGCCGCGAATCACGCCAGCCAAATGTTGGGCAACAACGCTGTTAAATTCTTGTTGAATATGGTCGTCGATGGCGATTTGAAAATCGATCTCGACGATGAGATCATTCGAGAAACCCGCGTCGTTGCCGGAGGGGAAATTACTTGTCAGCGGATTAGCGATCTGCTCAAAAACTGATGCCCGGATTTCAACAGCTCTAATTCGTTCCGTCTGGAAGTTCACCACAAATGGTGCTGATCATGCAACTTAGAAGTAAACCATGGGCCACGGCCCTATTAATGTGCAGTGGACTCGCAATCGTTTTATGTACTGCAAGTATGGGGCAGGCCCAAGAAGCCAATCCCACGGCAGAAATTACTGCCGATCCAACGGAACCACTGGAAAAACCGTCAGAGAAAGCGACTAGTGGTGACGTTGCCTCCGACGCAGAGCAGGGTACCGCAGCAAGCACCGCGAATCAACGCGTGGTCAGTCGGGCCGCGATACTTGTCGGCAGCTTGACTGTGTTTCTGCTGGCTGTGTTCGTCGGTTTCGAAGTGATCACCAAGGTGCCGCCGACTTTACATACGCCGTTGATGTCCGGGTCTAACGCCATTAGCGGGATTACGATCGTGGGAGCGATGCTCACTGCTGGTAGTGCCGTTTTGGGCTTTGGATCGTTTCTCGGAATGCTGGCCGTTGTTCTGGCGATGATCAACGTCGTTGGCGGATTCTTGGTAACGCATCGCATGCTCATGATGTTTAAGAAGAAGTAGAACGAGGAACATTGATGATTGGCTCTGCACCTATATTGCTCGCCTACCTGGCTTCGGCCCTGCTCTTCATTTTGGGCTTGAAACAGATGTCGCATCCGCGGACGGCCGTTCGTGGAATCATCATCGCGGCGCTGGGCATGGTTGTGGCGATCGGCGTTACTTTCTTGGATCCGCAGGTATCTGGCTACGTTTTTATCGTGCTCGGTTTGGCGGTAGGCGCGGCCATTGGCGCCTACTTGGCAATTACCGTGGAAATGACTTCGATGCCACAAATGGTAGGCCTGCTAAACGGTCTAGGTGGCGGAGCTTCAACGTTGGTGGCCTGGGCTGACCTGGAACAAGGCCAAGACCATACGCTCGATAGTTTGATAGCCATTGGTCTGTCAGGGCTAATCGGCACGGTTACATTTTGGGGTAGCTTGGTGGCCTACGCCAAATTGCAAGAGTATAAGAGTTTTCGGAAGCCTTTTAGTTTTCCCGGGCAACCAATTATCAATGGCATTTTGCTGGCTGTGGCCTTGCTGTGCATTGCACTTCTTTGCGGTACTAGTAGCGGTCTGGGGCAGACGGGTTGCTATTTGTTGATTCTGATTGTGGCTACTGCCTTGGGTTTATTCCTGGTTCTGCCGATTGGCGGCGCGGACATGCCCGTCGTGATCTCGTTAATGAATTCCTACTCGGGTTTGGCAGGCGCCGCGACTGGTTTCGTCATTGAGAATAACACTCTGATCATCGCGGGTTCCTTGGTTGGTGCGTCTGGTGTCATTCTGACGCAGATCATGTGCAAGGCCATGAACCGCTCTTTGCTGAATGTGCTGTTCGGTACCATGGCAGGAGGCAGCGACGGCGGTAACGCCGACGAAATCTATGCCAACGTACGCAGCACGTCGCCGGACGATGTGGCCATGATCTTGGATGGAGCTCAGCGAGTGGTATTCGTGCCGGGATACGGCATGGCCGTTGCGCAGGCGCAACACGCAGTTCGAGATCTGAGCAAGTTGCTGGAGAGTCGTGGCGCCACGGTTGAATATGCTATCCATCCGGTGGCTGGTCGCATGCCTGGCCACATGAATGTGCTGCTAGCCGAAG